>NZ_JBWKZA010000008.1:0-291427 GCF_059424045.1 Pseudomonas sp. GW456-L12
GGGCTGGGGCGGGTCACAGTGATCGCGGCGTGTGGATAACAAGCCGCGATCTTACCAGAGGCGAAGATTCAGCGGCCGGCCTGGAAGGCTTTCAGGCCTTTGCGGGCCTGGGCGCGCACGGCGTTTTTCAGCAGCGGGGTCCAGCCGAGGATCAGGCCCTTGGTCCCCAGGGCCTGGCGGGCCCAGCGCCACATATTGAAATGATCGTGGTGCTCGCAGATCTTGCCGTCACGAAACACAAAACGCGCCTGGATATCGTTGACCACGGTATTGCCAGTCTGGCTGAACAGGTAAGTCGCCACCCAGTGGGCTTCGCCGCTGCGCTGGTCAGCGCGGACCTTGTCGAAGACCAGGGAGAAATCCTTGGCCCGGGTGGTGAGCATGCGCCACATGTCAGCGGCATCGCGGCCGCGCAGTTCGCCGAACGCCGGATCACTGAACAGCACATCCTCGGTGTAGCAGGCGGCCATGGCCTCGGCATCCAGGCGCTGGAAGGCGCTATAGAACTCAGTGATCAAGGCGCGGTGGGCGTCACTCATGAAACAGGCTCCGACTCGGGGAAAGATGCCTGCACGATAGTCTGCAAACCCGGGAAACACTATCGGCATTCGCCGCGCAAATACCGACAGTGGGACGGATCAGATTTTTTCGCTTTCGACCTGCACATAGAGCGAGCGCCCGGCCCCCAGGCCGGCGACTATGGCCCCCAGGCCGATCACCGCGAAAATCCAGCCCAGGGCCGTCCAGCCACCGGTCCAGTCGTGCACCAGGCCGACCGCGAACGGCCCCATGGAGGCCAGGGTGTAGCCAAAGCCCTGGGCCATGCTCGACAGATTGGCGGCCACATGGGCGTCCTTCGAACGCAGGACGATCAGGGTCAGCGCCAGGCTGAAAGTACCGCCCTGCCCCACGCCCAGCAGGATCGCCCAGCCCCACAGGCCATCGAGCGGGGCATACAGGCAGCCGAACAGGCCGCCGAGGGTCAGCAGCATCACGACTACGATCGCCAGGCGCTGATCCTTGCCCCGCGTTGCCAGCCAGGGCGCGGCCAGCGAACTGGCGAGCTGGACGATCACCGAGCCGGACAGCACCAGCCCCGCCTGGGTCGGGCTCAGGCCGCGACCGATAAGGATCGACGGCAACCAGCCGAATACGATGTAGGCCAACGAGGATTGCAGGCCCATGTACAGCGTCACTTGCCAGGCCAGCGGGTCGCGCAGCAAACCGCGCACCCGATAGGCCACATGGTGCGCGCCCTGCCGCTTGCCGACCTGGGGCAGCCAGAACAGCGCCGCTACCAGCGCCGGCAGCACCCAGAAGCCGAGGCCCAGCGCCCAGCTGTTATCGAAGTGCTGGCTCAAGGGCACGGTCGCCCCCGCGGCCATCGCCGCGCCCAGGCACAGGGCCATGGTGTAGACGCCGGTCATGGTGCCCGCGTGTTTGGCGAAATCGCGCTTGACGATGCCCGGCAGCAACACCCCGATCACGCCGATGCTGGCACCACCGAGGATGCTGCCGGCGAACAGTCCGACGTCTCCCAGGGAACTGCGCAGGATGATCCCGCCCGCCAGCGTCAGCAGGATGCCAAGCACCACGCGCTCGGCGCCAAAGCGCCGCGCCAGCACCGGGGCCAGGGGGGCGAACAGGCCCAGGCACAGCACCGGCAAGGTGGTCAGCAGCCCGGCCTGGGCCGCCGACAGCCCGAGGCTGTGCGACACCTCGCTGAGCAGCGGTGCCATGCTCGACAGTGCCGGACGCAGGTTCAGCGCCACCAGGATCAGCCCCAGCAGCAACAGCCACGGGCGACTCGGCGCCGGGTGGCCCTGCTGGACCTCGGCATCGTCGGCTTCGGCGTCGATCAACAACTCTTCGAGCTCGGCCTCGCGTCGAGGGACAGCAATAGGTGGCGGGTTATTGGCCTGGTGGCTGGACATGGTGCTCTCGGTCTCAAGGTTCATTGATCAACTGCCGGGAAATGGCCTTGGCCCGCTCCGGGTCGCGCTGCTCGACGGCGTCCAGCAGGTCGATGTGCAGATCGAACACCGCCTGGCGCCGGGGATGGATGTTCAGGGTCTGGCGCAGTTGCGCGCCGACCACGCTGGAGAAATAGCGGTACAGCTCGCTGAGGGTGGGGTTATGCGCGGCGTCCACCAGGCGCCCGTGAAACACCAGGTCGCAGGCGATATAGCTCTCCAGATCGCCGTGATAGTGATCGCCACTGAGAGCCAGGGCTTCGCGCAACGCCAGCAGGTCCTGGTCGGTACGCCGCAGGGCCGCCAGGCCGATGGCCTCCGTCTCGATGATCTGCCGGGTTTCGCGCGCCTGCTCCAGGGAGCACTGGGACAAGGCCTTGAGGGTGTCCAGCGGATCGACCACCGCCCGCAGGTAACTACCGTCGCCCTGGCGAATCTCCACCAGGCCGGAAAACGCCAGGACCCGCATGGCCTCGCGCACGGTATTGCGGCTGATGCCCAGCTCCGCCGCCAGCTCCGGCTCGGTCGGCAGGCGCTGGCCGATGCCCCATACACCGTCATTGATGCGTTGGCGCAGCTGTTCCAGGGCCTGATCGACCAGGGAACGTTTAATCAAAGGAGAAGTGTCTGTCATATGCCGTCGCCTTTTCATCCAATCATCGGATGAATTTTTTTGGCATATTAGTCAGCTTCGCGTGGGTGAACAACAAAGCCGACATGTGCATGTAGCAAGCGGAAAGGAAATCCGATTGCCAAAAAAACCCTTTAAGGGTAATTTCATCTCGACTCCAGGTGTCTTATGGAAAAGCACACACCTCATTACGACCTGTCGGTGATCAAGGCGGATGTCGCCCGTCTGGGGGCAGCCGCCTTTACCCGAACCGCCCTGGTCAGCGGCCGGCACCTCGGCCTGACCTGCCGGGACATGCAGCAGGTGATTGCCGGGCTGCAGGGGAAAATGCTCTACAAGTCGATGACCAGCTATCTCGATCATCGAATCTGGCAGGACGTGTATTACACGCACATCGATTCCGTGGAGCTGTACATCAAAGTCACTTACCGCCCCGGCGGCGGTCCCCCAGTGATCTCCTTCAAGGAGAAACACCCATGAAACAAAGACAATGCGTCAGCTGCGGTGCCCCGGCCGGCATGCAGCCGTTCAACAATCGCAGCGAGCTGATCGATTACAAGCACCTGCTGCGGCAAATCGACGGCCTGGATGGCTGGGAGTGCCAGGCCTGTGGGGAAGTCGAATTCGACCCGGCCAGCGCCGAACGTTACGCCAGCGCCGGCGACCAATTGCTGGAAGATTGCCGGCAGTTCATGGCCAGCGAGATGAAACGCATCCGCCGCAAGCTGCACCTCTCGCAGAAGGATGCGGTAAAGCTGCTCTCCGGCGGCGGGCACAACGCCTTCTCCCGCTACGAACGCGGCGAGGTCGCCCCGCCCCAGCCGCTGTTCATGTTGATGCGCCTGCTCGATCGTCATCCGCAGCTGATGGCCGACGTGCAGGCACTCAGCGAACAACAAGCGCCCGCGGCCGACAACGATCCGCACCAGGCACGCGTCGCGACGTCGTGAAATCCCAGGCAAAAATAAACCCGGCGCCAGGCCGGGTTCATTTTCAAGACGGTACCTGGATCAGTGCAGGATCTGGCTCAGGAACAGCTTGGTCCGCTCGTTCTGCGGGTTGTCGAAGAAGTCGTTAGGCGCGGCCTGTTCGACGATTTCACCCTTGTCCATGAAGATCACCCGGTTGGCCACGGTGCGCGCAAAACCCATTTCGTGAGTCACGCAGAGCATGGTCATGCCGTCTTCGGCCAGGCCGATCATGGTGTCCAGAACCTCTTTCACCATTTCCGGGTCGAGGGCCGACGTCGGCTCGTCGAACAGCATGATCTTCGGCTTCATGCACAGCGCCCGGGCAATTGCCACGCGCTGCTGCTGACCGCCGGAGAGCTGGCCCGGGTACTTGTTCGCCTGCTCCGGAATGCGTACGCGCTCCAGGTAATGCATGGCGATTTCCTCGGCCTTGCGCTTGGGCATCTTACGTACCCACATCGGCGCCAGGGTGCAGTTCTGCAGGATGGTCAGGTGCGGGAACAGGTTGAAGTGCTGGAACACCATGCCGACTTCACGGCGGATCGCCTCGATCTGCTTGAGGTCGTTGGTCAGCTCCACACCATCGACCACAATGCGGCCCTGCTGGTGTTCTTCCAGGCGGTTCAGGCAGCGGATGGTGGTGGACTTGCCCGAGCCCGAAGGCCCGCACAGGACGATACGCTCGCCCTGCTTGACGTTGAGGTTGATGTCCTTGAGCACGTGGAACTGGCCGTACCACTTGTTCACGCCCTGCATCTGAATAATGCCTTCAGGGCTCACAGGCTTTTTGATCGCTTCACTCATGGAGATACTCCTAACGCTTGTGGCCTGTGTCCAACTTACGCTCCAGATGCATGGAGTAGCGGGACATACCAAAACAGAAAATCCAGAACACCAGGGCCGCGAAGACATAGCCTTCGGTGGCCATGCCCAGCCATTTCGGGTCGGCGGCGGCTTGTTTCACGCTGTTGAGCAGGTCGAACAGGCCGATGATGATCACCAGGCTAGTGTCCTTGAACAGGGCGATGAAGGTGTTGACGATGCCGGGGATCACCAGCTTCAGGGCTTGCGGCAGGATCACCAGGCCCATGCTGCGCCAGTAGCCCAGGCCCATGGCCGCGGCTGCTTCGTACTGCCCCTTGGGAATCGCCTGCAACCCGCCGCGCACCACTTCGGCGATGTAGGCCGACTGGAACAGGATCACCCCGATCAGCGCCCGCAGCAGCTTGTCGAAGTTCATGCCTTCGGGCAGGAACAGCGGCAGCATTACCGAGGACATGAACAGCACGGTGATCAACGGCACGCCACGCCAGAACTCGATGAAGGTCACGCAGACCACACGAATCGCCGGCATGTTCGAGCGTCGCCCCAAGGCCAGCACGATGCCCAGCGGCAAGGCGCCGGCGATGCCGACGGTGGCGATCACCAGGGTCAGCATCAGGCCGCCCCACTGGCTGGTGGCGACGTTGGCCATGCCAAACAGACCGCCATGCAGCAGGAAGTAGGCAATGATCGGGTACAGCACCAGGAAGCTCAGGCCATAAATGGCCTTGTGCGGAACCCGGGCGATGAACAAGGGCGCCACGCCAATCACCGCCAGCCACACCGTCAGGTCCACGCGCCAGCGCAGGTCCGCCGGGTAGTAGCCGTACATGAACTGGCCGAAGCGCTGCTGGATGAACACCCAGCAGGCGCCCTCCTTGGTGCAGTCGGCGCGGGTGGTGCCCACCCAGTTGGCGTCGAAAATCGCCCAGCTGAGGATCGGCGGCACCACCAGGTAGATCAGGTAGAAGGCAAACAGGGTCAGCAGGGTGTTGATCCAGCTGGAGAACATGTGTGCCCGCATCCACGCCACGATCCCGATGCTGCTGCTCGGCGGTGGCATGTCGGGTTTGAAAGTATGAGTGCTCATGCGCGTTTCCTCACCGCTCGATCAGCGCAATGCGCTTGTTGTACCAGTTCATCAGCAGGGAAATGCTGATGCTGATCGCCAGGTACACGCTCATGGTGATGGCAATGACTTCGATGGCCTGGCCGGTCTGGTTGAGCACGGTGCCGGCGAACAGCGAAACCATTTCCGGATAACCGATACCCGCCGCCAGGGACGAGTTCTTCGCCAGGTTCAGGTATTGGCTGGTCAGCGGCGGAATGATCACCCGCAGGGCTTGCGGGATGATCACCTTGCGCAGGGTCGGACCGTTGCGCAGGCCGAGGGAGCGGGCCGCCTCGGTCTGGCCGTGGCTCACCGACTTGATCCCCGAACGCACGATCTCGGCGATGAACGCCGCGGTGTAGACGGTCAGGGCCAGGGTCAGGGCCAGCAGTTCCGGGATCAGCACCCAGCCACCGACGAAGTTGAAGCCCTTGAGCTCGGGCATTTCCCAGTGCACCGGGGCGCCGAACACCAGCATGCACAGTGCCGGGATCACCAGGAACAGCGCCAGACCGGTCCAGAACTTGTGGAACGGCACGCCGGTGTCTTCGAAGCGCTTGTTGGCCCAGCGGCACATCAGCACGATGGCAACGATGGCTATCACCAGGCTGATCACGAACGGCCAGAAGCCGTCGGCCACCAGGGCCGCCGGCATGTTCAGGCCACGGCTGCTGACGAAGAAGGTGTCGCCGAAGTTGTGGCTGTTGCGCGGCCCCGGCATGGTCAGGAACACCGCGAAATACCAGAACAGGATTTGCAGCAGCGGCGGAATGTTGCGGAACACTTCCACATACACGGTCGCCAGTTTGCTGATGATCCAGTTCTGCGACAGGCGCGCCACACCGATGATGAAACCGAGGATGGTCGCCAGGATCACGCCGATGAACGTCACCAGCAGGGTGTTGAGCAGGCCGATCACGAACACCCGGGCATAGCTGTCCGCTTCGGTGTAGGAGATCAGGTGCTGAGCGATGCCGAAGCCGGCGCTGCGCTCGAGAAAGTCGAAGCCGGAGGTAATCCCCCGGTGCTGAAGGTTGGTTTGCGTGTTATCGAACAAGTACCAGCCAAGCGAGATCACGGCCACGACGGTGATGATCTGGAATAGCCACGCACGCACTCGTGGATCGCTGAGACTGAGCCTCTGCTTAGGTGCGCCGATTGAGTTTTGCATGAAGTGCCCCGGAAATAATGGAACAAGAACATCACCCGGCGGTTGGCCCGCCGGGCGATAGAACCATCAGCGCACTGGTGGTGCGTATTGAATGCCGCCGTTGTTCCATAGCGCGTTCAGGCCGCGATCGATCTCCAGCGGAGTGCTCTTGCCGAGGTTCTTCTCGAACACTTCGCCGTAGTTGCCGACTTGCTTGACGATCTGTACCACCCAGTCCTTGCGCAGCTTCAGGTCCTTGCCGTATTCGCCGTCGGCACCCAGCAGACGCGCAACGTCCGGGTTCTTGGTGGACTTGGCTTCGGCCTCGACGTTCTTCGACGTAATGCCGGCCTCTTCGGCGTTGAGCATGGCGTAGCCCGTCCAGCGGATGATGGCCAGCCACTCGTCGTCGCCGTTACGCACGACCGGGCCCAGCGGTTCCTTGGAAATGGTTTCCGGCAGAACCACATAGTCCTTCGGCGAAGCCAGCTTGCTGCGCTGGGCGAACAGCTGGGACTTGTCGGAGGTCAGCACGTCGCAACGCCCGGACTCCAGCGACTTGGCGCTTTCATCGGAGGTGTCGAAGGTGATCGGGGTGTATTTCAGGCCGTTGCCGCGGAAGTAGTCGGACACGTTCAGCTCGGTGGTGGTGCCGGCCTGGATGCAGATGGTCGCGCCGTCCAGTTCCTTGGCGCTCTTGACGCCCAGCTTGTTGTTCACCAGGAAACCGATGCCGTCGTAGTAGGTGATGAAGCCCGGGAATTTCAGGCCCATGCCCGCGTCGCGGGAACTGGTCATGGTGGTGTTGCGCGACAGGATGTCGATTTCGCCCGATTGCAGCGCGGTGAAACGCTCCTTGGCGTTCAACTGGCTGAATTTCACTTTGGTCGCGTCGCCGAATACCGCGGCGGCCACGGCGCGGCAGATGTCGGCGTCGATGCCGAGGATCTTGCCGGTGGCGTCCGGTACCGAGAAGCCCGGCAGACCGTCGCTCACACCGCACTGCACAAAGCCTTTCTTCTGCACCGCATCCAGGGTCGCACCCGCCTGCGCGAAGCCGCTCATACCCAGTACCGCGGCGGCCGTGACCACAGCCAGGGTGGATTTCAACATCTTCATTCAAACCTCCAGTTTTGCTCTTGTTGTGTCGGAGCTTGAGTCCTGCCGCACCCTTATGAGGCACTGCTGACCCGTGTTGGCTTTTTATAGGGTCAAGCGGCGTAGGACTTTAGCTATGAGTCTAGTAGGAGAAAATCCATTTAAGAGAAAACCCATACTCACCAAGCGACCGAACGGGCTGTAGCCCTTGCATGTTCGCGAAGCCCGTAGCGGCCACTGGCGAACGTCCATCATCGGATCTTTGCTATCCCACACCCGCCAGTAGCCTGATAGTGTTACCGGCAGGGTGAACGCAATCACTTCACGCAACGGCTATAGCAAAGCCCGTACCAGAGTGCTGGCTAAAGCGGTTCAGCCCGGGGTCAAGAGCAAAACTTGCAGCCTTGCGACATCTTCTTCACTGATCAACCGACCGCGCACCTCGATCACGCACCGCTTGGGCGCGTGCGCACATATTTGGAGCAACCATGACCGAGCCCTTGATTCTTCAGCCCAGCAAGCCCGTCGATGCCTGTGTGATCTGGCTCCATGGCCTGGGCGCCGACCGCTACGACTTCCTGCCGGTGGCCGAAGCGCTGCAGGAAAGCCTGTTGACCACCCGCTTCGTCCTGCCCCAGGCACCGACCCGCGCCGTGACCATCAATGGCGGTTATGCCATGCCCAGCTGGTACGACATTCTGGCCATGAGCCCGGCGCGCGCGATCAACCGCGAACAGCTGGACGAGTCGGCCAAACGCCTGAGCGACCTGATCGAAGAACAGCGCGCCAGCGGAATAGACCCTTCGCGGATTTTCCTCGCCGGCTTTTCTCAGGGTGGTGCGGTCGTCCTGCACACCGCCTTCCTTAAATGGCAGGGCCCGCTGGGTGGCGTGCTTGCCCTCTCCACCTATGCCCCGACTTTCAGCGATGAACTGGAACTGTCGGCCAGCCAGCAGCGGATTCCGACCCTGTGCCTGCACGGCCAGTACGACGAAGTGGTGCAGAACGCCATGGGCCGCACCGCCTACGAGTACCTGAAACACCATGGTGTCACCGTGACATGGCAGGAATACCCAATGGGCCACGAAGTGTTACCCGAAGAAATTCGCGATATCGGCGCCTGGCTCGGCGAGCGTTTGCGCTGAATCGATAAGTTAGGTAGCCCGTTGAGCAATCCACTACGCCGCGCCCGATTCTTGCATTACACTGCCCGGCGTACATTCCTTAACCAATTGATGAGATGACCGTGCTCAAAGCACTCAAGAAAATCTTCGGTAAAAGCGAGGCTGAGCAGCTCGCGCCAGGCTCCAGCCCCTCTTCCTCCAGCCCCAGCAGCCGTACCGACGGCCATCAGCCGGAACGGACCGCGCCCGCCTCCGTGGCCAGGCAAGAGCCGGTGGCCCCAGTGGCCCCAGTGGCCCAGACCGCGCCGCGCAGCGACAAGCCCAAGGCCGAGCAGCCGCGCCGCCCACGCGCGCCGAAACCACCGGTGAGCACCTGGGAACTGGAAGACTTCGTCGTCGAACCGCAGGAAGGCAAGACCCGCTTCCACGACTTCAAACTCGCGCCGGAACTGATGCACGCGATCCACGACCTGGGTTTCCCCTACTGCACGCCGATCCAGGCGCAGGTACTGGGGTTCACCCTGGCCGGCAAAGACGCCATCGGCCGCGCCCAGACCGGTACCGGCAAGACCGCCGCGTTCCTGATCTCGATCATCACCCAGCTGCTGCAGACCCCACCGCCGAAAGAGCGCTACATGGGCGAGCCGCGGGCGCTGATCATCGCGCCGACCCGCGAACTGGTGGTACAGATCGCCAAGGATGCGGCCAGCCTGACCAAATACACCGGTCTCAACGTGATGACCTTTGTTGGCGGCATGGACTTCGACAAACAGCTCAAGCACCTCGAAGCCCGGCATTGCGACATTCTGGTGGCCACCCCGGGCCGCCTGCTGGACTTCAACCAGCGCGGCGACGTGCACCTGGACATGGTCGAAGTGATGGTGCTGGACGAAGCCGACCGCATGCTCGACATGGGCTTCATCCCCCAGGTACGCCAGATCATTCGCCAGACCCCGCCGAAAAGCGAACGCCAGACCCTGCTGTTCTCCGCCACCTTCACCGACGACGTGATGAACCTGGCCAAGCAGTGGACCACCGACCCGGCCATCGTCGAAATCGAGGCCGAGAACGTGGCCAACGCCAACGTCGAACAGCACATCTACGCGGTGGCCGGCGCCGACAAGTACAAGCTGCTGTACAACCTGGTCAACGACAATGGCTGGGAACGGGTCATGGTCTTCGCCAACCGCAAGGATGAAGTGCGGCGCATCGAGGAACGCCTGGTACGCGACGGCGTGAACGCCGCCCAGCTGTCCGGCGACGTGCCGCAGCACAAGCGCATCAAGACCCTGGAAGGCTTCCGCGAAGGCAAGATCCGCGTACTGGTGGCCACCGATGTCGCCGGTCGTGGCATCCACATCGACGGCATCAGCCACGTGATCAACTTCACCCTGCCGGAAGTGCCGGACGACTACGTGCACCGTATCGGCCGCACTGGCCGGGCGGGCGCCGACGGCGTGTCCATCAGCTTCGCCGGCGAGGACGACTCCTATCAGTTGCCGTCGATCGAAGCGCTGCTGGGGCGCAAGATCAGTTGCGAAATGCCGCCGACCGAGCTGCTGCGCCCCGTGGAGCGCAAACGCCCGAAAGCCTGAGCAGCATCGTTGTAGGAGCGAAGCTTGCTCGCGATGAACGATAACGCGCGGTGTCAGCAATGACGCCTCGCGGGCAAGCCTCGCTCCTACAGATACAAGCCTGCCCGCAAAAAAACGCAGCCCGACCATAGGCTGCGTTTTTTTTCGCCTGGATATTGCCCGACAAAACTAAAAGTCCATAATAGACAAATTAGTTTATTTCTTGGGAGCACCCGCATGTCCAGCACGCCGTCCGTGATGACCCAGCCTCAGGCCCGCCAGTTGCTGGCGCAGGTCGACGTGCCGCAGGTTTTGCGCAAGCTGTTCCACGACCTGGCCGCCGGACTTGCCGTGCAGCCGGCGCAACAGCTGGTGGAGTTTCCCCAGGGCGCCGGGGACTTTATCAACTACCTGGGCGTGCTGGCCGAAGAGCGGGTCTACGGGGTCAAGACCTCGCCCTATATCGTCCGCGCCGAAGGTCCGCTGGTCACCGCCTGGACCCTGCTGATGTCCATGGACAGCGGCCAGCCGCTGCTGCTCTGTGACGCTGGCGAACTGACCACCGCGCGCACTGCGGCCACCACCGCCGTGGCCGTCGACGCCCTGGCGCCGGCCGACACCAGACACCTGGCGATCATTGGCAGCGGCCCGGTGGCCCAGGCCCACCTGCATTACGTGCAAGCCCTGCGCGAGTGGCAATCCATCCGCCTGTACTCCCCTGGCCTGGCCGGCAAATCCGCCGAGAACATCGCGCACCTGAAGGCCCTCGACCCGCGCCTGCAGGTCGCCAGCCAGCTCGATGATGCCCTGCAGGACGCCGACGTCATCATGCTCTGCACCTCCTCCGCCGGCCCGGTGATCGACCCGCGCACCTTGCGCAAGCCGGCGCTGATCACCTCCATCAGCACCAACGCGCCACGGGCCCACGAAGTGCCGCCCGCCGCACTGAAGGACATGCAGGTGTATTGCGACTATCGTCAGACCACCCCCGGCTCGGCCGGCGAGATGCTGATCGCCGGCGAACAGCATGGCTGGGACAAGGCGGCGATTCTCGGCGACCTGCCCGAACTGCTCAGCGACCTGGCGCAACGACCGGAGCCGGGGCGCCACGTGTTCTTCCGCTCCATCGGCCTGGGCCTGGAAGACATCGCCCTGGCCAATGCGCTCTATCACCTGCAACGCAACGCATGAACGAACCTGTAGGAGCGAGCTTGCTCGCGATAAAAAACTGAACACTACGCGGTGTCGTTGGCGACCTCATCGCGAGCAAGCTCGCTCCTACAGGGATTTGCATTGACTCTTTTTCCGGAGGCTCGAATGACCCAGGCAGACTTCATCATCATCGGCGGCGGCATTGCCGGTGCCTCCACCGGCTACTGGCTGTCGCGCCATGGCCGGGTGCTGGTGCTGGAACGCGAATCGCATCCGGCCTATCACTCCACCGGGCGCTCCGCGGCGCTCTATACCGCCGCCTATGGCACGCCCCAGGTACGCGCCCTGACCCTGGCCAGCCGGGACTTTTTCGATGCCCCGCCGCAAGGGTTCTGCGAGCACCCGCTGCTGACCCCGCGCGGCGAAATGACCGTGGACTTCACCGGCGACCCCAGCGAGCTGAACAACCAGTACCTGAGCGCCAAGGCCACGGTGCCGGAGATGCAGCTGCTGAGCGCCGACGAAGCCTGCGCGCGCCTGCCGATCCTGCGTCGCGAGAAGGTCCACGGCGCCCTCTACGACCCAAGCGCCAGCGACATCGACACCGACGCCCTGCACCAGGGTTACCTGCGCGGCATCCGGCGCAACCAGGGCGAGGTGCGTACCGACTGTGAAGTGCTGGGACTGAGCCGCGACGAACAAGGCCAATGGCAGGTACGGACCGCCGGCCAGACCTTCAGCGCGCCCATCCTGATCAACGCCGCCGGCGCCTGGGCCGACCAGGTCGGCGCCATGGCCGGCGCCCGCCCCCTGGGCCTGCAGCCGAAACGCCGCGCAGCCTTTATCTTCGCCGGCCCCGAAGGCGTCGATATCCACCACTGGCCGATGCTGGTGAGCCTCGACGAATCCTTCTACATGAAGCCCGACGCCGGCATGTTCCTCGGCTCGCCGGCCAACGCCGACCCGGTGGAGCCCCACGACGTGCAGCCGGAAGAGCTGGACATCGCCATGGGCATCTACCAGATCGAAGAGGCCACCACCCTGACCATTCGCCGTCCGACCCGGACCTGGGCCGGCCTGCGCAGCTTCGTCAGCGACGGCGACCTGCTGGCCGGCTTCGACACCCAGGTACCGGGCCTGTTCTGGGTCGCCGCGCAAGGCGGCTACGGCATCCAGACCTCGCCGGCCATGGGCCAGGCCAGCGCCGCCCTGGTGCGTGGCGAAGCCTTGCCGGAGCAACTGGCGCGCTTTGGCCTGGACGCCGCCATGCTCTCCCCCGCCCGCCTCGGCTGACCCCGCTCAGTGACGTGCCCCAACGATTGCGGCACACTCGCAGCGCCCTGCCTCGCAGGGCGCTGACACCGCCTGGAGAACCACCCATGACCTCACCCGCGCAGGACCCTGTCCTGGATAACTTCCGGGCGATCGCCGATGCCATCGCCACGCTGTTCTTCCCCCATGCCGAGGTGGTCATCCACGATCTGCGCACGCAGAAGATCGACTACATCGCCAACAACATCTCCAAGCGCGAAGTGGGCGACGACTCCGCCCTCGAAGACATGCTCGGCGAGGATGCCAATGAGCGGAATATCGGCCCCTACGAAAAGCTCAACTGGGACGGCCAGAAGATCCGCAGCCTCAGCAGCGTACTGCGCGACGGCAGCGGCCAGCCGCTGGCGGTGCTGTGCATCAACCTGAATATTTCGCTATTCGAGAATGCCAAGGCAGCGCTGGACCTGTTCCTCTCGCCGAGCAAACTGGTCCCGCAACCGGACTCGCTGTTTCGCGACGACTGGCAGGAACGCATCAACACCTTCCTGCACAACTGGCTGCGCGAACGGCAGCTGGGCCTGAACCTGCTGACCCGCGAACACAAGCGCGAACTGGTGCTGGCGCTGCACGCCGAAGGTGCGTTCAAGGGCAAAAGCGCCGCCAACTATGTGGCCAATGTGCTGAACATGGGGCGGGCGACGGTGTACAAGCACCTGAAGGAATTGAAGGGCTGACAGCCTCTAAAAGCATCGCGGGCAAGCCTCGCTCCTACAAAACCACAGGAGCGAGGCTTGCCCGCGATGGCGTCCTCACGAACGCCACATGACATCAGTCGCCGTAGATGTCGGACTTGAAGTACTTCTCGGAAATCTTCTGATATTCGCCACTGGCGCGAATGCCATCGATGGCGCTATTCAACTGGCCAACCAGCTCGGCATTGCCCTTGCGCACCGCGATCCCCGCGCCCTCACCCACGTATTTCGGGTCCTTCAGTTCCGGCCCGACAAACGCATAGCCCTTGCCGCGCGGCATCGACAGGAAGTCATTCAGCGGGATGGTGTCCGCGAAAATCGCATCGAGGCGCCCGGCCGCCAGGTCCATGTAGATCTCTTCGTTGTTGCTGTAGCGCTTGACGTTGATGCCCTTGGGCTCGAACACCTCGGTGGCGTAGCGGTCAGTGGTGGTCGCCCGTTGCACACCGACGTTCTTGCCCTTGAGGCTGGCGTATTGGTCATCGACCGTGGCGCCTTCCTTCATCACCAGCCGCGAGGAAGTGAAGTAGTACTTGTGGGTGAAGTCGACCGACTTCTTGCGGTCTTCGTTGATGGTCATCGACGACAGCGCCATGTCGATCTTCTTCACTTTCAAGGAGGGAATCAGGCCGTCGAATTCACCCTCGACCCATAGGCACTTGACCTGCATCTGCGCGCACAGGGCATTGCCGATGTCGTAGTCGAAACCGACGATCTCGCCCTTGTCGGTTTTCGAGGCGAACGGCGGATAAGCCGCCTCGATGCCGATGCGCAGGGTTTTCTCGGCGGCGAACAGGCTGCTGCACGCCAACAGGCTCAGGGCCAGGCCAGTGATGAGGGGGAGTTTCTTCATATTCGTTCTCTCGCGGGTTGTTGTTGGTTTGGCAAGACAGAAGAAAGGAGTGAAACGGTGGAACCTTGTTTGTACTTGTAAATCCATACTGGACTTTTACGTATATTTCGTCAACGCAGCGGATGCGGCTCAGCCGGCCTTTGGTCGAGAGACAGAAATGGCAAAAAACAGGGAAATGGAGGGTGCAGTTGAGGGCCTATCGCGGGCAAGCCTCGCTCCTACAGACAGCGTAGGAGCGAGGCTTGCCCGCGATAAGGACTTGCGGTCAATACCGATGAATCAGGCAATCATTCTTTCCAACGATCCGCCGCCGCATGATCGCTGTCGCGACCTTCCACCCAGCGTGGGCCATCGGCGGTGGTTTCCTTCTTCCAGAACGGCGCGCGGGTTTTCAGGTAGTCCATGACAAAGGCACAGGCGTCGAACGCCGCCTGGCGGTGGGCGCTGGCGGCGCCGACGAAGACGATCGGCTCGCCCGGCTCCAGCGCGCCGATGCGATGCAGCACTTCCAGCTTGAGCAACGGCCAGCGCTGTTCGGCCTCGGCGGCGATCTTGCCGAGGGCCTTTTCGGTCATGCCCGGGTAATGCTCGAGAAACATCCCGGCCACATCCAGGCCATCGTTGAAATCACGCACGTAGCCGACAAAGCTCACCACCGCGCCGACGCCGACATTCGCCGCATGCATCGCGTTGACTTCCGCCCCCGGATCGAAGGCGCCCGATTGCACACGAATCGCCATGTCAGCCCCCGGTCACGGTAGGAAAAAACGCCACTTCGTCGCCATCACTCACCGGCTCGTCGAGCTGGCACAGGTCTTCGTTGCGGGCGCACATCAGGTTCTGCTCGCTGAGCACCTCGGCGCCCTCGCGTTGGGCCAGCAGGGCGCGCACATCGTCGACCGTGGCGAAATCACCGGCGACCCGCAGCGAATCCACGCCCAACGCCTCGCGGTAGCGGGCGAAAAACTTCACGGTCAGGTTCATTGTTCATCCGCCTGGTAATGACCGCTCTTGCCGCCCAGCTTCTCCAGCAAGCGCACGCCTTCGATGGTCATGCCGCGGTCCACGGCCTTGCACATGTCATAGAGGGTCAGCGCGGCGACGCTGGCGGCGGTCAGGGCTTCCATTTCCACCCCGGTCTGCCCGGCCAGCTTGCAGCGGGCAACGATGCGCACGCTGTCCTCGCCTTCGGCGCTGAGCTCGACCTTGACGCTGGTAAGCATCAGCGGATGGCACAGGGGGATCAGATCGCTGGTCTTTTTCGCCGCCTGGATGCCGGCGATACGCGCCACGGCGAACACATCACCCTTGGGGTGACCGCCGCTGACGATCATTTGCAGGGTTTGCGGGAGCATGCGCACCCGGGCTTCGGCCGTGGCTTCGCGGGACGTCACGGCTTTGTCGGTGACGTCGACCATATTGGCGCGACCTTGGGAATCGAGATGAGTCAGCACAGCCTTACTCCTGATCAGGAAAGGCGATTGTAAACCCGAGGGTCAAATTTCCGCACGTTTGATTATCCACGCACTCCGCCCCTGTAGGAGCGAGGCTTGCCCGCGAAGGCATCACCGCGCCTGACCTGCGGCACCGCGTTGCCTGGATCGCGGGCAAGCCCCGCTCCCACGGAAGATAGGTTTGCTTCGGACACAAAAAACGGGCGGCCTCGCGGCCGCCCATCTGGCGAGGGTTACAGATGGGATTCGGCGTATTCGGCCAGAATCGAGCGTGGCACCCCTTGCAGGGTGATGTGCACACCGTTGGGGAAGTCCTTGAAGCGTTCAGTGAGGTAGGTCAGCCCGGAGCTGGTCGCGGACAGGTAAGGGGTATCGATCTGCGCCAGGTTGCCCAGGCACACCACTTTGGAACCGGCGCCGGCACGGGTGATGATGGTTTTCATCTGGTGCGGGGTGAGGTTCTGGCATTCGTCGATCAGGATCAGGCTCTGCTGGAAGCTGCGGCCACGAATGTAGTTGAGGGATTTGAACTGCAGCGGCACCTTGCTGAGGATGTAGTCGACGCTGCCATGGGTGCTTTCGTCATCCATGTGCAGGGCTTCGAGGTTGTCGGTGATGGCGCCGAGCCAGGGCTCCATCTTTTCCGCTTCGGTGCCCGGCAGGAAGCCGATCTCCTGGTCCAGCCCCTGCACGCTGCGGGTGGCGATGATGCGCCGATAACGCTTGCTGACCATGGTCTGCTCGATGGCCGCGGCCAGGGCCAGGATAGTCTTGCCTGAACCGGCAGCCCCGGACAGGTTGACCAGATGGATGTCCGGATCGAGCAGGGCGAACAGCGCCAGGCCTTGATAGATGTCGCGCGGTTTCAGGCCCCAGGCTTCCTGGTGCAACAGGGGTTCCTGATGCAGGTCGAGAATCAGCAGCACATCGGCGCGAATCTCCTTGATCCAGCCGACGAAACCCTGTTCGTCGATGATGAACTCGTTGATGTGCACCGCAGGCAGGTTGTCGGTGAGTTGCACCTGGTGCCAGGTGCGGCCGTGATCCTGGCGGGTTTCCACCTTGCTCACGCGGTCCCAGAAGGAACCGGTCATGTTGTGGAAGCCGTTGGGCAGCAAGGCCACGTCGTCGACCAGCTGGTCGGTGCTGTAGTCCTCGGCGGCGATCCCACAGGCGCGCGCCTTGAGGCGCATGTTGATGTCTTTGGTCACCAGCACCACGCGCAGCTCCTTGTCGCGCGCGTGCAGGTCGATCAACTGGTTGATGATGATGTTGTCGTTGAGGTTTTCCGGCAGCAGGCTGTTGGGCTCGGAGCGCTTGCTCATGAGGATCGACAGCAGGCCTTTGGGGCCGCTCTTGCCACGCTGGATAGGCACACCCAGCTCGACGTCTTCAGGCGAAGCCTCACCCAGGGTCTTGTCGATCAGGCGAATGGCCTGGCGGCATTCCGCTGCAACGCTGTGATGGCCGCTCTTGAGCTTGTCGAGTTCCTCCAGGACGATCATCGGGATCGCCACATGGTGTTCTTCGAAGTTCAGCAGGGCGTTTGGATCGTGAATCAATACATTGGTATCGAGTACATAAAGGATTGGCTGGTTGGAGGAAGGGCTACGTCCGTGGTCATCCATACTCGGTCACCTTATGTGGGGGCCAGTCGACGCAATACCATGGCGGTGCTGCGCCTCGAATTGACCGTCGAATTCACCCGCAGGGGTTCGAGTGAAGTGCACACAAAAGGAGTCTTGGGAGACGCCACCTGTGTTGCAGGTTTCGGCGGTCTGACTTCGTAATACTCCAAAACCTGTGACAGGAAAAAGCACTTTGACGCTTTTTTTAAGTTTATTTTGCAGAGTGACGAATAGCCCTTGGCGCGCTGCCCAAGCACCGTTAAAGTCGGAAGTCCGCCTGCCTCGAAATCCTGGCCAAAATCGGCAAAAACCTCCTCTCCCCCCGTAAATACGGACCTTTCGTCGTTTCTAGCGAAACGCGTCCTGGCAATCCTCCCAACCGATTCCGCTCTGCGCCGTCTGCGTCAGCAACCAGGGCAATGCCGTCTTCACCGCGTCCTGCCGGGCGTTGAAATTGATCACCCCGTGTCGCCACAACAGCATCAGGGTCAACACCCGCTGGCCGCTCTGTTCGCCCTTGAGCTTGCCGGCGCCGTCCTGCGGATCGATGTCCCACAGCGCCACCTGCAAGCCCTGTGCGTTAAAGAAGGCCTGCGCATCCGCCCGGCGCTGGCCGTAGGGCGGGCGAAATAGCGGCACGTAGTTTTCCGGCAGCTTGCCCTTGGCCAGTTCGACGCTGCGCTCGATCGAGTCCTGCCAGTCCTGCCAATGGCTGTGGGAACGATACTCCCAGCCCAGCACACCCACGCACTGCTGCGAATACAGGGCCTGCAGGCTAGCCACCGAACGCTGCTCCAGGCGGCTCTGCAACTCGCTGCCAAGCACGAAGAAGGTGCCGTTCATGTTCGACTTGCGCAGGTATTCGGTCAGCCACGGGGTGTTGTCCGGGGCGAGATTGGCGGCGCTGTCGAAGGTCAGCAAAAACAGCCGGTCATTGAGCTCGTCGCCATTGCGCTCGTAGTCGCCAAAACGCTCGATCTCGCTGGCACTCTGGGGAAACAGCGCGGCCTTGCGCAGCAGCTCGTCCAGATACTGTTCATGGAAGGCCCGGCTCGGTTCGGCCCAGCGGGCGTAATAGGAGTCGTCGCCCAACTGGAACTTGCCGGCCTGCTCGCGCAGGGTGTCCATGTCTTCCACCAGGAAACAGAAGGAAGCGTCCTGGTCGCAGCTCTGCTGGGCGAAGTTGTAGTTGCTCAGCAATTGCCGCCAGAGCCGCTGGCGGACGGTATCGATCGACGCCATGTTGATGATCCGCAGGCCCAGGCGCTGCTTCAACGAGGCTTCATCCCAGGCCTCGCTGTCCAGCAGGGCGCGGGCGAAGGTGAGGATCTCCGCCCGCGACGCCACGTCGAACAGGGTCGGGTTGCCAAGCTGTTCCGGCCAGGTGCTGCGATCCAGGGTCGCCACATCGTTCGGCGCCGCCAGGGCGCCGAAACTCAACAGCCAGATCGAAAGAAAAAACGCGCTGCGCAAAGGGATGTCTCCATAACAAAACCCGCGCGGCACTATAGCCGATGCCGGTCTCTCGGCCCTATTGCCTAGGCCGCTCCCCTTCCCTTTATAGAGAGCGGACACGCGCCTCCCTGCAGCAGGCCATCGCCGATCGACGGACGACCGGCGGCATGCCCTATTGCCTTCATAGGTGGAGTCAAAGCGCCCAAGACCCTAGAATCCCCCGACGCTTACAGGAGACGACTTCATGCTGATGGTGATTTCACCCGCCAAGACCCTCGATTTCGAGACCCCGCCCGTCACTCAACGCTTCACCCAGCCGCAGTACCTCGATCACTCCCAGGAACTGATCCTGCAATTGCGCGAACTGAGCCCGGCGCAAATCAGCGAACTGATGCACGTCTCCGACAAGATCGGCGGCCTCAACGCCGCGCGCTTCGGCAGCTGGACCCCGGCCTTCACTCCGGCCAACGCCAAGCAGGCGCTGCTGGCGTTCAAGGGCGACGTGTACACCGGCCTGAATGCGCAAACCCTGGGCGAAGCCGATTTCGATTACGCCCAGCAGCATCTGCGCATGCTCTCCGGCCTGTACGGCCTGCTACGCCCGCTGGACCTGATGCAGCCCTATCGCCTGGAAATGGGCACCAAGCTGGCCAACGCCCGCGGCAAGGACCTGTACGCCTTCTGGGGCACGCGCATCAGCGAATGGCTCAACGAGGCCCTGGCCGAACAGGGCGACGACCTGCTGCTCAACCTGGCTTCCAACGAATACTTCTCGGCGGTCAAGCGCACGGCCCTGAACGCCCGGATCATCAATACCGAGTTCAAGGACCTGAAGAACGGCCAGTACAAGATCATCAGTTTCTACGCCAAGAAGGCCCGGGGCATGATGAGCCGCTTCGTCATAGAAGAACGCATCAACGACCCGGCGGCCCTCAAGCAATTCGATGTCCAGGGTTACCGCTACAGCGCCGAACAGTCGAAACCCGACAATCTGGTTTTCCTGCGCGATCACGCACCGGAATAACGCACTCGGTCGATGCACTGGTTTCGCGCAAACGAGTGCGTCGACGAGCGGTCACTTTCCTCTTTGACTCCCGCCAAAACGCCAAACAATTGGCGCCAAAATATCTTCTTCTGAATTTATAACTTTTGTTTCACTCGACAGAGGTCATTTTTTTCAGTAGTGGCACACAAATTTTTTATCGGTAGTGGCATAAAAATATCCCCGCGCTTTAACTCCCCATAACTAAAGGCTGAAATGGTAAGTGCTATCAATATGAAAGCAGTGCCATCTTTTGCAATATTTCAAGAAATTTCAGAAAACAGGATCAGCGGTCTGGAACTATGTCCTGAACCACCGCTCATACCACCGGTAACGATTCTCAGCGAGTTTGTAGGAGATGACTTACATGGGATCCAACGACAGTAGCGAAGTTGTCATATTGTCCTGACCTACTGCTCAGGAACTCGAACTCAGGGTCAATACACAGGAGATAATGCACCATTACTATCCCCTACAAGGCCATGGCATAGCCCGCCTTAAAGCGCTTCCGGGAGCGTGTAACTACCTGATTATCATGGGTCTATTCCTATAAATCAGGATTATCGCCAACCTCGGAGCAGCCTTCCAACAGGAAGGACGGCAACATTTAAGGGCAGCCCCTACAACAAGGCCAAGTTGCGCACAACTTGAGTGCACTTATTTAGACACTCGGAACTTAGTCTGCCTGCACTGGATATCTCAACGCCTGTTCGTTGAACTTCCGAGTGCGTAATTACAGCTGGCAAACATTAACTCCGGCCATCTAATGGCGTGAATAACACAGAGGTAAATGCGATGCGCATCAGCATATTTGGTTTGGGTTACGTCGGCGCGGTATGTGCCGGTTGCCTGTCTGCACGGGGCCATGAGGTCGTTGGCGTCGATGTTGCCAAGGACAAGATCGACATGATCAACGCCGGTAAATCGCCGATCGTTGAACCGGGTCTGGGTGAACTTCTGGCGCAAGGTATTCAAACCGGTCGTCTGCGCGGAACCACCAACTTCGCCGAGGCGATTCGCGACACCGACTTGTCGATGATCTGTGTCGGCACGCCCAGCAAGAAGAACGGCGATCTGGAACTCAACTACATCGAAGCGGTATGCCGCGAGATCGGTTTTGTCCTGCGCGACAAGACCTCCCGCCACACCATCGTGGTGCGCAGTACCGTACTGCCGGGCACTGTCGCCAACGTGGTGATCCCGATCCTCGAAGACTGCTCCGGCAAGAAGGCCGGCGTCGACTTCGGCGTCGCGGTCAACCCTGAGTTCCTGCGTGAAAGCACCGCGATCAAGGACTACGACTTCCCACCGATGACCGTGATCGGCGAATTCGACAAGGCCTCGGGCGACGTCCTGCAATCGCTGTACGAAGAACTCGACGCACCGATCATCCGCAAGGACATCGCTGTCGCCGAGATGATCAAGTACACCTGCAACGTGTGGCACGCCACCAAGGTCACCTTCGCCAACGAGATCGGCAACATCGCCAAGGCCGTCGGCGTCGATGGTCGTGAAGTGATGGACGTGGTCTGCCAGGACAAGACCCTCAACCTGTCCCAGTACTACATGCGCCCAGGCTTCGCCTTCGGCGGTTCCTGCCTGCCCAAGGACGTGCGCGCCCTGACCTTCCGCGCCGGTTCCCTGGACGTCGAAGCGCCGCTGCTCAACTCGCTGATGCGCAGTAACGAGTCCCAGGTGCAGAACGCCTTCGACATCGTCTCCAGCCACGACAAGCGCAAAGTCGCCCTGCTCGGCCTGAGCTTCAAGGCCGGTACCGACGATCTGCGCGAAAGCCCGCTGGTGGAGCTGGCGGAAATGCTGATCGGCAAGGGCTTCGACCTGAGCATCTACGACAGCAACGTCGAGTACGCCCGCGTCCACGGTGCCAACAAGGACTACATCGAGTCCAAGATCCCCCACGTCTCGTCCCTGCTCAACGCGGACTTCGACTCGGTGATCGACAACTCCGACGTGATCATCCTCGGCAACCGCGACGAGAAGTTCCGCGCCCTGGCCGAAGAAGTGCCGCATGGCAAACAGGTCATCGACCTGGTCGGGTTCATGTCCAAGGCCACCAGCGCGAGCGGCCGGACCGAAGGTATCTGCTGGTAAGCCGGCAGATTCGGGAAGCACGGCAACCGCTTCGCGGTTGATCGCGAGCAAGCTCGCTCCTGCAAGGATTGCATCGCACCTGTAGGAGCCAGCTTGCTGGCGATGGCGTCCGCCAGGGCGCCAACGCCATCCCGGCTTTTTCGCCTGCCTTAACCCCATCGGGCCACCCCACAGGCTCGCCCGAGATCGAGACGGATGCAGATTATGCACAGGCTAAAGCACGGCCTACTTCAGGCCGCAGGTTGGCTGTTTTTCTTGAGTTTACTGATGGGTCTCGCCCTGGCGTTGCCCGCGTCCACATTCGACTCCGAATCGAAGGACTTCATCTTCCTGATTGGCGCCGTGGGTATCTGGCGCTACTCGATGGGTGCCACGCATTTCGTGCGCGGCATGCTGTTTCTCTACGTGGTCTACCCGCACCTGCGCCGCAAGGTCCGCAAGCTGGGCAAGGCCGCCGATCCGTCCCACGTGTACCTGATGGTCACCAGCTTCCGGATCGACGCCCTGACCACCGCCCAGGTCTATGGCTCGGTGATCCGTGAAGCCATCGACTGCGGCTTCCCTACCACCGTGGTCTGCTCGATCGTGGAGATGTCCGACGAGCTGCTGGTGAAAAGCCTCTGGGCCCGCATGAACCCGCCAGCCCACGTCAAGCTCGACTTCGTGCGCATCCCCGGCACCGGCAAGCGCGACGGCCTGGCCTTCGGTTTCCGCGCCATCTCCCGCCACCTCCCGGACGACCGCGCCGTGGTAGCGGTGATCGACGGCGACACCGTGCTCGGCGAAGGCGTGGTGCGCAAGACCGTGCCCTGGTTCCAGCTGTTTGGCAACGTCGGCGGCCTGACCACCAACGAGTTCTGCGAAGTGCGCGGCGGCTACATCATGAGCGAATGGCACAAGCTGCGCTTCGCCCAGCGCCACATCAACATGTGCTCCATGGCCCTGTCCAAGCGCGTGCTGACCATGACCGGACGCATGTCGGTGTTCCGCGCCAGCGTGGTCACCAACCCGGACTTCATCGCCGACGTGGAAAGCGACTCGCTGCAACACTGGCGCCTGGGCCGCTTCAAGTTCCTCACCGGCGACGACAAGTCCAGCTGGTTCAGCCTGATGCGCCTGGGCTACGACACCTTCTACGTGCCCGACGCAGCGATCAACACCGTGGAACACCCGCCGGAGAAGAGTTTCATCAAGGCCAGCCGCAAGCTGATGTTCCGCTGGTACGGCAACAACCTGCGGCAGAACTCCCGGGCCCTGGGCCTGGGTCTCAAGCGCCTGGGCCTGTTCACCAGCGTGGTGCTGTTCGACCAGCGCGTGTCGATGTGGACCTCCCTGCTCGGCCTGACCGTGGCCCTGATCGCCAGCTTCAAGTACGGCACCGCCTTCATCCTGGTGTACCTGCTGTGGATCGGTATCACCCGCCTGCTGCTGACCCTGCTGCTGTCCTGTTCGGGGCACCGGATCGGCCCGGCCTACCCTTTGATCCTCTATTACAACCAGATCGTCGGGGCCCTGGTGAAGATCTACGTGTTCTTCCGCCTCGACCAACAGTCCTGGACCCGCCAACCGACTGCTCTGTCCCGTGACCTCGCCAGCTTTCAACGTTGGTTCAACACCTGGTCGTCTCGGACCATGACCTTCTCCGCCGGCAGCATTTTCGTTGCCGCGCTGCTGCTGATGGTCTGACCCGCCTTGCCTGAATTAACTAGGAAATCGCCCTTATGAACACCGCCGTGAACGTCAATGTAGTGCATGAATCCGAAGCCCAACGCCAACACGCCCGGGTCAAGATCCCGGCCAAGCTGCGCTTCTTCGGCCCCGACCGGACCCCGGTCGAGGCGCGGGTCATCGACCTCTCCGCCGGCGGTCTGAGCTTCAACTGCGGACAGTTGCCGATCAAGGTCGGCGACGTGCACAAGGGCCGCCTGCAGTTCGTCATCGACAACCTCGGGCTGGCGATGGACGTGGAGTTGCAGGTGCGCTCCGTGGATCGCCAGAGCGGCCGGGTCGGCTGCCAGTTCCAGAACCTCGAGCCCCAGGACATCTCGACCCTGCGCCAGCTGATCACCTCGCACCTGGCCGGCGACATCGTGACCATGGGCGACGTGCTCGCCACCCTGCAGCGCGACAACTTCACCAAGGCGCGCAAGAACAAGGACGCCGGCCACGGCATGAGCGCCCTGGGCCGCCTGCGCGCGGTGACCTTCAGCGCCGGGATCTTCGTCGTTGGCCTGGCGGCCTTCGGCTTCATCCTCAAGTCGGTGTACGGCATGTACTTCGTCAGCCACGCCCAGGCCGGCCTGGTCAGCGCGCCGGGGATGAACGTCACCATGCCGCGCGACGGCACCGTGCAGAGCCTGATCCAGGCCGACGGCGTGGCCGCCAAGGGCGCCCCGCTGGCGACCTTCAGCACCAGCATGCTCGACGTGCTCAAGGGCCATCTGAACGAAGACCAGCTGCAACCGGCCAAGGTCGAGGAACTGTTCGGCAAGCAGATGACCGGCACCCTGACCTCGCCCTGCGACTGCACCGTGGCCCAGCAAATGGTTGCCGACGGCCAGTACGCCAGCAAGGGCGACGTGATCTTCCAGCTGGTCCCGCGTAACAGCCAGGCCAACGTCGAAGCGCGTTTCTCCTACCGCCAGTTCGCCGACGTGCGTCCGGGGACCAAGGTCAGCTTCCAGATCGCCGGCGAAGACGACGTACGCAGCGGCACCATCGTCAGCAGCACCAGCCTCAACAGCAGCGACCTGTCCTCGGACATTCGCGTGCAGATCAAGCCTGACGCCCCGCTGAGCAGCGCCTTCGCCGGCCGCCCGGTGGAAGTCAGCAGCGACCGTGGCCCATCCGTGAACTGGCTGATCGACAAAGCCATGGCTGCCGGTCTCTAACCATGAATATTCATACCCCACTCCCGATGACGAAAACGGCCCCTGTAGCCGCTGCCGCAGGCTGCGATCGAGTGCAACGCACTCGTGAAGGGGATGAATGCGGTCTGGCGAACACAGCGCGCCGTCCGGAACCCGTCCGCTACGCGGCCGATCGCAGCCTGCGGCAGCGGCTACAGGGTTCGGCATTGCTGTTGCCTCTGATGACCGCCATGGCCCTGGCCGGTTGCGCCGGCCTGCCCGACCAGCGCCTGGCCAACGAAGCCCTGAAGCGCGGCGACACCGTGCTCGCGGAGCAGAACTACCGGCAGCTGGCGGACCTGGGTTACAGCGACGCCCAGGTCGGCCTGGCCGATATCCAGATGGAAACCCGCGACCCGGCGAAGATCAAGCAAGCCGAGGCGACCTACCGCGCCGCGGCCGACACTTCGCCGCGGGCCCAGGCGCGCCTGGGTCGCCTGCTGGTGGCCAAGCCCGGCTCCACCGAAACCGAGCACCACGAAGCCGAAGGCCTGTTGAAAAAGGCCTTCGCCAATGGTGAAGGCAACACCCTGATCCCGCTGGCGATGCTCTACCTGCAATATCCGCAGAGCTTCCCCAAGGTCAACGCCCAGCAGCAGATCAGCCAATGGCGCAGCGCCGGCTACCCGGAAGCCGGCCTGGCCCAGGTGCTGCTGTACCGCACCCAGGGTACCTACGACCAGCACCTGGCCGAGGTGGAAACCATCTGCAAGGCGGCGCTGAACGTCACCGATATCTGCTACGTCGAACTGGCCACCGTGTACCAGAAACGCGGCCAGCCGGAGCAACAGGCCGAGCTGCTCAAACAGCTGCAGGCCGGCCACGCCCGCGGCGCCATCAGCGCGCAACGGGTCGACAGCGTGGCTCGGGTGCTGGGCGATGCGAGCCTGGGCAAGACCGACGAGAAAACCGCGCAGGCGCTGCTGGAGCCGATCGCTCCCGGCTACCCGGCCTCCTGGGTCACCCTGGCGCAACTGCTCTACGACTTCCCTGAACTCGGCGACGTCGACAAGATGATGCAGTACCTGGACAACGGTCGCGCCGCCGACCAGCCCCGCGCCGAACTGCTGCTGGGCAAGCTCTACTACGAAGGCAAGATGGTCCCGGCCGACGCCAAGGTCGCCGAAGAACACTTCAAGAAGGCCCAGGGCAAGGAAGTCGCCGCCGATTACTACCTCGGCCAGATCTACCGCCGTGGCTACCTGGGCCAGGTCTATCCGCAAAAAGCCCTGGACCACCTGCTGACCGCTGCGCGCAACGGCCAGAACAGCGCCGACTTCGCCATCGCCCAGCTGTTCTCCCAGGGCAAGGGCACCAAGCCCGACCCGCTCAACGCCTATGTCTTCAGCCAGCTGGCCAAGACCCAGGACACCCCGCAAGCCAACGAGCTTGCGCAACAACTCGAAGCCCAACTGCCGCCAGGCCAACGCGCCGAGGCCCAACGCCTGCTGCAACAAGAGCAGGCCGTGCGTGGCGCCTTGAGCCAGAACACGTTGGAACTGCACGCGCTGCAGGAAGAAGACGGTGAGGAATCCCTATGAAGTTGAATCCATTCGTGAAGGCCGGTATCGGCCTGAGCTTCGCCCTGATCTGGTCCTGCCCGACGCTCGCGGCCATCACCGAGAGCAAGAACTTCGGCCTGGAAGTGAAGATCACCGGCCAGTCCGAAGACGACCGTGACCTCGGCACCCTGGGCGGCGGCGACGTCAATGGCGTCGGCCTCGACCTGCGGCCCTGGGTCTACGGCGAAAGCGGCAACTGGAGCGCCTACGCCATGGGCCAGGCGGTGACCTCGACCGATATCATCGAGACCGACACCCTGCAGCAGTCCGACGGCGCCAGCACCGAAAGCAGCAACAACAGCGACCGCAAGAGCAAGAAGAACTACCTGGCGATGCGCGAGTTCTGGATCGGCTACAGCGGCCTCACCCCCTACCCGGGCGAGCAGTTGAAGTTCGGTCGCCAGCGCCTGCGCAACGACGACGGCCAATGGCGCGACACCAACATCGAAGCCCTGAACTGGACCTTCGACACCACCCTGCTGCGCGCCAACGTCGGCATCGCCGAGCGCTTCAGCGAGTACCGCACCGACCTCAAGGAGCTGGCGCCGGAAGACAAGGATCGCCTGCATGTCTATGGCGATGTGGCCTACCAGTGGACCCCGGGACATTGGGCTGGCGTGCGCGCACACCACAGCCACGACGACGGCAAGCTCGACTACCCGGTCCCGGGCGAAGCCACCGACTCCCTGGACAAGCGCCAGAACGGTGACCTGACCTGGCTCGGCCTGGAAGCCAACAGCGACGCCTACAACTGGCGCAACACCAACACCGTCAACTACTGGGCGAGCATCACCGGCATGAGCGGCGACCGCGACAAGGTCAACGCGCTGAACGCCGACGGCACCCGCCCGGCCCAGGCCAAGAGCGGCGAGAGCCTCGACGGCTGGGCCACCGACCTCGGCGTGCGCCTGCGCCTGGACCCGAAATGGCAGGTCGGCGCGGCCTACGCCCGCGCCAGCGGCGACTACGAACAGAACGGCCTGGAAAGCAACCGCTCGAACTACACCGGGACCCGCTCGCGGGTGCACCGTTTCGGCGAAGCCTTCCGCGGCGAAATGAACAACATGCAGACCGCCACCCTGTTCGGTTCCTGGATGCTCGCCGACGAATACGATGCCAGCCTGATCTACCACAAGTTCTGGCGCGTGGACGGTAACAAGCCGGTGGGCAGCAACGGTATCAACGCCGTGGAAAACAACTACGACGACGCCACCGGCGCCCTGCTCTCCAGCTCGTCCCTGCCGCTGCGCGATGGCGAGAAAGACCTTGGCCAGGAAGTGGACCTGGTGGTCACCAAGTACTTCAAGCAAGGCCTGCTGCCGGCCGCGCTCAGCCAGTCGATCGACGAGCCTTCGGCGCTGGTGCGCTTTCGTGGCGGCGTGTTCAAGCCGGGCGATGCCTATGGCAAGAACGTCGACTCGTACATGCACCGCGCCTTTGTCGACGTGATCTGGCGTTTCTGATGCGAGCCGCCAAGGGAGTGCCTGAGATGAACAGCCCGATGAACAGCCCAGCGATCAGAGGCTCGATCAGCCTGTTGGCCGGCGCCATGCTGCTGGCCAGCAGCGCCGCCTTCGCCAACGTCGAACCGGCTCCGGCCGCCACGTCCGGCAAGCAGCCGACCGTGGCCAAGGAGCTGCAGCAGGCCAAGACCTACACCGTCAGCAGCGCACCCACCGCGCCGCTGAACCTGGCCAAGCCGGCCCTGCCCGACCTCTCCGGCTACACCGCCGAAGCGGCGGCGGCGAAGATCGTGCGCAGCAAGCCCGGCAAGATCAGCGTGCGCCGCATGATGCAGGAAGACGCGCTGAAGGACTTTATCGGCGGTGACAACAAGATGGCCGAATGGGTGGTGCGCCAGCACGGCATCCCCCAGGCGATCTTCATCGACGACGGTTACGTCAACCTCAAGGAGCTGGCGAAGAAGCTGCCCAAGCAGTACATCAGCGAAACCTCGCCGGGCGTGTACCTGGCGCGGCTGCCGATCGTGGTCGGGCGCAAGGGCATCCTGGAAATCGACCAGCAGACCCAGGAGCTGCGCCTGTCCCAGGAAGGCGGTTCGTTCATGGTCAACGACGGCCAGCTGTTCGTGCGCGACACCAAGGTCACCGGCTGGCGCGAGAAGGACAACGGCCCGGCGACCTTCAACTCGCCCAAGGAATTCCGTCCGTTCCTGCTGGCCTGGGGCGGCACCGAGACCTACATCGTCAACAGCAAGATGGCCAGCTTCGGCTACGCCAACAGTAAGTCCTACGGCGTGAGTATTTCCCAGTACACGCCGAACATGGCCAAGGTGCTCAAGCGCCCCGAACCCACCGGCTGGATCATCGGCTCGGAGTTCTCGGACATGTGGTACGGCTTCTACTGCTACGAGACCCGCGACTTCGTGGTCAAGGGCAACACCTACAAGGACAACATCGTCTACGGCATCGACCCCCACGACCGTTCGCACCGGCTGATCATCGCCGACAACACCGTCTACGGGACCAAGAAGAAGCACGGGATCATCATTTCCCGGGAAGTGAACGACAGCTTCATCTTCAACAACCGCAGCTACGAGAACAAACTTTCGGGCCTGGTGATCGACCGTAACAGCGTGAACAACCTGATCGCCGACAACGAGATCTACCGCAACCACACCGACGGCATCACCCTCTACGAGAGTGCCGACAACCTGCTGTGGGGCAACAAGGTGATCAGCAACCGGCGCCACGGCATCCGCATTCGCAACAGCGTGAACATCCGCCTGTACGAGAACGTCGCCATGGCCAACGGCCTGACCGGCGTCTACGGCCACATCAAGGACCTCTCCGACACCGACCGCGACATCAAGCTCGACCCGTTCGACGCCCAGGTGTCGCTGATCGTGGTCGGCGGTGAGCTGGCCGCCAATGGCAGCGGCCCGATGTCCATCGACTCGCCGTTGAGCGTCGAGCTGTACCGCGTGTCCATGCTCGCCCCGACCAAGAGCAGCGGCATCAGCTTCTCGGGGATCCTCGGCGAGCGCCAGGACGAAATTCTTGACCTGCTGGTGCGCCAGCAGAAAGCCGTGCTGATCGACCCTGTCGAACGCCAGACCGAAATGCGCGATTGAGGATGACTGTCATGCGCCCACACCTGATCAAACTCTTGAGCCTCTCGGCATTGACCGCGGGCATTCTCGCCGCCAGTAACAGCGCTCGCGCCGATGAAACCCAGGCACCGAAGTTCACCGCCGAGCCCTGCTGCAACCTGTGCCCGGCGGCCCACGACGCGAAGAACTACACCACCCGTTACCAGCAGAACTTCACCACCCTGGTGCAAGCCCAGGGCGACTGGCTGTTCCGTACCCAGGAAGACCTGCGCACCGAATTCAACACCACGCCGGAAGGTTATCGCCGCCTGCAACAGCTGCACGACGCCTTCAAGAGCAAGGGTGTGGAGCTGGTGCTGGTGTACCAGCCGACCCGTGGCCTGGTGAACCGCAACAAGCTCAACCCGCAGGAGAAGGCCAGCTTCGACTACGACAAGGCACTGAAAAACTACCAGGGCATGCTCGGCCGTTTCGCCCAGATGGGCTACGTGGTGCCGGACCTGTCGCCGCTGACCAACGAGCAACTGCCGGAGACCCTGCCGGCCCACGACTTCTACTTCCGCGGCGACCAGCACTGGACCCCGTACGGCGCCCAGCGCACGGCGAAGATCGTGGCGCAGAAGGTCAAGCAGTTGCCGGCCTTCGCCGACATTCCCAAGCGTGAGTTCGAGACCCACAAGTCCGGGCGCATGGGCAAGACCGGCACCCTGCACAACATGGCCGGCCAGCTCTGCGGCACCAGCTACGCGATCCAGTACATGGACCAGTTCACCACCGAACCCAAGGGCGAAGCCGGCGACGGCGACCTGTTCGGCGATTCCGGCAACCCGGAGATCACCCTGGTGGGCACCAGCCACAGCGGCAAGAACTACAACTTCGCCGGCTTCCTGCAGGAAGAGATCGGCGCCGACATTCTCAACGTCGCCTTTCCCGGCGGTGGCTTCGAAGGCTCCATGCTGCAGTACCTGGGCAGCGAGGAATTCCAGACCAAGCCACCGAAGATCCTGATCTGGGAATTCTCGCCGCTGTACCGCCTGGACCAGGAAACCATCTACCGGCAGATGATGGCCCTGCTCGACAACGGCTGCGAAGGCAAGCCGGCGCAAATGAGCGCCAGCGCCACCCTCAAGCCCGGCAAGAACGAGCTGATGGTCAACAGCAAGAACATGGACCTGCGCAACAGCAGCCACCAGGTCGATATCCGCTTCGCCGACACCTCGGTGAAAACCCTGCAAGCCACCCTCTGGTACATGAACGGGCGCCACGAGGACATCAAGATCGACAAACCGGAAACATCCGACACCGACGGGCGTTTCGCCTTTGAACTGCGCACCGACGAAGACTGGGCCTCGCAAAACCTGCTGGCAGTCGAAGTCCAGGGTCCGGAAGCCGGCGCCGCGGCACAGAAAGTCGAAGCGAAAATTTGCAAACGCAACGTATTCCCGGATGCCGGTCAACGCACCGCGCAAATCGGGCAATGAGGTTCCTATGCAAAGCAAAACGCTGAAACAGTTACTGGCACCGAGCCTGTTGAGCCTGGCGATGTTCGCAGGCGCAACCCAGGCCGCGGCCCCACTGCGCCCGCCCCAGGGTTACTACGCGCCGGTGGATAAATTCAAGAGCGGCGACCACAGCGAAGGCTGCGACGCCATGCCCGCGCCTTACACCGGCTCGCTGCAATTTCGCAGCAAGTACGAAGGGTCGGACAAGGCTCGCGCGACCCTCAACGTGCAATCGGAAAAGGCCTTTCGCGACAGCACCGCCGACATCACCAAGATCGAGCGCGGTACCAGCAAGCGGGTGATGCAGTTCATGCGCGACGGCCGTCCGGAACAACTGGACTGCACCCTGAGCTGGCTGAGCGCCTGGGCCCAGGCCGATGCGTTGATGTCCAAGGACTTCAACCACACCGGCAAGTCCATGCGCAAATGGGCCCTGGGCAGCATGGCTTCGGCCTACCTGCGCCTGAAGTTTTCCGACTCCCATCCGCTGGACACTCACCAGCAGCAGGCGCAGCAGATCGAGGCCTGGTTCAGCAAGATGGCCGACCAGGTGGTCAGCGACTGGGACAACCTGCCGCTGGAGCAGACCAACAACCACTCGTACTGGGCCGCCTGGTCGGTGATGGCCACCGCCGTGGCGACCAACCGCCGCGACCTGTTCGACTGGGCGGTGAAGGAATACAAGGTCGGCGCCAATCAGGTCGACGCCAACGGCTTCCTGCCCAACGAACTCAAGCGCCAGCAACGCGCCCTGGCCTATCACAACTACGCCCTGCCGCCGCTGGCGATGATCGCCAGCTTCGCCCAGGTCAACGGCGTCGACCTGCGCCAGGAAAACAACGGCGCCCTGAAACGCCTGGGCGAGCGGGTGCTGGCCGGGGTGAAAGACCCGGACGAGTTCGAGGAAAAGAACGGTAAGGAACAGGACATGACCGACCTCAAGGTCGACTCGAAATTCGCCTGGCTCGAACCCTTCTGCAGCCTCTACACCTGCGCCCCGGATGTACTGGAACGCAAGCACAAGATGCAACCGTTCAAGACCTTCCGCCTGGGTGGCGACCTGACCAAGGTCTACGACCCCTCGCACGAGAAGGGCAACAAGGGTTCGTAACACGCGTCTCTGTAGGAGCGAGGCTTGCCCGCGATAAAGGCACCTCGGTCCAACTGCCAGTCCGCGTCATCGTTCATCGCGGGCAAGCCTCGCTCCTACGGGGCGTGGCGACAGCCGATACGGACGCCAGACGGCGTCAGTGAATGCAATACGCCGCCCCCGGTTTTTCACGGGGGGGTTTGGGGGGGCTCTGGCCCTTTACTGTTGGTCAAACATGGAGAGATCGGGATGGTTTTCTCATCCAATGTGTTCCTGTTCCTGTTCTTGCCGATCTTTCTCGGCTTGTACTACCTGAGCGGGCAACGCTATCGCAACCTGCTGCTGCTGATCGCCAGCTACGTGTTCTATGCCTGGTGGCGGGTGGACTTCCTGGCGCTGTTCGCCGGCGTCACCCTGTGGAACTACTGGATCGGCCTGAAAGTCGGTGCCGCCGGTGTACGCACCAAGCCGGCCCAGCGCTGGCTGCTGCTCGGCGTGGCGGTCGACCTGTGCATCCTCGGCTATTTCAAGTACGCCAACTTCGGCGTGGACAGCATCAACGCGATCATGACCTCGTTCGGTCTGGAGCCGTTCATCCTGACCCACGTGCTGTTGCCGATCGGTATCTCGTTCTACATCTTCGAGTCCATCAGCTACATCATCGACGTCTACCGCGGCGACACCCCGGCGACCCGCAACCTGATCGACTTCGCGGCGTTCGTGGCGATCTTCCCGCACCTGATCGCCGGCCCCGTGCTGCGTTTTCGCGACCTGGCCGACCAGTTCAACAACCGCACCCACACCCTGGACAAGTTCTCCGAAGGCTGCACGCGCTTCATGCAGGGCTTCATCAAGAAAGTGTTCATCGCCGATACCCTGGCGGTGGTCGCCGACCATTGCTTCGCCCTGCAGAACCCGACCACGGGCGACGCCTGGCTGGGCGCCCTGGCCTACACCGCGCAGCTGTACTTCGACTTCTCCGGCTACAGCGACATGGCCATCGGCCTGGGCTTGATGATGGGTTTTCGCTTCATGGAAAACTTCAAGCAGCCCTACATCAGCCAGTCGATCACCGAGTTCTGGCGGCGCTGGCACATCAGCCTGTCCACCTGGCTGCGCGACTACCTGTACATCACCCTGGGCGGCAACCGCAAAGGCACGCTGATGACCTATCGCAACCTGTTCCTGACCATGCTGCTCGGTGGCCTGTGGCACGGCGCGAACATCACCTACGTGGTCTGGGGCGCCTGGCACGGCATGTGGCTGGCGATCGAGAAGATGCTCGGCATCAACACTTCGCCGCGCAGCCTGAACCCGATCCGCTGGGCGCTGACCTTCCTGCTGGTGGTAATGGGCTGGGTGATCTTCCGCGCCGAGAACCTGCACGTCGCCGGTCGCATGTACGGCGCCATGTTCAGCTTCGGCGACTGGTCGCTGTCGGAACTCAACCGCGCCAGCCTCACCGGCCTGCAAGTGGCGACCCTGGTCGTGGCCTACGCCACCCTGGCGTTCTTCGGCCTGCGTGACCTGTATCGCAACCCGACGCCGGTCAAGAGCAAGCCTGAAATCAACACCGAGGCCGACGGTCCGGCCACCGCCCAGCCGGGCCTGATCAAGGCCGTACCGGGGGACAAGCCGGACAGCATCCACCAGCCGGGCTACACCGTGGGCGTCGAAGCCCAGGTCCAGCCGGCCTACTGGGTCGCCGACTGGCCGCGTTACGTGATGCGCACCCTGGTGCTGCTGCTGTTCATCGCTTCGATTCTCAAACTCTCGGCGCAAAGCTTCTCGCCGTTCCTTTACTTCCAGTTCTGAGGGATCTGACCATGACCCGCTCATTACGCGTCTTCTATATCGCCCTGTTCCTGGTGACCCTGATGGTCCTGGGTCTGTGGTCGGTGCGCAGCTTCTTCGGCTTCAGCACCAGCAACGACGCCACCGTGCTCAACGGTCGCTGGGCCAAGGCCGTGGAAACCCACTACGACGACGAGTTCCCGATCAAGCGCCTGGGCACCAACCTGTGGGCGGCCCTGGACTTCAAGCTGTTCAACGAAGGTCGTCCGGGCGTGGTGCTCGGCCGCGACCAGTGGCTGTACAGCGATGAAGAGTTCCACCCGATCGTCAACGAAGAACTCAACCTGCAAGGCAACTACGCGCTGGTCGAAGGCGTGCGCCAGGCCCTGAAAGAGAAAGGCGTGAAACTGGTGATGGCGATCGTGCCGGCCAAGGTGCGCCTGTACCCGGAACACCTGGGCGACGTCCAGCCGGCCAGCATCCACGCCAACCTCTACCAGGACTTCCACGCCCGGGTGGCGGCCGACAAGATCCTCGCCCCCGATCTGCTGGGCCCGCTGCAACAGGCCAAGCAGAACGGCCAGCAAGTGTTCCTGCGCACCGACACCCACTGGACCCCGGCCGGCGCCGAAGTCGCCGCCAACCAGTTGGCCAAGGCGATCGCCGACAAGGCACCGCTGATGGGCCAGCCGCAACGCTTCGTCACCGAAGCCGAGCAGACCGTGGTGCACAAGGGCGACCTGCGCCTGTTCCTGCCCCTGGACCCGCTGTTCGAGAACCTGATGCCGGCCAAGGAGCCGCTGCAAAAACGCGTGACCCGCGCCGCCGACGATCAGCCGGCCGCCGACGACGCGCTGTTCGCCGACAACGAAGTACCGGTGGCCCTGGTGGGCACCAGCTACAGCGCCAACCCGAACTGGAACTTCGTCGGCGCGCTCAAGCAGGCCCTGCACAGCGACGTGGTCAGCTACGCCGAAGACGGCCACGGCCCGGTGTTGCCGATGCTCAGCTACCTGAAAAGCGATGCCTTCAAGAACAGCCCGCCCCAGGTGCTGATCTGGGAGTTCCCCGAACGATATCTGCCGGTCAATAACGAAATCGGCGACGCCGACCCGCAGTGGGTCGCAGAGCTCAAACAAGCCGGCGCCCGCCAACAGAACGTAGCTGCACTCAACAAATCCGAGACGCCCGATCGGGCGCAAAACTGAAAGAGAGGTGACACCCATGACTTTCACTATCACTCCGCGTCGTCTCGCCAAGGCAATCACACTGGCTGCCGGCATGAGCGTCCTGTCCCTGCACGCCTTCGCCGGTGGCGACGCCGCGCTGTACGGCCCGACCGCGCCCAAAGGCTCGTCCTTCGTGCGTATCTACAACGCCAGCAACCAGGAAGTCAGCGCCACCGTCGGCAGCACCAGCCTCAGCGACGTCGCGCCGCTGGCCAGCAGTGACTTCAGCTTCATGCCCGGCGGCGACTACACCGCCAAGGTCGGCAGCCAGAGCGTGCCGGTGAAACTCGCCGCCGACCACTATTACACCCTGGTCAACAACGCCAGCGGCCAGCCGCAACTGATCGAAGAACCGCCGTTCAAGAACAAACAGAAGTCCCTGGTCCGGGTGCAGAACCTGAGCGACAAGGCCCTGACCCTGAAGACCGCCGACGGCAAGACCGACGTGGTCCAGTCGGTGGCCGCCAAGGGCCGTGGCGAACGTGAAATCAACCCGGTGAAAGTCAGCTTCGCGCTGTACGAGGGCGAGAAAAAAGTCAGCGACCTCAAGCCGGTCGCCCTGGAGCGCGGCGAAGCCGCGGTGCTCTACGTCACCGGCAACGGCAGCAGCCTGTCGCCAGTCTGGGTCAAGCGCCCGGTCTCGACGCGTTAAGAACCTGTAGCCGCTGACGAGGCACGAGGCTGCGAAGCGGTCCGCAGGACCGCCCTCAGGGGCCGCTTCGCAGCCCATCGCAGCCTCGTACCTCGGCAGCGGCTACACCGAGACAACAACAAGAGAGTGAAACGACAGAACGCAGTAGCTCTAACCCAAACGGTATTTGAAGGAGTAACAACATGATTCCGGTGATCTTGTCAGGTGGTAGTGGCTCACGTCTTTGGCCGCTTTCGCGTAAGCAATTCCCTAAACAGTTCCTCGCCCTGACCGGCGAACACACACTGTTCCAGCAAACCCTCGAGCGCCTGGTGTTCGAAGGCATGGACACGCCGATCGTGGTCTGCAACAAGGACCACCGCTTCATCGTCAACGAGCAGTTGGCGGCGCGCAAACTCGAAGCGCAGCGCATCCTGATGGAGCCGTTCGGCCGCAACACCGCGCCGGCCGTGGCCCTGACCGCGATGATGCTGGTCAACGAAGGTCGCGATGAACTGATGCTGGTGCTGCCGGCCGACCACGTGCTGGAAGACCAGAAAGCCCTGCAACGCGCCCTGGCCCTGGCCACCGTGGCCGCCGAGCGTGGCGAGATGGTGCTGTTCGGCGTGCCGGCGACCAAGCCGGAAACCGGTTATGGCTACATCAAGTCGACCAACGATGCGCTGTTGCCGGAAGGCGTGAGCCGCGTCTCGCACTTCGTCGAGAAACCCGACGTCAAGCGTGCCGCCGAGTTCGTCGAGGCCGGCGGCTACTTCTGGAACAGCGGCATGTTCCTGTTCCGCGCCAGCCGCTTCCTCGAAGAACTGAAAAAGCACGACCCGGACATCTACGACACCTGCCTGCTGACCCTGGAACGCAGTGCCCAGGACGCCGATACCGTGGACGTCGACCCGGCCACCTTCGCCTGCTGCCCGGACAACTCCATCGACTACGCGGTGATGGAAAAGACCCAGCGCGCCTGCGTGGTGCCGCTGAGCGCCGGCTGGAGCGACGTGGGTTGCTGGTCGTCGCTGTGGGACGTGCACGAAAAGGACGTCAACGGCAACGTCAGCAAGGGCGACGTGGTGATCCAGGACAGCCGCAACTGCATGATCCACGGCAACGGCAAGCTGGTGTCGGTGATCGGCCTGGAAAACATCGTGGTCGTGGAAACCAAGGACGCCATGATGATCGCCCACAAGGACAAGGTCCAAGGCGTCAAACAGATGGTCAACACCCTCAACGAACAGGGCCGCAGCGAAACCCAGAACCACTGCGAGGTCTACCGTCCGTGGGGCTCCTACGACTCGGTGGACATGGGCGGGCGCTTCCAGGTCAAGCACATCTCGGTCAAGCCGGGCGCGTGCCTGTCCCTGCAGATGCACCACCACCGCGCCGAACACTGGATCGTGGTCAGCGGCACCGCCGAAGTCACCTGCGACGAGAACGTGTTCCTGCTCACCGAAAACCAGTCCACCTACATCCCGATCGCCTCGGTGCACCGCCTGCGCAACCCGGGCAAGATCCCGCTGGAGATCATCGAAGTGCAATCGGGCAGCTACCTGGGCGAAGACGACATCGAACGCTTCGAAGACATCTACGGCCGCTCCACCCCGGTGGAACGCGGTATCTCGGTGAAAACCATCGCCCAGTAAGCCGCCAGAACAAGAAGCCCCCGTCCAGCCGACTGCGTCCCCTATCCGCAGCCGGCTGGGTGGGGGCTTTTTTCATGCCCGGGCCAGGCCCACCGAGCTAGTTCATGAACAGCGGTAAATACCCCAGCTCCACCAACTTGATATCGATCTCCGCAACTCGCTGGACATCAGCCCGTTTGCCCTCATCCATCACCTGTGGACAACTCACGATCAGCGTACCGCGTTTTGGAATGTCGATGAGCTGGTCGGCGCTCGGAAAATCCCCGGCCCGCAACACGTGTGGACAAAACCCGACCCAGCCGACGGTCTGCCGGTCCTTGAACACCTTGGTGCGCAAATAGTGGTCTTTTGGCGCCAGTACACACCAGTCAAGTTCAGGCCACAGTTCAACAGCCAACTGAATCACCCTGATCACTACCGGTTTCACATCGGGAATGGCTGCCACAAGCGCCCCGCCATCTTCGAAGCGCATGCTGGCGACTGAATCCAGGTCGTGTGCGTTGTAATGAAAGGCCAACCCGCCCTTCAGGGGATCATCCAGGCCATTCCACACGGAAAACTGCAATTTCGTGGGGAAGTCGTCGTTATGGTTGCTCCGGGCCTCTTCACGCAGAGACTCGAAGTCGTCATTGATCCGCTTGCGCAGCGACTCCTCCCTGGAACCGCCCTGCAGATACCAGTCCCGCAGCAGAGGATGAATCTCGCCAAGGCCTTTGAGAAAGCGCTCGGCCCTTTCCAACTGCGCCTCATGCGAGACCGCTGAGATCTTCTGTTTGTCGAAACGCAGAACGAATGAAAATTTTCTGAACAAGCGCTCATCCTCAGTCAGGCTTCAAAAACACGGTCGGGATTTTCACGGCGGTACTCATCCCACTCTTTCTGCTCTTTTGCACGTTGCTTGATGTACTCATCATGATCCTTGGTGCCCGGCATCGGGTTCCAGTAGGCGGTCAGGTTGGCGAGCCCCTTCTCCGCATACTGTTCGGCACAATACTCATAGACCACCCTTTGCAGGAAATGCCATTCAACCGAAACCGGCGGGCTGGGCCGGGCTTTCAGGGAATGTATCTCGGCAGGAGTAATCAGGGTTTTCTCCACATTGGCCCAAGGGCGCGGCAGCCCGATAAGCGGAATGAACATGAACGCGTAATTGGCCTTGGCTTCCAGCAAGGTGCAACGCGGTTTGTCGAAACCATCCCACCAGGTATTGTTCCACCACCACTCGTAAGGCATCGGGAAAGCAGTCACCCACGCCTGATAGAGCGCGGACTGGGCGGACATACTATGACCTTTGCCGTTATTGGGTATCGTCATGGTTCCCTGTTCAGGTGGGCATTTCACACAGTCCTTGTCCCGCTTGACCTTACAGTCGCGCTCGGCTTCCCGAGTCCGCTCAGCGGTCGTCGGAGGCGCATCTACCCTGGGTTTTGCCTGGGGTTGCGTCTGCGGCAAAGGGACGGGCTGCGGGATTGGCCTGGGCGCAGGCAGTGGCTGAGTGGGCCTGGGCGCCGGCATCGGCATTGGCCGAGGAGCGGGCATCGGCAGCCTGGGAGGCGGGGCTGGAATCTCGAACGGTAAACGTGGCCCCAAGCGAGGCGCCACGCGAATAACCATGGGCCCTGTACTTGGCAGAATCCCCAGTCCACTCATGGTCGAATCTCCCCGGCGGCTTGCATATCCCGCCAGTGCTGCATGTTCATCCTGAACGCCACGATATCCTCGTAATCCTCGAATCGCCGTTCGGGGCTATCCGCTACAGGCCTGTTCATGAACTCGATAAAGGCCGGCTGCTTGTCAAAGTCGGTAAAGGTCAATCCATGCCGCAAAAAATGCTCGACGGACTCGGGCTCCCTGATGCCAAAACTCCACGCACGCTCACGCAGGTCTTTCAACATCTGTAGAGCCGGCATCAGGCCCTTTCTGGACAACCACTCAGGGTTCTCCTGCTGTACTTCCAGTAACAACCGCTCAAACACTTCGTTCTGACGAATGTCATCCAGTTGTGAAAGCTGCTCGGCACTCAACTCAAACATGCTTGCTCCCCTACCTGCTCGACACCGTAGCTGAGATAGCAACCTTGCAGGGGTTGCCAGACCAGCCAGTCCTGGACATGACGCATGATCTGCTGGATCTGGGAGGGTGATATCACCTTGTCCAGCGCACGCCTGACCTCGGGACTGTAGTAACGAAACAGTGCTCGGCGCCCATCCGGCATTTGGCTGAACAACAAGCCCTGGTGATAATCGCGCAGGATGTCGAAAGGCTGATCACTCCAAAGCCAGGAGACCATCGGCGTCTGCTGGTCCCGCGTAATCAGCCAGTTGCCGAATGCCCCGTGCAAACCGCTCCTGGAGTCTGGAAACTCAACCAGTACCGGGCCGGCATGGCGAATTTCATCCAGTGCGCCAGCGCTCAGGAGCCAGTGAAAACGGATGCTGTCGCCCGCCTCTTCAAGGCGTTTGTTCAACGTCAGATAGCGGGCGCCATCGATAAGGGCAAACAGTCTGGACGACGGCCCGGAGGGTTCCGAGAGCTGCCAGAATAAAGAGCCGACACGCCTCATGCGCTGCTCCCCAGTACTTCCAGCGGGACAAAGGTCTGATTGCGCTGAGCGGCCAGCAGCAGGCACTTCAAACATAATCCGGGTACGGAGGGGAGTGCGGCTACTGCGGAGGACACCGCACCGCCGCCACTGTTGCCGATGATGATCGTCCCCGAACCACCCATAACCACATTGCCGTGACTGCCCAGGGAACCCAGGACAGCGACTGGCTTTCCGTTGATCAGTACGTTGGGAATGACATTGGCGTTCAATGCTGAACCGCAAGCGGTCGGGTCACCCTCCCGTGCGGCGGGCAGGTGGTCAAAGAGGACATCAGGCGAGCCACTGGTTATCGGATTGGTACCGTGACCAGGCAAAGGGCAGGCGGTTGGATCGCCAACGCGCGCGGCAGGTTTCCCAGACATTTCAACTTCCCTATCGAAACTGGCGAGAAAACCGACTCTGCCGAATGCTCGAAAAACAGACAATCCCCAATCCTTTTCAAAATCTTTCCGAAATGCCGCGCCACCGCGCCCTCTCCGTCCTGGGATCAGGGTTGGCCAATCCCACCTACGCTTAGGTAGGATGACTGCTCTATTTCCCCCGAGGTTCACCTCATGTTCATCGGCGTTCTGCTGGTTATCACCTGGCTGATCCTGCTGGTCCGTTACCCCGCCAAGGCCTTGCCGGTGTCCATGGCCGCCGCTGTCGGCCTGGGTCTGGTGGCGGTCTGGGTGGTCTGGCTGGACAACCGCGAAGCCCAGCAACTGGCGCGCCTGGAATTGCGCATCAGCTATGCCCCCGAGCATTGCCCGGCGGATCGCCCGCTGCTGCTGAAGATGAACAACGGCAACGATGTGCCGCTGACCGAACTGCGCTGGCGCGTCGCCGCCTACGCCCCGGGCGACACCGTGAACCTGGCCGACAACCAGTACACCGCCCCGCGTTATCGCGGCCCCGGCGAGTTGCAGGCGGGCGCCAATTGGGAAGACTGCCTGCCCCTGCCGCCGCTGCGCCCCGGCTACCGCCCGCAAACCCTGGAGTTTCGCGCCGAACGCTTGCAGGGTAGTTTCTCCGACTGATTCCCCCCTCCCTCTTTTTGCACAAGGACCGCGCCATGCCCGTTGCGCTGATCACCGGTTGTTCCAGCGGCATCGGCCGCGCCCTGGCGGATGTTTTCAAGGCCGCCGGTTTCACCGTCCTGCCCACCGCCCGCAGGGCCGAGGACGTGGCCATGCTGCAAGCGGCAGGTTTTGACGCGGTGCAACTGGACGTCAATGACGGCCCGGCGCTCACCGCCCTGGGCGAACGTATCAACCAGCAATATGGCGGCCTCGACCTGCTGATCAACAACGCCGGTTATGGCGCCATGGGCCCGCTGCTCGATGGCGGTGTCGAAGCCATGCAGCGGCAGTTCGAAACCAATGTGTTCGCCCTGGTCGGCGTGACCCGGGCCATGTTCCCGGTGCTGCGCCGCAGCCGCGGGCTGGTGGTGAATATCGGCAGTGTGTCGGGCGTCCTGGTGACGCCTTTTGCCGGTGCCTACTGCGCCTCCAAGGCGGCGGTGCATGCCTTGAGCGATGCGCTGCGCATGGAACTGGCGCCGTTCGGCATCCGCGTGATGGAGGTCCAGCCCGGGGCTATCGCTTCGAGCTTTGCCAAGAATGCCGGGCACGAAGCCGAACAGCTGTTGACCGAACGATCGCCCTGGTGGCCGTTGCGCGAAGGCATCCGCGCACGGGCCAGGGCCTCCCAGGACCACCCGACGCCCGCCAGCGAATTTGCCGCCAGGCTGCTCAAGGCCGTGCAGCAGGACAAACCACCGCGCCTGGTTCGGATCGGTAATGGCAGCCGGGCGTTGCCCTTGATGGCCAGTCTGTTGCCCAAGGGTTTGCTGGAGAAGGCGCTGATGAAGCGTTTTGGCCTGGGCGCAAAACTGTAACGGCCGATCACCGGCAGCGGAACGTCGCGCGGCCGTTCCCACGGGTTCCAGAAAACGTCTTTTAGTAGCCTAGGTTGTACCCTCTCCCAATCCCAGTAGAATGCGCGCACTCGAGGCTCCCAGGGCCTCGATCAGGCCGCATGGATCGCTGGCGAACCGCTGAAACTCCCCCCTCTTCCATGCTCGCCGTCACTCAATCGTCGATCAGGGAATATCCATTGAAACCTCAACACTTGCTGCCGCTGGTATTGGCCACCGCGCTCATCGGCTGCGCGCCATCGCCAGACGAGGAGCTGAACGCCACCCTGCCCCAGCTCAGCCTCAAGGAGCTGTTGCCGCCAGCCGTCGCCAACGAGTACTGCAACCCCAAGCTGGACAGCGATCTGCTGTATGGCATCGGCTACCAGTTGTACAACGACGATAAACCCGAGCAAGCCCGCAGTTGCCTGATCATGGCCGCGCCCACCCACGACCGGGCCCTGTGCTACCTGGCGAGCATCGCGGAACAGGACACTAGCAAGGACAGCGCCGAGCGCGACCGCGAAGCCTTCGGCTACATGGCCTATTCCGCGCGGAAGAACGACTCCTGCGCCGAGTTCGGCATGTTCCAGAACTTCACCTACGGCATGCGCGGGCAGACCCCGGACAGCGACCTGGGCCTGCGCTGGCTGGAGCGTTCCGCGCGCCATGGCGACGCGGACGCGCAACAGACCCTGGTGCGCCTGCACAGCAACAAGAACAATCTGCCGCTGGCCTACAGCTGGGCCAGGGTCCTGGATGACAGCGCACAGATCGACGCCTTGAAACAACGGATGAACCCGCAGCAAATCAGCGAAGGCGAACAGGGTTTCGAGCAACTGGGCAAGATCGTCACCAGCAAGGACGCAGTGCGCAAGGAAGCCCGCGAGGAGAACATCGCGGTGTACTCGGCGAACATCCATATGGAATACCCCGAGACCTTCAAGGGCCTCTCGGTGGCCGAGCGTCATGCCCTCATGGAGCAGGCCGTGGCCACGGTGAGCGGCCGCCCCGAGTTCAGCACCCGTGGCCAGCTGTACGCTTATGTGATCATCGCGCGGCAGGCGCAATTGAAGCAGGCCGGCGTCGATGTGCTGCAGAACCCGCAGATCGTGGAACTGCTCAGCGATAAAGAGCTGGAAGTGGCGGATGCCGTGAAGAAAGCCGACGTGATCCTCGGCCAGGCCGCCCTGTAACAGCGGGAACACCGCCGGCCGCGCCTACAGGGGCCTTATACATGGCCGCTGTCTTGTAGGTGCCGGCTCCTGCAAGGGGGCGGGGTCAGGTTGTTCACCCAGGCAATCCCAGTAGAATGCCCGCACTCCAATCGCAAGGAAGCGGCACCTCAAGCACGGAACGGCTGCACCCCGCCCCTGCTCATGCCCTCTTGGCGTCCTCCCTTTTACGATTGAACCTCAGGGACTCTCCATTGAAATCTCGTAGCCTGCTGCCCTTGGCTATCTTCACTCTGCTGCTGGGCTGCAATGCCTCGTCACCGGACGAAAAGCTCAATAACTCCCTGCCGGACCTGAGCCTCGAACAGATCCTGCCCAAGGTCGAGGCCAACCAGTACTGCACACCGGAGATGGACAGCGAATTGCTGCTCGGCCTCGGCATCCGCCTGATCAATGAGGACGAGGTACTGTATGGCGCAGGCCGTACCTTGCTGGCGAGCAAGGAAATAAAAATGGCCCGCAGCTGCCTGATCATGGCCGCCCCCCGCTACACCACGAGCTTGTGCATCCTGGGCAGCATTGTCGGCGCCAGGCAAAACGACTACGACAAAAGCGAAGCCTTCAACTATATCGCCTACGCCGCCAAGCACAATGAATCCTGCGCGGAAGCAGGCCTGTACGACATCTACAGCGTTGGCAAGCTGGACCATCCACCGAACAAGGAATTGGCCATGGGCTGGCTTGAGCGCGCCGCTCGGCACGGCGACCAGGAGTCGCAACAGGACATGGTGCGTTGGAGCAGCGAACAGGACAATTTCCCGGTGGCCTATGCCTGGGCCAGGGTCCTGAATGAGGCAAAAACAATCGAGGCAGTGAAGCGCAAAATGAGCCCTCGGCAAATGGCCGAGGGCGAGCAGCACTACACCCAGCTGCTCAGCCAACTCACCCCCGAAAAGGATATTGAGCAGGCGCTGCGCAAGGACCTCATCGCCCTGAGCTCAGGGGATCTGTACTACAGCCACCCGGAGGTATTCGAGGGCATGTCCCCTATGCAACGGCATGCTTTCGTGGCCCAGTTGGTGGACATGCTGGACCTCTACCCGAAGTTCCACACGCGCGGCCAAGTGGTGGCCTACGCCTTGATTTCCCGCCTTGTGCAAAGTACCGGGCCGGCCGTGGACCTGTGGCAGGACCCGGCGCTACATGCCTTGCTGATCGACGATGACCTGAGCGTGGAAGACACCGTGACCAAGGCCAAAACCATCCTGGCCAAGCGCAAGCAATAGCTTGAGAGGCTGGCGCTACTTCTTTTGAAGCACCGCCGAGGCGTCGCGTGCGCAAGGCTCAAGAGCCCTTTGCCGTGGCCAAACAGATGCTGCGGTTTCGGTTGTGCCCCCTCGCAATCCCAGTAGAATGCGCGCTCTTGAGCGTTTGCGCTCAACACAGCATGGAATCGCTGGCATCGACACTGAAAGCATGGAACTGCTCAAGCTCCCCCTCTCCCGTCCTGTCCCTGCTTCATTCCATGCGCCTCTTCATTCAATCGCAGATCAGGGAATATCCATTGAAACTGTTCAACGTGCTGCCACTGGCATTGACCGTGTTGCTGGCCGGCTGTACTACCGCATCCGATAAAACCGCCGATAAAGAATCGTCCCTCAACGACACACTGCCCAAGTTGACCCTGCAAAACGTATTGCCAACTGTTGCCAGCAACGAACAGTGCAATGCTCAAATGGACAGCGACATTCTGTTCGGCGTCGGCTTCCTGCTGTACGAAAACCAGGAGCTCGATGCTGCGAAAACCTGCATGGTGCTGGCCGCGCCGAAACACCCTCGCGCGTTCTGCTACCTGTCGATGATTGCCGGTCAGGATGAAAGCAAAACCGATGAACAGCGCAATACCGAAGCCTTCAACTACATGGCTTACTCGGCGCTGCAGAACGACTGGTGCGCCGAATATGGCCTGTACCAGGCCTACAACTACGGCAATACCAGCGCCAAACAGGACACGGCCCTGGCCCTGCGCTGGCTGGAGCGCTCGGCCCGGCACGGCTACCCCGAAGCGCAAAAGGACCTGATCGAAAAGTACGAGGAACAAGGCAACCTGAGCGCCGCCTATGCCTGGACCCGAATCATGGCCAAGGCCGATGACACCACCGCAGCCGATGCCTTGAAAGCCAGAATGAGCGCCGCACAGATCGCCGACGGTGACCAGCGCTACACCCAACTCACCGGCCAGGTCACCAGCAAACAAGCCCTGTACGCCGAAGCGCGGGAAGAAGACGTCGGCCGTTACTCTGCCGAGATCTATCAGGACTACCCGGACACCTTTAAGGGCCTGTCGTCCGCCGAGCGTTACAACTACGTCAAGCAAAGCATGTTCAAGGCCATCGACCTGCCGTTCGTCAAGGGTCGTGGCCATGTCCTGAGCTACATCGTGGTGAATCGCCAGGCTCAACTGAAAAAGCCCGGCGTGGACATCGCGCAGGACAAGAAAATCGTCGCGGTGATGAAAGACGACGAACTGTCCGTCGCCGAAACCATCGAGCAGGCACTGTCGATCGTCAACAAAACCTACCGCTAACCAGGCCTGTGGCGAGGAGCTTGCCTGCTCGCCACAACCCGGCCTTGGCCACAAATACCCCTGTGAAGCGGGCTACTCCCCACCCTCCTTCACCACCACCGTGCAGGTAATCCCCGCCGCCAGCAGCACGCCTTCCGGCACCTCGTCGATATGGATGCGCACCGGCACGCGCTGAGCCAAGCGCACCCAGTTGAAGGTCGGGTTGACGTCGGCGATCAGCTCGCGGCTTTCCGGGTTATCGCGGTCGTAGATGCCGCGGGAAATACTCTCCACATGGCCCTTGAGCACCTCGCCGCTCATCAGCTGCATCTCGGCCTTATCGCCGACGCGCACATGGGGCAGCTTGGTTTCCTCGAAGAAGCCGTAGACCCAGAACGAATGCCTGTCGACCACCGCCATCTTCGGTTCGCCGATGCGCGCGTAGTCGCCGCGGTGCACGTTGAGGTTGGTCACGTAGCCGTCGACCGCGGCGCGCACCTGGGTGCGCTTGAGGTTGAGCTCGGCGGCCTCCAGTTGCGCCTGGGCCTGCTGGTAGTCGGCCAGGGCCGAGTCGGCGATGTTGCTGGCGTCGTCGCGGTTCTCCTTGGAGATCACCAGGTTGTCCAGGTCGGCGCGGCGGTGGGCGTTGACCTTGCGCATCTCCCAGGTGGCCTTTCTCGAAGCCACCAGCGACTGCGCCTGCTTGACCGCGATCTGGTAGTGCTCGGGGTCGATCTGCATCAGCAGGTCGCCCTTTTTCACCAGTTGGTTGTCGCGCACCGGCACGTCCACCACTTCCCCGGTGACGTCGGCGGCGACGTTGATGATGTCGGCGCGCACCCGGCCGTCGCGGGTCCACGGCGTGTTCATGTAATGCACCCACAAGGTGCGGCCGATCCACAGGGCCAGGGCCAGCACCAGCAGGGTCGCGAGCAGGCTGAAAAACTTTTTCATCAAAGGACTCTCAACGGTAGACAGTCAGCGCCATGGCGCCGAACAGACAGCAGAACAGGCTCAGGCGCAGCAGCGCCGGGTGCCAGAAAAAACGGTACAGGTCATAACCTGAGATGAACCGGTCCAGGGCCCAGGCCAGGGCCGCGGCAATGAAGAACATCAGGGTCATGGTCGGCATGTACACGCCGTGGAAGGCGATTTCACGAGGCATGTTCAAGTCCTTGGGTCGGGGCCTGTACGGGCTGTGCGGCGTAGGCGGCCAGCGGCGATTGCGGGTCGAGCAATGAGCTGCGGATGAAGTGCAGGTAGCTCTTCACCCGGCGCAAGACCGAGGTATCGAAGTGCGGGGCGAAGGGTTCGTCGCTGGCCTGGACCCGACCGATCGCGTGATCGACCGCGACCAGCGAGCGCGCAAGATTGCTCTGGCTCGGTTGCAGGAACAGCCGCACCAGCGAACGGCCCATGACCCGGATCGCCTGGCGCCACGGCTGGGATTCGGCGTAGGCCGGGTGTACCGGGAGGATCGCCTGTTCCTTGCGCAGCTCGATGATGGCGTGGCCCACCTCCAGCACTACGAACATCCAGCGCAGCAGCTCGCGCTGCACCTGTGGCTGCCCCGCCGCCAGGCCATAGGCCTGGTGCAGCAGGTCGCGGGTGCGGCTTTCGAAGCTCGACGCCAGGCCCTTGAGCTTGCCGCTGATGGCGTATACCACCTGGCCACGCAGGTCCTGCTCCAGGCGGCGCCATAGCCAGCGGCTGTTGGGCGGCAGGATGATCGCCCCGGCGGCGGCGCAGACCAGCATGCCCATGACCATGGCGATGTAGTCGTTGATGAAGGCGTAGGGGTTGTAGACGGTCAGGTTGTCCGGCACCGAACCGGTGCTGAAGAAGATCAGCAGCCCCAGGCCGACCCCGGCGTACTGCGGGCGGGAAGCGAGGAACGAACCGAGCACGATCACCGGCGCCAGCATCACGCACAGCAGTGGAAAACCGTCGATCCAGGGGAACACGAAGAACATCTCGACGAAGCCGACCACGGCCCCGATCAAGGTGCCGCAGGCCATCTGGAAGGCCATGCGTTTCGGGTTCGGCGTGGCGGCCGAGAGGCCGACGGTGGCCGCCGCGATCAGGGTCATGGTGGCGCCGCTGGGCCAGGCGGTGGCGACCCAGTAGCTGCCGAGCACAATCAGGATAAAGGAGGCGCGGATGCCCGAGGCGGCTGAGGCCAGCCAGTTGGTCTGCGGGGTGAAGGGCTCGTCCCAGCGCTCGCGTTCATGGCTGTGTTCGGCCAGGGACGCGTGGGTCTGGGCGTAGCTGTGCAGCTCGTCGACAAAGCGATAGAGCAGTTCATAGGCGGTGTGGAAATCCAGCTGCTCGGCATCGCTCGGTTCGTGCTCCTGGAACAGCGCGCGCATGCTGCGCACCCGCGTTGGCAGCTCGGCCTTGTAGCTCGCCAGTTGCTCGGCCAGGCGCGCGGCATCGGGGCTGGTCAGGGCGCGGCCGGAGAAACCGTCCAGCAGTTCGGCGAGGTCCTGCAACCCCGGTTTGGTCGCCGCCAGCACATACTCAGCGGCACTGTTGCGCAAGCGTTCGAGCAACTGGTGCAGGGCGTTGAAACGGGTGGTGATGCCCATGAACTCGCTGTTCAAACGGCTCAGGCGGCCGTTGCGCCGACGCATGTGCGGGTCTTCGAAGACGGTGACGCTGCGCAGGCCTTCCAGGCCCACCGCTTCGGCGATGAAACGCACGTTGCCGCTCTCGAACACGTCGCGCTGGCTGCGGCCGCGCAAACCGTCGGTGACGAACAGGGCGAACACCCCGAAGCGCTGGTACAAGGCGTTGCGCATCGCCGCGCTGGCGGTCTGCGGCAGGATCGCGGCGCTGACCAGGGTCGAGCAGAGAATCCCCAGGGAGATTTCCAGCACCCGCCATACCGCCGCCATAAAGGCCCCGTCCGGATGGGCCAGGGCCGGCAAGCCGACCATCGCCGCGGTGTAGCCGGCCAGCACGAAGCCGTAGGCGCGGAAGTTGCGATAACGCGCGGCGCCGGCCGAGCAGATGCCGACCCAGATCGCCAGCGACCCAAGGAACAGTTCGGTGTTCTGGGCGAACAGGGCGATCAGCGCCACCATCACCGCCGACCCGGCCAGGGTGCCGAGAAACCGATAGAAGCTCTTGGCGAACACCTGGCCGCTCTGCGGCTGCATGACGATGAACACGGTGATCATTGCCGTGCGCGGTTGCGGCAACTCCAGGCGCATGGCCAGCCACAGGGTGAGGAACGCGGCGGCCAGGACCTTGAAGATATAGACCCAGGTCACGCCGTCGCTGCGTGCCCAGTCGAAGAAACCCCGGCGCCATTCAAGGGAGTACAGCCAGCGCAAGGGAGCAGGCAAGGGAGTCATCGGGTCTTACTCGGTAGTCGGTGCTTGTGTAGTCGGTGCCGAGTGCTCGGCTGTTAATGGTCAAGCAGGGTCAGCGCCGCCGGGGTCTTGCTCGGTTGGGTCCGGCTGTCCTCGGGCACATCGCGCCCCGCCTCCAGGCCGCCGCCCAGGGCCGTCACCAGCTCGGCATGGGCGCTCAGGCGCGCGGCCTGGACCTGCTGCTGGATCTGCTGCTGGTGGAACAGCATGCCCTGGGCATTGAGCACATTGAGGTAGTCGGTGAGGCCGCGCTGGAAGGCGACCATGGCGATGTCGTAGGTCTTCTGCGCCGACGCCACCGACTCGGCGGCGAACTCGGCCTGCTTGTCCATGGACTCGCGGCGGATCAACTGGTCGGAGATGTTCTTCAGGGCGTTGACCAGGGTCTGGTTGTAGTGGGCCACGGCGATGTCATAACCGGCCGCGGCCTCGCCCAGCTCGGCGCGCAGGCGGCCGCCGTCGAAGATCGGCAGGCTGATGGCCGGGCCGACGTTGTAGTTGAGCTTCTTGCCGGTGAGGAACTCCAGCGCCCCGCCGCCGGTGGCCATGTAGCCGAGGCTGCCCACCAGGTCGACGTTGGGGTAGAAGCCGGCGTGGGCGACATCGATGCCGCGGGCCTGGGCCGCCACCTGCCAGCGGCTGGCGACCACGTCCGGGCGCTGGCCGAGCAGTTCGGCGGGCAGCGCCGACGGCAGTTTCAGCGGCGCGGCCAGGGACAGGCTCGGCCGTTGCAACTGCGCGCCCGCCCCCGGTCCCTTGCCGGCCAGGGCAGCGATCTGGTTGCGACCCAGGGCGATTTCTTCGTCCAGGGCGTCCAGCTGGCGATGGGTTTCCGGCAGCGGAGTCTGCGCCTGGCTGACTTCGAAGTGGGTGCCGATGCCGCCGGCCAAGCGCTTTTGCGCCAGTTCGAGGATCTGTTCCTGCTGCTTCAGAGTGGCGAGGACGATGTCGCGCTGGGCGTATTGCAGCGACAGCTGGATATAGGCGCGCACGACATTGTTCTGCAGTTCCAGCTGGGCCAGGCGCGCCTCGGCGGCGCTCATGTGCGCCAGGTCCACGGCACGCTCGCTGGCATTGCTTTCCCGGCCCCAGAGGTCGAGGGCGTAGCTGAAGCCGAGCGCGGCGTTGTTGTCCCAGGTGGTGCTGTTGGCCAGTTCGCCCGGGCCGTAGAACTGATCGGTGGGCCAGTTGTGGCGCTTGAGGGTAGCGTCGCCCTTGATCTGCAGCGACTCGGCCGACTCGGCGATGCCGGCCATGGCACGCGCCTGGCGCACCCGGGCGGCGGCCATGGCCATGCTCGGGCTGCCCTGCACGGCCAGGGTCACCCAGTGGTTCAGCTGCGCATCGCCATAGGCCTGCCACCATTGGGCGGCGGGCCAGCGGGCGTCGCGCGCGGCGCTCTGGATCGCCTCGTCGGTGGCCAGTGTATTGGCCGGTAGTGCCTTGCCCTGTGGGGCAATGCCCCCGGTTCCGATGCAGCCGCTGATTGCTAACGATAAAGCCCAAACACTGAGAGTCTTCAGCTCTCTGCTGATGCGACGCGGCACTGCTGCGAATTCCTGAAATAGGGAGAAGGCGGATCCCTGTAGGAGCGAGCTTGCTCGCGAGACGGTGTCACTGAGCCACCGCATTGCACGGGCTCCGGCAGCCGGCCCCTACAGATCGGCGCAATTCTAGGCGGCGGGCTTTACGGCGATAAGCTGGGATTCCTGTGAATCTTTATTACCGTTCGCGCGATAATCCCTTGGTGCAATAGCCAACAATCTGTTACTTCGTGTCACAATTTGCCATCTCCCCAGAGAGCACCCCATGGACACTTTGCAAAACATGCGTGCCTTCAGCTGTGTCGCCGAAGCCGGCAGCTTCACCGCTGCCGCCGTCCAGCTCGACACCACCACGGCGAATGTCTCGCGCGCGGTCTCCAATCTGGAGGCCCATCTGCAAACCCGCTTGCTCAACCGCACCACTCGCCGCATCGCGCTCACGGAGGCCGGCAAGCGCTACCTGCTGCGCTGCGAGCAGATCCTGGCCTACGTCGAAGAAGCCGAGGCCGAGGCCAGCGATGCCCACGCGCGGCCGTCCGGGCAGTTGAAAGTGCACACCATGACCGGCATCGGCCAGCACTATGTGATCGACGCCATCGCCCGGTACCGCAAGTCGCACCCGGACGTGACCTTCGACCTGACCCTGGCCAACCGCGTGCCGGACCTGCTGGACGAGGGTTACGACGTGTCCATCGTGCTGGCCAGCGAGCTGCCGGACTCGGGTTTCGTCTCCCAGCGCCTGGGCATCACCTACAGCATCGTCTGCGCCTCGCCGGCCTACGTGAAAGCCAATGGCTGCCCGAGCAGCCCCAGCGACCTGTCGAACCACGCCTGCCTGCGCCTGGTGAGCCCGGTGATCGCCCTGGACAAATGGCTGTTCGACGGCCCCGAGGGCCAGGAAGGGGTCACCCTCAACGGCTCGCCGTTCCTGGTGAACTCCGCCGACGCGCTGAAAACCGCGATCACCAGCGGCATGGGCCTGGGCGTGCTGCCGGTGTACGCGGCCATCGAGGGCCTGCGCAACGGTACCCTGGTGCGGGTCATGCCCAAGTACCGCTCCCAGGAGCTGAACCTGTACGCCATCTACCCGTCGCGCCAGTACCTGGACGCCAAGATCAAGACCTGGGTCGAGTACCTGCGCAACACCCTGCCGGAGATTCTCGCCGCCCATCAGGCGGAGCTGACGGCCTATGAACTGAGCGGCGGACTCAGCGGCGTGCGCCTGGCCCCTTGATCGGGGCTTTCTCAGGTATCCCCCTGTAGCCGCTGCCGCAGGCTGCGAAAGGTCCGCAGGACCTCCTGCGGCTGCTGGAACGTCACGGCCGTGCCGGCCGATCGCAGCCTGCGGCAGCGGCTACATTCGCAGAATCTTCTGGCCCTGCGCAGCCGCTACAAAAAGCCCGTGGGGAATGTTAGCTTGCTTGGCATTCTCCTCTGCCTGACGAGCTTTCCCGCGATGAAAAAGACCGTACTTGCCTTCAGCCGCATCACCCCGGACATGATCGAGCGCCTGCGCCAGGACTTCGAGGTGATAGTGCCCAACCCCAAGCAGGGCGATATCGGCGCGCAATTCAACGAAGCCCTGCCCCACGCCCACGGCCTGATCGGCGTCGGTCGCAAGCTGGGTCGCGCGCAACTGGAAAACGCCAGCCGGCTGGAAGTGGTCTCCAGCGTCTCGGTGGGCTACGACAACTATGACCTGGCCTACTTCAACGAACGCGGGATCATGCTCACCAACACCCCGGACGTGCTCACCGAAAGCACCGCCGACCTGGCCTTCGCCCTGCTGATGAGCAGCGCCCGGCGCGTCGCCGAACTGGACGCCTGGACCAAGGCCGGGCAATGGCAGGCCAGCGTCGGCGCGCCGCTGTTCGGTTGCGATGTGCATGGCAAGACCCTGGGGATTGTCGGCATGGGCAATATCGGCGCGGCCATCGCCCGACGCGGGCGCCTGGGCTTCAACATGCCGGTGATCTACAGCGGCAACAGCCGCAAGCCCGCGCTGGAGCAGGAACTGGGCGCGCAGTTCCGCAGCCTCGAGCAGTTGCTGGCCGAAGCGGATTTCGTCTGCCTGGTGGTGCCGTTGAGCGAAAAGACCAAGCACCTGATCAGCCACCGCGAACTGGCGCTGATGAAGCCGGGCGCGATCCTGGTGAACATCTCCCGCGGCCCGGTGGTGGACGAGCCGGCGCTGATCGAAGCCCTGCAGAACGGCACGATTCGCGGCGCCGGCCTGGACGTCTACGAGAAGGAACCGCTGGCCGAGTCGCCGTTGTTCCAGCTGAAAAACGCCGTGACCCTGCCGCACATCGGCTCGGCCACCCATGAAACCCGCGACGCCATGGCCAACCGCGCCCTGGCCAACCTGCGCAGCGCCCTGCTCGGCGAGCGCCCGCAGGACCTGGTCAACCCGCAGGTGTGGAAAGGCTGAAACCCGCGCTGTCCTCTGTAGGAGCGGCCGGCCGACGCTCGATTGCCCGCTCCAGGAACCACGCGCTGTGCCTGAGGTGCCGCCATCGCAAGCAAGCTTCGCTTCTACAGAAGCCCTGCCGCCCACACACCCTGTAGCCGCTGCCGAGCTTGCGAGGCTGCGAAAAGGTCCGCAGGACCTTCAGCGATAGACCTGCAGAATCAGGTCGCCTGGTTTTGCGACGGCTGCGCCGCCGTTCGCAGCCTCGCAGGCTCGGCAGCGGCTACAGATTCAGATTCAAATCCGGATGCAGATGCAGGCACAAGTCTGGGCTTGCGGAACACCAGCACGTTGCCCAGCATCACCAGGACCAGCCCGGCCAGCGCCGGGGCGGTCCACTGGTAACCTTCGGCGAAGGCCGAGACATTCAGCGCCACCACCGGGAACAGCACGGTGCAGTAGGCCGCCCGCTCCGGGCCCATGCGGCCGACCAGGGTCAGGTAGGCGGTGAAGCCGATCACCGACCCCGGGATCACCAGATACAGCAAGGAGCCGATGTAGCGCGTGTTCCACTCCATATCGAAAGGGATGCCCTTGACCAGGCAGTAGCCCGCCAGCATCGCCGCGCCATAGGCCATGCCCCAGGCGTTGGTGGTCAGCGGCCTGAGGCCGGCTTTCTGCTGCAGGCTGGAAAGCATGTTGCCCGCCGAGAAACACAAGGTGCCCAACAGCGCCAGGCCCAGGCCGAGCAGGGTTTGCGGGCTGGCGCTATGGCCCGCCAGTTCCGGCCAGAACAGCAGGCCCAGCCCCAGCAGCCCCAACGCCCCGCCCAGCAGTACGTTGCGGGCGATCTTCTGGGCGAAGAACACCCGGGCATTCAGGGCGTTCCACAGGGTCGCCGTGGAAAACACCACCGCCACCAGGCCGCTGGGAATCCACTGGCTGGCGTGCAGGAAGCACATGAAGTTGATACAGAACAGGCACAGCCCCTGGGCCAGGCAGATCAGGTGCCCGCGGCGGTTCATCACCTGCAGCTTGCGGCTGAGCAGCAGCATGACGAACAGCACCAGGGCCGCCAGGGCGAAGCGATAGACGATGGACACCGGAATCGCCACCACTCCCAGCTGCCACTTGAGGGCAATCCAGGTGGTGCCCCAGATCAGGACGGTGAGCAAATAAAGCGAGAGGTTCATGGCGCGGGACTCCTGTGCAGGGCAACCCAGTCTCAGGCCATTGCGTGCCCGGGCGCTTGCATAAACTTGCGCTTTTGTCGGTTGCCAGGCTGGCAGCGCGCCGCCCACGGAGTAGGATGCAGAACATCATGTAGCTGCTGCCGACAGGCGGCGATCGGCTCCGCAGGAGACGTGCCCTTGAGTTCGCTGAAGGCCTTCGGCCTTATCGCAGCCTATCGGCAGCGGCTACAGAATGCCGTTCAATTTCAGACCTGACCGCCATGCCCGCACTGGAAACCCTGCAAGTCTTTCAAGCCCTGAACCGCTCGCCCAATGCTCGCCTGGAGCACAGCGCCGAGCTCGGTGACGGCCTGGCCGCAGCCTTGTGGAGCAACCATCACGACGCCCAGGACTACGAAGCGCCGAGCCATCACACCCTGTCGTGCTACATCGCCGGCGGCACCGGGACCTTTCGCCGCGGCCAGCCGGGGACCAAGGGCGGCCCGGACAAACTATGCATCCTGCCCGCCGAGCACCAGTCTGCCTGGGTGATCAATGGCGGGATCCGCCTGGCCCACCTGTATTTCAGCCCGGAACAATTCGCCCTGGGCTGCGTGACCCTGCTGGACCGCGAACCCCGCGAACTGCAATTGCAGGAAACCACCTTCCTCGACGACCCGCAGCAGGCCAGGCGCTTTCGGCAACTGATCCAGCTGAACTGGGACGAGCCCGGCGAGCGCCTGCTGACCAGCAGCCTGGCCCACGAGATGCTCAGCCATGCCCTGCTGACCCAGGTCGGCCAGCGCCAGGGCCTGCGCCTCAAGGGCGGGCTGGCGGCGCATCAGCGTCGGCAACTGGTGGAATACATCGACAGCCAACTGGCCGAGCCGATCAGCCTCGGGCAACTGGCCGCGCGCTGCGCCTTGTCGGAATACCACTTCGCGCGGATGTTCCGCGCAAGCTTCGGCCTGCCACCCCATCAATACCTGCTGGCGCGACGCCTGAAGCATGCCCGCGACCTGCTGCGCGGCACCCGCCTGCCCCTGGGTGAGATTGCCCTGGCCTGCGGCTTCGCCAGCGCCAGCCACTTCACCAACCGCTTTCGCCAGGCCCTGGGCGGCACGCCCGGGGAATATCGCCAGGCGTTTCTCGGCTGACGGCGAGTGATCGGCAGGCGTACCGCGTCGCACCTTTTCGCGGGCAAGCCTCGCTCCTACGAACGCGGCGTCTGTAGGGGCGAGGCTTGCCCGCGAAGACGGTGTATCGGTTACCCTCCGTCGTTCCAGGCTTTTACTGCAACAGCACCCGCGTCACCCGGTCTTCCAGGGCCTTGATCTGCGCGCCGTCGGCACGGTAGTTGTTCGATAGCATCACCAGCACCAACCGGCGACCATCGGCCGCTCGCAGATACCCGGACAGCGACGACACGCCCTGCATCGAGCCGGTCTTGGCGTGCAGGTTATCCACAGCCCCGGTGCCTTGCAGGCGATAACGCAGGGTGCCGCCGGTCATGCGCTGGGCATCGCCAGCCACCGGCAGCGCCGCGTACCAGGTGGCGAACCAGGGTTGCTTGCGCGCCACCAGCAACAGGTCGCTAAGGCTCTGGCTGGAAATCTGGTTGCGCCGCGACAGCCCGGAACCGTCCACCTGCACCAACCCTTGCGGGCTCAGGCCCTGGCGCCGCAGGAAGCCCTCGATGGCCGCCACCCCGGCAGCGGCGGTGCCGGCATTGGCGGTCTTGCGGCCCATGGCCTTGAGCAGCACCTCGGACATGTTGTTGTTCGACAGCTTGAGCAAGGGCGTGATCAGGCCCGCCAGCGGCATCGACGAGTGGCTGGCCAACACCCGGGCGGCAGGCGCCGTGGGCTGGCCGAGGCGCACCTGGCCCTGCACCGTCACGCCCTGCTCGGCCAGCGCTTGTTGGAACACGTCCGCCACCAGGCGGGTCGGTTCCCACACGCTGACCCAATTGCGCCGCGACTGCCCCGGCGGCAAGGCGCCACTGACCAGCAGCAGATTGCTGCCATGCTCACGACCGACCTGCAGGCTGTCCGCCGTCCCGACCCGGCCCTGATTGCGCAAGCTCATCAGCCGGTTTTCCGGGCTGACGCGAACCGCCAGCGGCGCTCCCGGCACCGTCGGTGCCGTTACCGCAACCAGTACGCTGCCGGCGTCGAAGTCGTCGTTGGGAGAAATATTGAGCGCGGAAATCTGCGCCGCGTAATACAGGCTTTCATCGTCGCTGGCCCAATCGACGCCAAGTCGTTGATCGTCGAAGGCGGTGTCGTCGAGCACCAGGTCACCCGCGACCTGACGAATGCCGGTACGCGCCACCGCCGCCGCCAGCTCCTGATAATCCTTGGCCTGCATGCTCGGGTCGCCGGAGCCGCGCAGGTAGAGATTGCCGTGCAGCCGCTCGCCCTGTTGCGCACCATCGCCCAGCACCGCGGTGGCGAAACGGTAGTCGGGGCCGAGGACGTCCAGCGCGGCGGCGGTGGTCAGCAGCTTGAGGCTCGAAGCCGGGATCAGGCGGCTGTCGGGGTTGTGCTGATACAAGGCCGCGCCGCTCTCGGCATCGCGCACCGTCAGCGATACCGTGGCGCCCTGGAGCGCCGGGTCGGCGAGGACCTGATCCAGGTCGGCGGCGTACCGGGCGCCGGGATGGCTGGCGCAAGCCGCCAGCGACAAGGCCAGGAACAACCCCAGCCCGCGAGTGTAAAAACGATGTACTGAACCCATGAGAAAGGTATTTCCTTGATGACCTCGAACCCACCGCCGACAGCCTTGCGGCTGCGGCGGGCGCCCAGATAACGATTGGCGAGGGGCCCGTGTCAACGAACAATCGCAGCCGGCGCCTCAGGCCGGACGTTGCGCAGCGCTCATTGCGCCAAGGCGGCCAGCGGACTGACCAGCAACCCCAGCCCGGCCGCCAGCAGCGCCAGGCGCGGCTGATAAGGCAACAACAGCACCAGCGACAAGGCGCTGAGCATCAGGGCCGCGCACCACTGCACCAGGCCAAAAGCCCAGCCAGCCGCCGCGATCGCCGCCCACAGCGAACCCGCCAGCAGCAACCAGCCGCCGAGGCGCAGGCCACTGCGGCGCTGGGCCGTGGGTTTGTAGCCCAGGAGTTCGGCGTGGTGACGGTCCATCGACAGGCACAACCCGGCAAATCCGGGGTAACACAGCAGCAGCGCCAGGAGCATTCAGTTCACCTCGGTTTCAAGGGTGGCCCGTCGCGAGCGGGCGGCGGCGGTGGGATAGGCAGGACGCGACATCTTCCAGGCCGCCCAGGCCAGGAACAGCCCCGCCGCCAGGCAGGTCAGGTCGAACCCGGCCCGGACCCAGTCGCCGTGCACCAGGAAACCATCCAGCACATCGGGCACCGTCAGCGCATCGAGCAGCGGCACACTGGCCAGCAGCAACGCCGCCAGGCCCAACTGCTCGACCCAGGCCTTGCGCCCGCGACGCAGCGCGGCGTGCAGCAGGCTCAGGCCCCAGACAATAAAGAAGCTGTTCACTTCCCAGTCCGCCCGCCCGGCGAGGCTCACCGGCAACAGACGGTTGGCCCAGAAGAAGGCGGCGACAGCCAGCACCAGGCCGGACATGCTGGCGATGTTCAGCACTTCCACCAGCCGCAACTCGAAGGGCGTCACGCCGCTCTTGGCATGCTTGAGCTGGCGCTTGCCGAGCCAGATCACCAGCCCGGTGCCGATCATCGCGGTGGCGGCCAGGCCGCAGATAAAGTACAGCCAGCGCAGCAGCGGCCCGGCGAAGAGGCCCATGTGCAGCCCGTAGAAACCGCCTCGGATAGCGACGATCGGCGACTGCGGCGGGGCAACCTGCAGCAGCTTGCCACTGACGCCGTCGAACGAAACCGCACTGCCAAAATCGCGAACCACCTGGTCGCCACCGTGGCGCATGACATTCACCGAGGCATTGGCATCCCCTGGATTGTTCACCGTGATACGCCCCACGCGGCCGCCCGGCCACTGCTCGCGGGCCTGCTGCAACAGCGGTTCGAGCTGCACCAGCGGCGCCGGCCGGCCCGCGGCCGGTGCGTTGTTGGTGGCGGGAAACGCCTCATTGAACAGTGCCCGGCTGTCTTCGCCGTAGGTGGCCAGGATGCTCGCCGGCATGACCATCGACATGAAGATCACCAGGCTGCTGTAGGTGATCATCAGATGGAACGGCAATACCAGCACACCCACCGCGTTGTGCCCGTCGAGCCAGGAGCGCTGGCCCTTGCGAGGGCGGAAGGTGAAGAAGTCCTTGAAGATTTTCTTGTGGATGATGATGCCGCTGATCAAGGCGACGAACATCAGCATGGCCGCCGCGGTGGACAGCCAGCGGCCCCAGGGATAGGGCATCTGCAACTGGAAATGGAAGCGGTAGAAGAATTCGCCGCCGCGGGTATTGCGGGCCTGCAGCTCGGCGCCGGTGGCCGGGTCCAGCAGTTTCTGGGTGAAGGCGCCGCGCTCGCCGGGCTTGCCCGGAAATTGCCACATCACCGACAACACCGGCTCGCGGGCATCGGGCAGGTTGATGAACCAGCGCGAGGCGCCCTGGGCGTGCTGCTGCAAGTAGCTCTGGGCGAGGATCACGCTGCTCTCGTTGCTGACCGAGCGCGACGGCACTTCGGGCTGCATCCAATGGCTGATTTCATCCTTGAAATAGGCCAGGGTGCCAGTCAGGAAAATCGCCAGCAGCAGCCAGCCGAATACCAGTCCGACCCAAGTGTGCAACCAGGCCATGGACTGGCGAAATCCCTCCTTCATGAGAGGTTCATCCAATACGCCAACGCAGAAATCGCCGCCAACACCAGCGCTGGCAGCAGCAGCCCGAACCAGGCCTGCCAGGCCGTGCGGCAGGCGAAGCACCAGAGCACCGCCACCAGGTAGAACAGGAAGGACGCCATCATGCCGCCGAATACCGCATCGGCGCGGGACACAGGGAGCAGCAGGGTCATGCAAATGCTGGACAACGCCGCCAGCAGGTACCCGCCGAACACCGCGGCCAGCACCCGTGAAGTCACGGCCAGACGATAGGAAAAAGAGATCGCAGCAACTTTGCTTTTCATGTTTCGACCTTGAAACCAGGACAGCCCGGCATTGGCAAATACCTCATGCGGGCTCAAGTCGGCGCAATATTAATGATAAATATTCTCATGTGCAAAAAATCACCAACCCACCGAGGGCTCTTCCGTCGGTCCGGGTTGATTGCCCAATGCCATGTCAGGCCACTACAATGCGAACAATTCTTGTTCTCTTAAGCATTTTCATGCTGCCGGAGCGTTCGGCTTGGCTCACTCCTCTACCGTCGAAGTCCTCTATCACGCCCATCACAGCTGGCTGAACGGCTGGTTGCGGCGTCGGCTCGGCTGCCCCGACAGCGCCGCCGACCTGGCTCAGGACACTTTCATGCGGGTGCTCAGCGCCCGGGAAACGCCGTCGATCGTCGAGCCACGGGCGTTCCTCACCACCATCGCCAAACGGGTGCTGTGCAACCACTACCGGCGCCAGGACCTGGAACGGGCCTACCTCGACACGCTGGCGCAGATGCCGGAACTGCTGGCGCCGTCCGAGGAGGACAAGGCGATCATCCTGCAGACTCTGATGGAGCTGGACCAGTTGCTCGACGGTTTGCCGCGCCTGGTGAAACGCGCGTTCCTGCTGGCCCAGGTCGATGGCCTGAAACACGGCGAGATCGCCCGCGAACTGGGGATCTCCATCGCCACGGTCAAGCGCCACCTGCACAAGGCAGCCCTGCGCTGCTACTTCGCCCTATGAACGCTGCACTCCCCCGCCCGCCGGACATCGGCGCCCAGGTCGCCGAACAGGCCGTGCACTGGCTGCTCGAAATGCAGGCGGGGCCGCTCAGCCCGCGCCAGCAACTGGCCTGGCAGCAGTGGCACGACGCCCACAGCGAACATCAACGGGCCTGGGAACATATCCAGCGGGTCAACCAGCGGCTGCGCGGCCTGTCTTCGCCCCTGGCCCATGCCGCACTCAATGCGCCGAAGTCCTCCAGCCGGCGCCAGGCGCTGAAACTGCTGCTGATCCTCGGCGCCGGTTCCGCCGCGGCCTGGGGCTTGCGCGAACACAATCCGCTGACCCCGCTGATGGCCGACTACCGCAGCCCGGTGGGCCAGCGGCGCACGCTGCAACTGAGCGACGGCAGCCAGCTGCAGCTCAATACCGACAGCGCGGTGGACGTGAGTTTCGATGGCCAGCAACGGCTGATCCGGCTGTTGGCCGGGGAGATCCTGCTGACCGCCGCGGCCGACCGCCGGCCGCTGCTGATCCAGAGCGCCCACGGCCTGCTACGCCCGCAAGGCGCACGCTTGAACCTGCGCCAGTTCAGCCAGCGCACCCAGCTGGCGGTGTTCGAGGGCAACGTCAGCCTCAGCCCGTCGGATTATTCGGCAGCACCATTGCAGGTAAGCAAGGGGCAACAATTGAGCTTCACCCGCAGCGCCTGGGACAACCCGCGGCCGCTGGACGCCGGCAGCGGCGCCTGGAGCGAGGGCATGCTGGTGGCTGCCCATATGCGCCTGGCGGACTTCCTCGACGAGTTGGGCCGCTACCGTCGCGGCCAGCTCAACTGCGATCCACGGGTCGCCGACCTGCTGATCTCCGGCAGTTACCCACTGGACGACAGCGAACGGATCCTCGACCTGCTGGAAATCAGCCTGCCGGTGAAGGTCCGGCGCTTCACCCGTTATTGGGTCACGGTCGAGGCCCGCGCCTGAACCTGTAGCCGCTGCCGCAGGCTGCGATAAGGTCCGAAGGACCTTCGAGGGCCTCAAGAGCACGTCCCCTTCGGGGCCGATCGCAGCCTTCGGCAGCGGCTACAAATCAGCGCCGATTCAATGTTTTTTCCGACGTGCGAATTATTTTCATTTTGTGTGAGCCGTTTTCCAGCACTCGCGTGACAGAGAAGGAAAGCCCCCTTGACTGCAACCTTCTCAGGATCGATGTCCATGCCCCAGCACCCCACTCACCTTACGCCCCTTGCCCGTACCCTGCGCCAGTTGCTGCTGGGCGCCAGCCTGAGCTTTTCCGCCCTGCCGCTGGCCATCGCCGCCGACGGCCCGACGCGCGATTACCACATCGCGGCAGCGTCGCTGGAAAACGCCCTGAACCAGTTCGGCCGTGAAGCCGGGGTGCTGATTTCCTTCGGCTCCCAGGTCACCAGCGGCGTGCAGAGCCAGGGCCTGGAAGGCAGCTACACCACCGAAGAAGGTCTGAATGCCCTGCTCAAGGGCACCGGCCTGCAAGCCCGCGCCGAAGGCAACAATGCCTTCAGCCTGCAACCGGTGAGCGCCGAGGGCGCACCGGCGGCCCTGGAGCTGGGCGCCTCCAGCGTGGTCGGCGACTGGCTGGGCGACGCGGCGCAGAGCAACGTCTTCGAACACCCGGGTGCGCGGGACGTGATCCGCCGCGAAGAATTCGAACGCCAGGGCGCGACCCAGGCCCGCGACGTGCTCAACCGCATCCCCGGGGTCAACGCCCCGGAAAACAACGGCACCGGCAGCCACGACATGGCGCTGAACTTCGGCATTCGCGGGCTCAACCCGCGCCTGGCCTCGCGCTCCACGGTACTGATGGACGGCATTCCGGTGCCCTTCGCGCCCTATGGCCAGCCGCAGCTGTCCTTCGCCCCGGTCAGCATGGGCAACATGGACGCGGTGGATGTGGTGCGTGGCGGTGGCGCGGTGCGTTACGGGCCGCAGAACGTCGGCGGCATCGTCAACTTCGTGACCCGCGCCATCCCCGATGCACCCACGGTCAAGGGCGGCTTTCAGACCGAGACCAGCCCGTCCTCCAGCCACGACGGTTTCAAGACCACCGGCAACCTGCTGGCCGGCGGCACCGCCGACAACGGCTTGGGCGGTGCCCTGCTGTACTCCGGCACCCGTGGCGGTGACTGGCGCGAACACAGCGACACGCAAATCGACGACCTGATCCTCAAGGGCCACTACCAACTCGACGACGCCAACAGCTTCAACGCCATGGCCCAGTACTACGAGGGCGAGGCCGACATGCCCGGCGGCCTGAACGTCGCCGACTACAAGGCCGATCCCTATCAGTCGACCCGCCCGTACGACAAGTTCTGGGGCCGCCGCACGCTGATCAACTTCGGTTATCGCTACCAGGAAGATCGTCGCGAATTCACCGTCAACAGTTTCTTCACCAAGACCCTGCGCAGCGGCTACCTGGACCAGGGCAGCTTCCTGTCGCTGTCGCCGCGCGAATACTGGGTGCGCGGCGTCGAAACCCGCTTCGCCCAAGGCTTCGACCTGGGGCCGACCAGCCATGAGCTGGGCATCGGCTACCGCTACGTCAACGAGGCCGGCCACGAGTTGCGCTACCGCACGCCGATCAGCGCCAACCAGCAACTGCCCAGCACCAGCAGCCGCAACGACCGCGATACCCGCGGCGGCACCGAGGCCAATGCATTCTTCGTCGACGACCGCATCGACATCGGCAAGTGGACCCTCACCCCGGGCATCCGCTACGAGATGATCGAGTCCCAGCAGACCAACAACCTGACCAACGTCAAATACAAGGGCGACTACAACACCGCGCTGCCGGCGCTGAACGTGATGTACCACCTGACCGACAGCTGGAACCTCTACGCCAACACCGAAGGTTCGTTCGGCAGCGTGCAGTACAGCCAGATGCCCAACCGCGTGAGCAGCGGCGAAGTGAAACCGGAGAAGGCCCGCACCTGGGAACTGGGCACCCGCTATGACGACGGCGCCCTGCGGGCGGAGATCGGCGCGTTCCTGATCAACTTCGACAACCAGTACGACAGCAACCAGACCAACGACTCGGTGATCGCCCGTGGCGAAACCCGCCACCAGGGCATCGAGACCAGCGTCAATTACGCACTGGACGGCCTGAGCCCGGCGCTGGCCGGTTTCGATCTGTACGCCACCTACGCCTACGTCGACGCCACCATCCGTGAGGACGGGCCGAACAAGGGCAACCGCGTGCCGTTCTCGTCCAAGCACAAGGGCACCCTCGGCATCGGCTACACCGAAGGCCCGTGGAAGCTGAACTTCGACAGCAGCTACCAGAGCAGCCAGTTCGCCGACAATGCCAACACCTGGGCCGAAAGCGCCGACGGCAGCACCGGGCGGATTCCCGGCTACATGCTGTTCAGCAGCCGCGCCGCCTACGACTTCGGCCCGCAACTGTCGGACCTGAGCGTGGCGATCGGGGTGAAGAACATCTTCAACCACCAGTACTTCACCCGCTCGTTCGACGACAACAACAAAGGCAAGTACGTGGGCGAACCGCGGACCCTGTACGTACAGACCTCCGTGGCGTTCTGATCCACGGCCACCACCTGGCAGTAGGAGCGAAGCTTGCTCGCGATAGCGTCCGGCCTGACACACCGCGCCGCCTTCATCGCCGGCAAGCCTGGCTCCTACAGAACAGCAAATCATTCCGCTCGACATGTTTATCAAGGCGTTCAAGCCAAAAGATCAGTAATCAATTACAACGGCGTCAAAAATCAGCCGCTGATAACTTGCACCCTGTCATTCAGAAATAACCATATAACAAATCAAACCTATAAAAATCCGATGTTGGTTGCACACAGCAATGACGATGAATTGAAGGCAGTAGTCAGTCACGTGATGCCATCCTTTTCAGGAGTATCGATCTCACGGACAACCTCAATTGGAGCTTGCTATGCAAAACGACTTTACGTCCCCAACCTCTGTTGCCTTTTCTAACCGAGGTGCAGATATCGAGTTCAAACCCAGGAAGAAAAATATCCTGATGAGAATCATATCTAAAACCTCCATTTGCAGTCAGTCTCTCGCAGCCGGTGGCTGCGAAGGGTGGAAGTGGTAAACATGATCGTTTGACAGTGGAGAACCTCTTTGCTTGCAAAGAGGTTCTGATAATTGGTTGAAAGCGAGCATGATCAATATGAGTTCAAACTTCTACTCTATTACCGACTTTGATGAAGATAGCGTCCCTGGCTTCGCGGCAAAAGCCTACAAACTGACACTGCCTTATGTTACTCAATTCTTGACAGCCAGACACCCGCATCGAAATGGCGCTGTCTGTCCATTTATCGCTGGCGCTCTTAAAAACGAAACGCTGTATTTCAGCTTTGCCGACTTTCATGACCATCACGACTGGTCCGCCTTCATAGAACAATGCATCAGATTCATGGAAAGCAAGCGGAGTGATAGTAAGCTTGGTCGTGCCTTGATCATCCTGCTTCCCGACGACTTCGACCTGGAGGCCTTGTTACGAATTCATGTAGATAACAAAGTAAAATGTGTAGAGTCCTTTTTAATGCTTGGTGCCCTCTACAAAGACAGCAATGCAAAAAGCCTTCACAGCCCTGACTTTTTCCCTCTGAGAACACCCACCCCAACTCTTGTGATGCGAGAAATTACCGCGGGGGACTTAGTTTTTCTTGAACCTAAGCATTACAGCATTTTTACCCGACTGAAGTTTCTTAAATCATATGTTCGTCGCTTCGAAAGCGACAAATCTTCAGCGTACGAAATGCGCCAGGCTTCTGTTTCAAGGAAGATCATCAAGCAATACAGCATAAAAATAGTTTTGGATTGCCTTTTCCGACTGGCATTGCTCTCTATCATCATCGGCAGCATCACTGTAGCTCTTAAAGGAGCCACGCATGTTTACCTCCAATAGGTATTTCATTTCAGGCATTGTGCTGATCATCTCTCAGCAAGTCTCCCTGGGCATATCAACCTATTATATTGCCATGGCTGGCGCGGCTCTTTCGCTGCAAGACTACCAACTGCTAAAGACTCGGATAATCCTTTTCTTCTCATTTGCCTTGCTGGGATACCTGATCAGTTCCGCAGTAGAATTCATTTCTGCAAAGCTCAAGATTGATTTATGGGAGAAATACATCTTCTCCGTTTACGAGCATCTTCGCCACAATCAACCTCTTTCGTCTGAAGCAAACCGCAAGAATGTCCAGAGCTGGCTGGGCAGTGAAGTACCGACAACGCTGGATGGCACAGTCAATCTCTATTTCGGCATGACTTCCGTGTATAGCAATATCATAGTCACCCTCTATGTATTTTATTGGGTGCTCGGGACCCACATCGCCATACTAATGGCAAGCTCCATTCTGATTTCATACTTTCTGGTAAAGGCCATGAAAAGCAGAATAAGTGTCTCCGCCACAGAAATACAACAGAAGAGGCTCAACGTAGTCAAGCGTGCAAGTTCGCTTTGGGATTACTACCTGAATGCAAACTCATCCATGATTGGCTACTCGGAGGCTTCTTCCAGATCATTGATCGCGGACTTCCTTAAATCCTCCCTGTACTACACCAGGCTTGAGCAATTGGCCGCGTGCTTGCCGATATGTATAGCCGTCGCAATAATTCTGATATACCTGCAAGGACTGCCTCTGAGCCAGTCTGTCCCTTGGGGGATGATCGTTGCGGTTTTACCGCGGTCCCTGCAGGTATTCGGAAATGTTCACTCAATGAGTTTGTATAACAGCAAGTACGTATACTTTTGCAAAAGAATCAGCAATCTGTTGAATTTCACCGATACATTGGAGCCACTGAACCTCAACAAACAAGTCGTTCGCGAAGATATATCGATTTGCAATACCGTGAATGGAAAGACCATCCCCATTGATCAATTGCTCGATGACATTCGCACAATCGCCAGCCTTAAAGGAAGGTTTCTCGTGTCAGGCAAGAATGGTTCTGGAAAGTCGTCTTTTTTAAAACTGATCAAATCAGAGTTTGCCGAGTCCATTTTGCTGCCAAACCACGTAAGTTTTCATGAAACCGACGCTCCACTTTCCACTGGAGAAAGTCAGGTTCAAAAGCTCCTTCATGTACTGAATCAAAAGGCCCGGATAATCCTGCTCGATGAGTGGGATGCAAATCTGGACAGCCAGAACAAGCTACGAATCGGCAACATCCTGAGCCAGAAAGCCGAGGAAATATTGATTATTGAAGTGCGGCATATTCAAGAGGCGATCTGAAATCAACTCCAAATGCCTACTGTCGAGTCCCTTGCCACGCGGGTATCCGTATTTGCCCGATCAGCCAACGACCTTTCGCGAACACAGCAGGATGAGCCTGGGTTGAGCTACAAAAAAAGGCCATCGCAGCGATGGCCTTTATGTGTCTCCCCCAATAATGAGGGCCTGCATTGGATGTCCAGCACCTACAAACATCAGCTGCACAGCAGGCGCATGTTTTTGAACAGTAACTCAGCCGTCAGCTATTGAGCGCGGCCTGTTCGTTTTCCAGGAATTCCTCTTCAAGCAAGGCGTCGGCCTGGCCTTCGCGGGCGCTTGGCGCTGCCGCGGCGCGCTTGTTGCGCAACCGGCCGAACAGGTGTTCCAGGGAATTCTCCAGCTTGGTGGCCGCTCCTTCGATGGCCAGTTCCAGGGATTCGGCTTTGTGGGTCACGGAAATCGGTTGATGGCCTTTTGGCCGCGCCTCCAGTTGGCAGCGCAAATCGTGGGGACCGGGCTTGTCGCCGTTCTCGTCCCGCAGGTGAACCTCGACTCGGGTCAGGTCCTCCTCGTAGCGTTCGAGCGTGCTCTCAATGGTAGTACGTACCCACTCCTCCAGTCGGATGCTGCTTTGAATATGGTTATCGCTATTGACCTGGATTTGCATAGTTCTTCCCTTATTTCAGCTAGCTCGCGAGAGGAACCGCGTGCCCCTGAGGGCGTACTTTTTGCGGCCTCTTGGTTACAGAGTTGGGCAGAGCGCGGAACAATTCAACCCCTAAAAAAAGATAAATATCTATTCGCAAATAAAGCCGGACAAGGAGCAAAAGCGCTGTTAATGTCGGGAGTTGGGTCGCCTCTGTCCCTGGCCTTTTTCACTCACAACTGCCCCTCTCCCAGAGGGTGCTGGCTGCGAAAAATCCCCGCCTCCTCCACCAACCAGTCGTGCACCGCGCGCACGCCCGGATGGCTCAGCGCACCCGGCGCATACAGCAGCACATAACGCTTGTGATTGGGCACCGCGAGGCCGAACGGCACGATCAGGGTGCCGCGCTCCAGCTCATCGTTGAGCAGGGTACGCCGGGCAATCGCCACCCCCATCCCGGCGATCGCCGCCTCGATGGTCAGGTGGTTGCGATTGAAGGTGTGCCCACGCCGCACATCCGCGCCCTCGCAGCCGATGGCATTGAGATAGAACTCCCACTCCGCGTACTCATAGCTGCCGCGCCAGGCGGTGATGTCGTGCAGCAACGGGAAATGCACCAGGTCCGCCGGGCCGTGCAACGGCGGCCGCCCGCGCAACAGCCCCGGGGCACAGACCGGAAATATCTGCTCATCCAGCAGGGCTGTGGATAACAACCCCGGATAGCTGCCGTCGTTGAGGTCGATGGCCAGGTCGAAATCGCCTTCGTGCAAGGCCACGCTGCTGTCCTCGGCCACCAGCCGCAGCTGAATGTCCGGAAAACGCTGCTGCAGCCGGGGCAAACGCGGGGTCAGCCATTTGCCGAGAAACGACGGGATCGAGCGCAGGCGCAAGGTGCCGCTGATCATTCCGGCATCCAGCCGGCGCAATTCGGCGTCGATGCTGCCATAGGCCTCGTTCACCGTGATCGCCAGCCGCTGCCCCTCGGCGCTCAGCTCCACCCCACGGGCGCGCCGATGAAACAGGCGAAAGCCGAGCCGCTCTTCCAGCAAGCGGATCTGCTGGCTGACCGCCCCCGGGGTGATGTGCAGTTCTTCCGCGCAACGGGTGAACGACAAGTGCCGCGCGGCACAGGAAAACACATGCAGCCAGACGTAGGTCTGGGCATGAAACTGACGACTCATCGTTTAGTCCTGCTAAAGGCTGTCTTAGGAAAATTCGTTGGTCAGTCTTGACCGAGCTAGGCAGTATCGCCGACCTGACGCTCGGCCTACAAAAAATGGCAGCGATTTCTCTTCCATTGCTTGTAAGGCTTTAGCATGGCTATCAGCGTTTTCGATCTCTTCAAAGTCGGTATCGGCCCATCCAGCTCCCACACCGTCGGCCCGATGCGCGCCGCCGCGACCTTCGCCCAGGGGCTGTTCGAGCAAGGGTTGCAGGAGCAGGTGCAGCGGGTGGAAATCCGCCTGTACGGCTCCTTGTCCGCCACCGGCGTCGGCCATGCCACCGACCGCGCCTGCGTCATGGGCCTGATGGGCGAATGGCCCGACAGCATCGACCCGAGCAGCATCGGCCCACGCATCCAGCAACTGCGCGAAAGCGGCGAGCTGAGCCTCGGCGGCCGTTCGACCATCGCCTTCGACTGGCACCGCGACCTGTTGCTGCTCGACGAAAGCCTGCCCTACCACCCCAATGCCATGTCGCTGTCAGCCTTTGGTGCGGACGGCCTACTGTGGCAGCAGATCTACTACTCGGTGGGCGGCGGTTTTATCGTCGAGGAAGCCGAAGTGGCCGAAGGCGCCCCGGCGGCCAACGGCGTCGAACTGCCCTACGACTTCAACAGCGCGGTGGAGCTCCTGGCCCTGTGCCAACGGCACCAGCTGCGGGTCTCGGAACTGATGATGGCCAACGAACGGGCCTGGCGCAGCGACGCCGAAATCCGCAGCGGCCTGCTGCACATCTGGGCGGTGATGCGCGAATGCGTCGAGCAGGGCCTGCGCCACGAAGGCACCCTGCCCGGCGGCCTGGATGTGCCGCGCCGCGCGGCCAAGCTGCATCGCAACCTGCTGGAAATCGGCAAGCCCAACGTCATCAGCTCGACCCTGTCGGCCATGGAGTGGGTCAACCTGTTCGCCCTGGCGGTGAACGAGGAAAACGCCGCCGGCGGGCGCATGGTCACCGCACCGACCAACGGCGCGGCGGGGATCATCCCGGCGGTGCTGCATTACTACATGAAGTTCAACCCCGAAGCGTCGGACGACGACGTGGTCGACTTCTTCCTCGGCGCCGCCGCGGTGGGCATCCTCTGCAAGAAAAACGCCTCGATCTCCGGCGCCGAAGTCGGCTGCCAGGGCGAGGTGGGTTCCGCCTGCGCGATGGCCGCCGCCGGCCTGGCCGAGGTGCTTGGGGCCACCCCGGAGCAACTGGAAAACGCCGCCGAAATCGGCCTGGAACATAACCTCGGCCTGACCTGCGACCCGGTCGGCGGCCTGGTGCAGGTGCCCTGCATCGAGCGCAACGCAATCGCCGCGGTGAAAGCGATCAACGCCACCCAGATGGCCCTGCGCGGCGACGGTAAACACTTCATTTCCCTGGACCGGGTGATCCGCACCATGCGCGATACCGGCGCCGATATGCATGACAAATACAAAGAAACTTCACGGGGTGGCCTGGCCGTGAGCTGGGTGGAGTGCTGAGGAGCGCTCCCTGACTGTCCGCCCCACGTGAGCCCGAGCAAAAATAATAACGAGGCAATACCGATGACCGATGTACGAACACCCGCTGCCGAAAACCCTGCCGTAGAGACTGCCCGCGACACCACGACCGCCAACCAGGGCTGGAGCAAGCACGACACCACCTGGATGCTCGGCCTGTACGGCACCGCCATCGGCGCCGGCACCCTGTTCCTGCCGATCAACGCCGGGGTCGGCGGCTTCTGGCCGCTGATCGTGCTGGCGCTGCTGGCCTTCCCGATGACCTTCTTCGCCCACCGCGGACTGACCCGCTTCGTACTGTCCGGGCGTTCCGGCGACATCACCGAGGTGGTGGAAGAGCACTTCGGCATCGGCGCCGGCAAGCTGATCACCCTGCTCTACTTCTTCGCCATCTTCCCGATTCTGCTGGTGTACAGCGTGGCGCTGACCAACACCCTGGGCAGCTTCATGGAGCACCAGCTGCACATGACCCCGCCGCCACGGGCAATCCTGTCGCTGGTGCTGATCCTCGGCCTGATGGCCATCGTGCGCTGCGGCCAGGGCGTGATCGTGCGGGCCATGAGCGTGCTGGTCTATCCCTTTGTCGCCGCGCTGTTGCTACTGGCCCTCAGCCTGATCCCGAACTGGAACGGCGCCTTCTTCGCCTCGGCCAATGACGGCATGTCCACGCCGCTGTTCCTCAAGACCCTGTGGCTGGCGATCCCGGTGATGGTGTTCTCGTTCAACCATTCGCCGATCATCTCGGCCTTTGCCGTCGACCAGAAGCGCCACTACGGCGCCCAGGCCGAAGGCAAGAGCAGCGGCATCCTCGCCGTGGCCCACGGCATGATGGTGCTGACGGTGATGTTCTTCTGCTTCAGCTGCGTGCTGGCCCTGTCGCCGGCCGACCTGGCCGCGGCCAAGGCGCAGAACATCTCGATCCTGTCGTACCTGGCCAACCACTTCCAGACGCCGGTGATCGCCTATGCGGCGCCGCTGATCGCGCTGGTGGCGATCACCAAATCCTTCCTCGGCCACTACATCGGCGCCAGCGAAGGTTTCCAGGGGCTGATCGTGAAAAGCCTGCGCAGCCGCGGCCGGACCCTGTCGTCGCGCTGGCTGGAGCGTTGCACCGCGCTGTTCATGGTCCTGACCTGCTGGGCCGTGGCCACCTTCAACCCGAGCATCCTCGGCATGATCGAAACCCTGGGCGGACCGGTGATCGCCTGCTTGCTGTTCCTGATGCCGATGTACGCGATCCGGCGGGTGCCATCGCTGCGCCAGTATTCGGGCCAGCTGTCGAATCTGTTCGTGGTGCTGATCGGTCTGATCGCACTGTCAGCGATCATTTATTCGTTCATGCCCTGAAACGGGTAGCCAAAGAAAAACGGACCTATTGGTCCGTTTTTTTTCGCCCCCGGGTTTATTGGGCGGCGCTTTTCCCGGCATGCCCTTTGCTTTGCAAGACCCGAGGAATACGGACGTTATCAAACCTCAGCGAACGGCCTGCCAGTGGTCTGGACATGCGAACTAATCCCGATCCCGGCCGGTCAATGACTGCACGATACAATCAGGCGGTGACGCACATGGACAACCCCTTTCAGCTGATTACCGATGCCTTCGCCCCGGAATACCGGGTCAACCTGAGCATCCAGGGCCTGGACGGCAGCATCATGCTGACCCTCTCCAAGGCCGGCCGGGTCGTGGCCAAACGCATGATCAGCGCCGAGCAGCGCAACGATCCGCAGCGGCTCAAGCGCCTGGTGCAAAGCATTCAGTTTGGCATCGCCATCGAGCAGGGCCACAGCGCCGTGGCCATCCTCGAAGCCATGACCAACAGCGACAGCTTCAAGCTGCCGCTGCCGGCCGCCAAGGGCCGGCCGCCCCTGAGCGTGGCGATTTAAAGCTCGCCCTTCTCGACTTCCGGGTGCTCGCTGGAACCCGCGCCGACTTTGCGTTGCGGGTGTTCGATTTTCACCGAGGGGAACTGCGACGAGGCGTAGCGCACCACCAGGATCGAGAACGCCAGCAGCAGGATACCGCCGCACAGGTAGATGATCCCCAGGTCCGGCGGGTTGTGGTGCGACACATTGGAGATCAGCAGGCGGGTCAGCGCGGTGATCGCCACGTAGATCAGGAAGCGCACCGGCATGTGGTTGGTCTTGAAGTAGATGCCGACCATGGCGCCCAGTTCGAGGTAGATGAACAGCAGGAGAATGTCATCGATCTTGATATGACCTTCTTCGAGCATCCCGAGAAACTCCATCACCGCCGCCCAGGCCGTCACTGCGCCGATGGCGAACAGCGCCAGGTAGTGAAAGGTCTCGACGAACAGGTTGCCCAGGGACTCGGCCAGCTGATGGACGTTCTGCCGCAGTTTCTCGGCCCAATTGATTTTCACGATGGTTTTTCCTTAGGTCGACTCGACCGGATGATGCGGGTTGGACGTGACGGTTGTTCTGCATGCAGAAAAAAGGCCAGCGTCGGGGGTGAGATGGTGGCTGATGCAGACAAGGCACGTTCAGGCCGGCGGCAATCTGTAGCAGCGAGCTTGCTGGCGATAGCGTCTGTTCAGACAAGGTGCTGAATGGCCGCTGCGCGGATAGCGGGCAAGCTCGCTCCTACAGGGGAAGGCTGACAAACCCGGAAACCCGACTAGATTAAAAAGCCACTATTCAAAGCAGAAGGATTCGCTTATTCTTCGCGCCTGTATATAAATACAGTAGTAGCAAATACCCATTATCGTGAAGGCATGTGAGGTGGTGAATGGCCGTCGAAGTGGTATACCGCAGCAGCCGAGATCTGGAGCGCTTGTTCATGGATAAAGCCGAAGCTGACCGTCATGACAAAATGCTCGAACTGGCTGAATTGCTGGCGCAAGTGTTGCAAAAAGCCGTGCCGTCCCTGAGCGAGCAGCAGGTGGAAGAAGCCGGGATCTACATGGCGAAGAACCGCGATGTGTTCGCCAAGGCCTTCAAGAGCCAGCCGGACGCCCTGTCCGAACTGCTCAGCGCGCCGGTTGCGGCGGCCGAGCCAGAGGCTCCGCTGGCAGCGCCCGAAGCCGCTGAACCCGCAGCACCGGCCAAGCCCGCCAAGGCGAGCAAAGCCGCCAAGTAAGCAGGCTCGAATTGAACAGGCCCTGGGTTTGCGCCCAGGGCCTTTTTCATGCCTGTGGAAAACTAAAGCTCAGGTTGCTCCAGCGCCTCTACCAGCGCCTTGAAAAACCGCGCCGCCTCGCCGCCGGTGACCACCCGATGATCGAAGGTCAGGGACAGCGGCAGCAGCGGATGCACCACCACCGCGCCGTTCAGGGCCACCGGTTCGTCGCGGATCACCCCGGCGGCGAGGATCGCCACTTGCGGCGGCACCACCACCGGGTTGGCGTAACGGCCAAACAGGGTGCCGAAGTTGGACAGGGTCAGGGTCGCGCCCATCATCTCCTGGGGTGGGATCGAGCGTGCCTGCACGTCGGCGCGCAAGCGCGTCACCCCGGCCTTGAGGTCCGCCGCGTCGCGCTGGCCGACATTGCGCAGCACCGGCACGAACAGGCCATCGGGGGTGTCCACGGCAATGCCCAGGTCGAGGTGCTGGTGCTGCTTGATCGACAGGCTCTTGCCATCGAACGCGCTGTTGAGCACCGGCTCCACCGCGCAGGCCGCCGCCAGCGCCTTGGCCAGGCGGATCAGCGGATCGCGGGCCTGGCCCCAGCGGTGCAGGTCAGCATCGCCGTAAATCGTCACCGGCACCACCTCGGCATGGGAGCGGGCCATGTTCAGCGCCATGCTCCGACGTACCCCGCGCAGCCGGTCACCGCCGAACCGCTCCCGTTCCTGCTCCGCGGCGTTTTCCACATCGCCGCGGCTGATCAGCCCATCCTTGGCCGACCCGCTCAAGGCATTCACGTCCACGCCCAGTTGCCGGGCCATTTGGCGCACCGCTGGCGTGGCGCGGACTGCCATATGCTCGCGGGTCGAGGGCGCGGCGCCGACAAAAAACCGGTCTTCCTGGCTGGCCCCGCCACCTTCGAGGCGCCCGACCACGGTGCCGGCATCCGCCTCGCCTTCGTAGCCGAGCAAGGGTTCGCCGACATGCAGGATGTCACCCGGCGCGCCATAGGTTTTCGCCACCACGCCGTCATAGGGCGCGGGAATGTCCACCAGGGCCTTGGCGGTTTCCACCGACACCAGCAACTGATCGGCCTTGACCGCATCGCCGGCCCTGACGTGCCATTCGACAATCTCCGCTTCCTGCAGGCCTTCGCCCAGATCAGGCAGTTTGAAATATTTCATCGCAGCCTCCTCAGGCGAAGTTCAGGGTGCTGTCGCAGGCGTGAAGAATGTCTTCGACGCCGGGGATGTACAGCGACTCCAGGCGATACAGCGGCGGTGGAATGTCCGGCGCGGTGACCCGCAGGATCGGCGCCTGCAATTCCAGCAACACCCGCTCGTAGAGGCTGGCGGCGATTTCCGCGCCGACGCCGCAGGTGCGTGGCGCCTCGTGCACGATCACGCAGCGCCCGGTCTTGCGCACCGAGGCTTCCAGGGTGTCGAGGTCCAGCGGCTTGATGCAGGCGACGTCGATCACCTCTGCCGACACGCCCTGCTCGGCCAGCGCGCTGGCGGCCTGCAGGGTCTCGACGATGCTCGCGCCCCAGCTGACCAGGGTGATGTCGCTGCCTTCGCGCAGGGTGAAGCAACTGTCCAGCGGCAGGCGCTTGCCGTCGTCCACCAGCGGTTGCGGGTTCATGCGGTAGAGGCGGGTTGGCTCGAGGAACAGCACCGGGTCGGGGTCGTCGATGGCCGCCAGCAGCAGGCCGTAGGCCCGCGCCGGCGAGGACGGCACCAGCACCCGCAGCCCCGGAATGTGGGCGAACAACGCTTCGGTGCTTTCACTGTGATGTTCCGGTGCGCGAATGCCCGCGCCCATGGGCGTGCGCAACACCATCGGGCAGGTGATGCGTCCGCGGGTGCGGTTGCGCATGCGGCTGGCGTGGGACACCAGGTGCTCCATAGTCGCGTAAATAAAGCCCATGAACTGGATTTCCACCACCGGCTTCAGGCCTTGGGCGGCCATGCCCACCACCAGCCCGCCGAGCATGGTTTCCGCCAGCGGCGAATCGATCACCCGCTTGAAGCCAAAACTGTCGCGCAGCCCCAGGGTGGCGCGGAACACCCCGCCGTTCACACCGACGTCCTCACCCAGGACAATCACGTTCTCGTCCTCGGCCATGGCCCGGTGCAACGCCAGGTTCACCGCTTCCAGCAGGCTGAATGTGCCGTTACTCATGGTCCGCACCTCCCGCACGCCGCGCCAGCCGTTCGAGGAACACCTCGCGCTGTTCGGCCAGGGCCGCCGGCCACTGTGCGTAGACGTAGTCCAGTACCGACTCGGGGGCCTGGGTGCCCGCCGCCTCGAAGTTATCCACAGCACGCTGCACCAGCGCCTGGCATTCCACCATCAGCGCCTGCTCGCGGTTTCCGTCCCAGACGCCCTGCCCGACCATGAAGCGTTGCAGGCGTTTGACCGGTTCTTCCAGCCAGGCCTGCTTGACCTCATCCGCGGCCCGATAGCGCGTGGCATCGTCGGCGGTGGTGTGGTCGCCCAGGCGATAGCTCAGGCACTCCAGCAGCACCGGTCCCTTGCCATGCCGGGCACGTTCCAGGGCTGCCCGCACCCGGTCGTACACCGCGAGCATGTCGTTGCCATCGACCTGCTCGCCGTGGAAGCCGGCGCCGATGGCCTTCTGTGCCAGGGTCGGCGCGCCGCACTGGATGCGCCGTGGCACCGAGATCGCCCACTGGTTGTTGTTGACCACGAACACCACCGGCAACTGCCAGGTGCCCGCCACGTTGAGGGCTTCGAGGAAGTCGCCCTTGCTGGTGGCGCCGTCGCCACAGGTGGTCACCACCACCCGGTGCTCGCCACGGATCTTGAATGCGCTGGCCACGCCGCAGGCATGCAGGGCCTGGGTGGCGATCGGCACACAGATCGGGAAATCCTCGGCCACCGCCGGGTCGGCGAAATCACTGCCGCGCTCGTCGCCGCCCCAGTACAGCAGGATCTCTTCCATGCGCACCCCGCGCATCAGTTGCACGGCGGTGTCGCGGTAATAGGGCACCAGCACGTCTTCGGGCTGCATCAGGCTGCCGATGGCCACGCCAATGGCTTCCTGGCCGAGGGTCGGCGCATAGGTGCCGATGCGTCCGGTGCGTTGCAGGGCCACGGCTTTCTGGTCGAACAGGCGGGTCAGGACCATCTGCCGGTAGAGCCGGGTCAGCAGATTGAAGTCGTCGGCCCAGGCCGGCAGGTCGCCGAGCAACTGGCCGTCCGGGGACAAATAGCGGGTATAGGGAAGTGCAACCTTGTGCGGCATCACATGGCTCCTGGCACGCCGGGTCAGCGTGCAGTCGTTGCGCCTCGCGCTTGTGGCGCGGGGCCTACAGGGCGAAATGGCCGGGTAGGGCCCTCGCGCCTAGCGGTACAGCACACGCTCCGCCAAGTCGTCGGCCACCCGCGCCGGGGAGCGCTTTTCAGCCTGGGCATGGGCGAAGACTTCGGTGAGCCGCTGGCTGATCTTCGACAGGTGGGCGGTGATGGTCGCCAGGTCTTCACCGCGATGCTTGAGCGAAACGTAGATCAGCCCGCCGGCGTTGATCACGTAATCCGGCGCGTAGAGGATGCCGCGGTTTTCCAGCTGGTCGGCGACCTGCAGGTTGGTCAGCTGGTTGTTGGCCGAACCGGCCACCGCCGAGCAGCGCAGTTGCGCCACGCTGTGGCTGTTGAGCACGCCGCCCAGCCCGCAGGGCGCGAGGATGTCGCACGGGGTGCTGAGCAAGGCTTCGTTGGCGATCGGATGGGCGCCCAGTTGCTCCATGGCCAGTTGCACCTTGCCGGAATCGATATCGCTGACCAGCAGTTCGGCGCCCGCGGCATGCAGTTGCTCGGCGAGGGCGAAGCCGACATTGCCAAGGCCCTGGATCGCCACCCGCAAGCCTTCGAGGTTGTCGCTGCCCAGGCGCGCCATGGCGGTGGCGCGGATGCCGGCGAACACCCCCATGGCGGCATGCGGTGCCGGATCGCCGGAGGCGGTGGTGCTGGTGACGTGCTGGGTGGTTTGGGCGATGCAGTCCATGTCGGCGACCGAGGTGCCGCTGTCGATGGCGGTGATGTAGCGGCCATCGAGTTGCTCGACGCAGCGCCCGAAGGCTTCGAACAAGGCGGCGCGGCTTTCGACGTGTGGCGGACGGATGATGACCGCCTTGCCGCCACCATGGGGCAAGCCGGCCAGGGCGGCCTTGTAGCTCATGCCTTGGGCCAGGCGCACGGCATCGACCACGGCACTTTCGTCGTCGGGGTAGGCAAGGTAACGACAGCCTCCCAAGGCAGGCCCCAGGCGGCTGCTATGAATGGCAATCACCGCCTTCAACCCGGTGGCCGGGTCAACGCTCAGGTGCAGCGATTCAAGGCGAGTGCTTTGCATGAGAGCGAACATCGTCGGGCTCCCGAATCACTTCTTGTAGTCGCCAGTATAGGCTTGTGCATGAAAATTGCTGGAGCGCGCGGGAATAAGCCCGGTGCCTTTCCGGGCTTTAGGAAATAACCTGCTACGGCATGTGTGCGGCACTGGACGAACGCCCGCGACGGGGCTAAAACGAGGCATTCGCCGGAGATTTCGATGAACCCGCGTCAAGCTTTTTTCGCCTGCCTGCAACAGTCCCCGCCCGCCCTTTTCGAGGCGGCGCTGTGGATCGCCGCCGAGCACGACAAAGAGGTGGCGCCCGAGCAGTTGCTACAGGACTTCAAGGAGCTGCAACAGCGGGTCAGCGCAGGCTTGCCGCTGCTGCCGGTCAGCGAACTGGGCCAGCCGCTGCTGCGGCGCATGAACGACCTGGGCTTCCAGCAGGACGAGTTCCTGCCGCTGCGCCCGCAGGCGGCGCTGCTGGACAAGGTGCTGCACACCCGGCGCGGGCAACCGCTGGCGCTGGGGCTGATCGCCCTGGAGCTGGCGCGGCGCCTGGAGATCCCCATGGTCGGGGTCAACTTCCCCGGGCACTTTCTATTGCGCGTGCCCGGTGCCGATCACCTGCTCGACCCTTGCGGCGGGCGCCGCCTGTACCCCAACGACTGCCGTGAACTGCTGGAGCGCCAGTACGGACCGAACATCAAGCTGGCCGCCGAGCACCTGGCCACGGCCAGCCCGCAGCAAATGCTCCAGCGCCTGTCGCGCAACCTGCGCCAGTTGCACCTGAGCCACGACGATCACCTCAACGCATTGATCGATGCCGAGCGGGTCCTGGAACTGGGCAATGGCAGCGCCTCCGACTACCTGGCCCGCGCCAGCCTCTACCAGCACCTGGACTGCCCCAACGCCGAACGCTTCGACCTGGAGCACGCCCTGCTGCTCAGCGAAGACCCGATCCAGCGCCTGCGCCTGACCGAACGCCTGGGGCACCTGCCGCCCAATACCATCGTCCACTGATGGGGCGCTCTGCCTCCCATGCCACAATGCCCCGGCGACAACTCTCCGTTTGCTTCAAGGATGAACAGCATGAACAGCGCCGAACGCTTTCTTCAGGACTTTCACCAACGTCGCCCCGGCACCACGCCGCCGGCCTTTTCCGGGCTGAGCCTGCCAGGGCGCGGTTCATCCTACGAGATGCTGGCAGCCACGCTCGCCACCGCTCAGCCCGGAGCCCGGGTGCTGGACCTGGGCTGCGGCGACGGGTTCCTGCTGGATCTGCTGGCCAGGGAATATCCCGAAGCCCGGTTGACCGGCGTGGACATGAGCGCGACCGAACTGCAGGCAGCCCGCACCCGCCTCGCGAACCGCAGTGTGCTGCTCAATGAGCGGGCCCAGTGCCTGTCGATTGCCACCGGCAGCATCGATGCCGTGGTATCGCACCTGGCCCTGATGCTGATGAGCGATATCGAACAGGTGCTTGGGGAGATCCATCGAGTCCTGGCCAAGGGTGGGCAACTCTCGGCCATCGTCGGCCGGGCCTTTCTGTTGGGCGAGCCGGGCCAGCACTACTTGCAGGCCTTTCGCGCCGCCGCCCGACGCGATCAGCTCCGTCCCCTGCCCCTGGTGGATCCCCGTACTCAGTCACAGCGTGGATGGCGGGAGCTGTTGGGCCACAGCTTCACCTCGCTGCACTTCGAGGAACTGGACCTTGAGTGGACGCCCACCTTCGAGGAACTCTGGGACTCGTTGGGAGAAACCTACGACCTGGATCGCCTGACACCCGCCAATCGCGCGTTGATGAAGAGCGAACTGCGCACGGCCACACAACCCTTGCTACGGGCAGACGGCACGCTGCTGACCGGCTGGGGGTTGCTGCTGATCCAGGCCAGGGCGGCATGACAGCCCCGCCCGGGCTCTGGCAGGATGCTCGGCTCACACCAGGGAATGGGCACAGCATGCTGATCAGAAAAGCTCATGGCGACGACGCGCAACGCGTCTTCGTCATTCGCAACCGAGCCATCAACCAGCAGTGCAGCGGCCATTACCCCGCCGCCGACCTGCAGGTCTGGACCGCCGGCAGCCTGGGGGACTACTTCATCGAAGTCCTGGAGAAGACCGGGCACGTAGCCGTCATCGACGGCCAGATCGCCGCCAGCGGCATGCTCGATCCGGAGTCGGGGCAGGTCGATGCGGTGTTTGTCGATCCGGCGTACATGGGCCGCGGGATCGGCCGGCAGATGATCGACTATCTCGAACAGCTGGCACTGCAGGCCGGCCTGCCGCACCTGATCCTGGACTCGACCCTGAACGCCGCAGACTTCTATCGCCACTGCGGCTTCGTCGGCGAGCAGGTTGCCCAGTACCATTCGCCCCGGGGCCTGACCCTGGCCTGCGTGCCGATGATCAAGCATCTGGCACGCTGAGCCCGTACACCTTCAGGGTTTGAGCGGCGCCTGCAGTTCTGGGGCAGGCTCCGCGCCTGCCGAAGAAGCCTCGGACGGCGAGCGCACCTGGATGATCAGCAGCGCCGCAATCACCGCCGGAATCGCGCAGAAGAAAAAGATCTGCTGCACCGGGATGTGCATTGCCAGCAGCAGGCTGCCGAACAGCGGGCCGAGGATCGAGCCGAAGCGACCGACGCCCAGGGCCCAGCCGGTGCCGGTGGCGCGGACATGGGCCGGGTAGAAGTTGCTAGCGAAGGCGTTGAGGGTCAGTTGGCCGCCGATGATGCAGAAGCCGGCGGCGAAGACGAAGGCCACCAGGTAACGCGGGTTGTCGTGGTTCAGGCCCAACAGCAGGGTACACAGCGCCGCCCCGGCCAGCACCGCCGAGAGCAGCCGTACCTTGCGTTGCAGGCGGTCGGCGAACCAGGCCATGCAGATCGCCCCCAGGGTGCCGGCGAACAGGAACATCGAGGTCACCAGGTTCGCTTCGTTCAACCCCAGGCCACTTTCCAGCAGCAGCGACGGCAACCAGCTGATCATGAAATACAGCAGGATCAGGCTGACGAAAAAGGTCGACCAGATCAGCAGCGTCGGGCGCGCATAACCGTGGCGGAACAGCTCGATCACCGTGAGCTTGCTGCCCTGCTCGGCTTGGTTCTGCGCGGCCGAGGCGGCCGGTGGTTGCCAGTCCGGCAGCATGCGCGCGGTGACCCTGCGCAGGCGCGCATAAGGCGGCTGATCGCGCAGCAGGCGCGGCAACGATTCGGGGAGGAACCAGGCCAGGAAGGGAAACAGCAGCAACGGCGTGACACCGCCGGCGAGGAACACCGCCTGCCAGCCGAAGCGGTCGATGAAGCCCGCGGCGACAAAACCGCCGGCCGCGCCGCCGAAAGAGAAACCGCAGGCGGCCAGGGTCACCATCAGGGTACGCAGGCGCGGCGGCGAATATTCCGACATCAGCGCCATGGCGCTGGGCATCGCCCCGCCCATGCCGATGCCGCAGATAAAACGCGCGACCATCAGGCTGTTCAGCGAATCGGCGAACACCATCATCACCGTGAGGCTGGCGTAGATCAGCACGCAGGCCAGCAGAATCCGCCGCACGCCAAACCGGTCCGCCAGCGGCGTCACCGCCAGCGAGCCCAGGGTCAGGCCCAGCAGGTTGGCACTGAACACCGGACCGAACGCGGCCTTTTCCAGGCCCCAATCCTGGGCCAGGGCCGGCACCACATAACCCAGCACCTGGGCGTCGTAGCCGTCGGTGACCAGCAACAGGGCCAGGAGCAGAAGAAGCAACCACTGATAACGCGACACCGGACGGGCGTCGAGGGCCGCCCGGAAGCTGGCAATCTGATTGTGCATCGCAAGGTACCTGCTGTTTTTTATGGTTATGGGAGCCGGCAGACCGTCATTGCTCTTGGGCGGCAAGGATCGGTCTTGTGTACATCTTCAGGCGCGGGAGCAAACTGCTCCCGCAGACCTGTCTCCTGTAGCCGCTGCCGCAGGCTGCGATAAGGCCGAAGGCCTTCAGCGATCCTGAGATCTTCGCGACCGTTCCGGTCGATCGCAGCCTGCGGCAGCGGCTACACAGGTCAAGCGGGCGTATCGGGCTGGTTGGCCGGATGGGCCTTCTGGAACGCCGAATGTTCGGCGGCCAGGGCGGCGACCCGGCGAATCCGCGGGTAGGCGTCCAATGGCACCTTGAAGCGCTCGGCCGCGTACAACTGGGGAATCAGGAAGGTGTCGGCCAGCCCCGGTTGCTCGCCGAAGCAATACCCCTGCTCGCCGATCAACTGCTCGACCGCCGCCAGGCCGGTGCTGATCCAGTGGCCGATCCAGTCCAGCACCCGTGCCTCATCGTAGCCCCACTGGCGCAGCAGGTTCTGCGTGCTGGAGTTGTGCAGCGGATGAATATCGCAGCCGATCAGCAACGCCACCGCCCGTTCATGGGCGCGGGCCGCCAGCTCCTGGGAGAGCAGCGGCACCTGTGGATAACGTTCTTCCAGGTATTCGACGATGGCCAGCGACTGGATCAGCAGCTCGCCGTCGTCGGTGCGCAAGGCCGGCACGCGGCCTTGCGGGTTGATCTGCAGGTATTGCGGCTGGCGGTTCGCACCGCCGCCGGCCGCCAGCAGGTTGACCGGCAGCGCCTGGTAGTCCAGGCCCTTGAGCGCCAGCGCGATGCGCACCCGGTAGGACGCGGTCGAACGGTAGTAGGTATAGAGCTCCATAACGCGCACCTCTTCTTAACGGGAAGGCAGGACTTTACCGCGGCATTCGCCGAAACCGATGGACGCGAAACCCTCGCGGCGGCAGCGGCCGCGCAGGATGATTTCGTCGCCGTCCTCAAGAAATTTACGCACTTCGCCGGACGCCAGTTCGATCGGTTTCTTACCGCCTTCGGTGATTTCCAGCAGGCTGCCGAACTGGTTGCTTTGCGGGCCCGACAGGGTGCCCGAACCGAACAGGTCGCCGGCCTGCAACTGGCAGCCGTTGACGCTGTGGTGAGCGACCATCTGCGCCACGGTCCAGTACATGTACTGGGTGTTGCTCAGGGTCAGGCGGTGGGCCGGCAGACCTTGCTCGCGCATCGCTTCGGTGAGCAGCAGCACTTCCAGCTCGATGTCGAAACCACCGGCGGCCTGGTCGCGCTTGTCCAGCAGATACGGCAGCGGCTGCGGGTCGCCTTCGGGACGTGGCGTCTGGGCACGGCGGAACGGCTCCAGGGCTTCGGCCGTCACCACCCAGGGCGAGATGCTGGTGATGAAGCTTTTCGACAGGAACGGGCCCAGCGGCTGGTATTCCCAGGCCTGGATATCCCGCGCCGACCAGTCGTTGAGCAGGCAGAAGCCGGCGATGTGCTCGGCAGCGTCGCCAATGGCGATCGGCTCGCCCAGCTCATTGCCCTGGCCGATCCAGATGCCCAGCTCCAGTTCGTAGTCCAGCCGCGCGCATGGGCCGAAGGTCGGCTCGCTCTGGCCGGCGGGCAGGGTCTGGCCCTTGGGCCGGCGTACGTCGGCACCGGAAGTACGGATGGTGGAAGCGCGGCCGTGGTAACCGATCGGCACGTATTTGTAGTTCGGCAGCAACGGGTTGTCCGGGCGAAACAGCTTGCCGACGTTCTGCGCGTGCTCGATGCCGACATAGAAGTCGGTGTAGTCATTGATCCTTGCCGGCAGGTGCATCTGGCAATCGGCGGCCAGGGGCAGCAGTTTCGCGCCCTGGGCCTCGACCTTGCCACGCAGGCTGCTGCCTTCACCGAGCAATTCCAGCAGGCGCTCGCGCAGGGCCACGCGGGCCGGGCGGCCCAGTTCGAAAAAGGCATTCAACTGGCCGCCACGGGTGGCATCCACCGCGGCCTTGGCCGGGCCCTCGAACAGCCCGGCGTCGAGCGCCGCTTCCAGGTCGAAGATGTGCTCGCCGATGGCCACGCCGCTGCGCGGCGCCGAACCCTTGTGGCTGAACACCCCCAGCGGCAGGTTCTGCAGCGGGAAGTCGGCATGGTCGTTGGCGGAGGCAACCCAGCTGCGGGTGATGGTTGGCTGATTCATGGGTTATTTCCGATTCGGGTTGAAGGTGGCGGGCAGCGAGGCCCAGCAAGCATCGTAGTCGTTCTGCAATTGCGGGCACTCCAGGGCGAACTGGCTCGGACGCAGCACCTGGCTGGTCTCGAACATGAAGGCCATGGTGTTGTCGATCTTGGCCGGTTGCAGCTCGGCGTTGATGGCCTTGGTGCAGCTTTCGCCATCCGGGCCGTGGGCGCTCATGCAGCTGTGCAGCGAAGCGCCGCCGGGTACGAAACCTTCGGCCTTGGCATCGTAGGCGCCCTGGATCAGGCCCATGTATTCGTTCATCAGGTTGCGGTGGAACCACGGCGGACGGAAGGTGTTCTCGGCCACCATCCAGCGCGGAGGGAAGATCACGAGGTCCAGGTTGGCCAGGCCGTGCACGCTGGTGGGCGAGGTCAGCACGGTGAAAATCGATGGGTCCGGGTGATCGAAGCTGACGGTGCCGATGGTGTTGAAACGGCGCAGGTCATATTTGTACGGCACGTTGTTGCCGTGCCAGGCCACCACGTTCAGCGGCGAATGATCCAGCTCGCAGCCCCACAGCTCGCCGAGGAATTTCTGCACCAGGGTCGTCGGCTGCTTGAGGTCTTCGTAGTGGGCGACCGGGGTCAGGAAGTCCCGCGGGTTGGCCAGGCCGTTGCTGCCGATCGGCCCCAGGTCGGGCAGGCGCAGGGGCGCGCCGTGGTTTTCGGCTATATAGCCGCGCGCCTGCGGGTCCAGCAGTTCGACGCGGAACTTCAGGCCGCGGGGCAATACCGCGATCTCCAGCGGTTCGACTTCCAGCACCCCAAGCTCGGTGGCGATGCGCAGGCGACCCTGTTCGGGCACCAGCAGCAACTCGCCGTCGGCGTTGAAGAACACCCGCTCCATGGAGCGGTTGGCGCGGTAGGTGTAGATGCTGATCCCGGCCGGTTTCTGCGCTGCCGAGTTGGCGACCATGTTCACCAGGCCGTCGATGAAGTCGGTCGGCTCACTCGGAATATCCAGCGGGTTCCAGCGCAACCGGTTGGGCGTGATCTCGCCCAGCGGCCCGCCCGCCAGCTGGCGATCCAGCTTGGCGAAGGCCGGGTGGTTGGCCGATGGCTGGATGCGGTACATCCAGGTGCGCCGCGCTTCGCTGCGGACCATGGTGAAGGCCGTGCCGGAGAAGAGTTCGGTGTAGAGACCGTAGGGGGCTTTTTGCGGGGAGTTCTGGCCGACGGGCAAGGCGCCTGGCAGGGCCTCGCTGGAAAACTGGTTGCCGAAGCCCGACTGGTACGCAAGCCCGGACGCCGTGGAATCGAGGTTCATGGAGCCTCCTGGAAGTGGAGTTGGCAGCGGCCTGCGACTCCATGGAGAGAGCTCTCGGCACGCCTGCGTTATTTTTATCGTAATCCAATTACGGATAACGTAATTTGATTGGTATTGACCGTCAAGCTATAAAGACGCCCATTCGTCCCGGGATCACACCGCCTCCATGGAAAAGCCGCGCAGCACCAGCGACAGCAACGGTAAACAGAAAGTCCGCTCGGCCGAGGTCGGCACCGACATCCTCAAGGCCCTGGCCGAGCTGTCGCCGGCGACCTCGCTGTCGCGCCTGGCCGAACATGTGCAGATGCCGGCGAGCAAGGTTCACCGTTACCTGCAGGCGCTGATCGCCAGCGGCTTCGCCGAACAGAACACCGCCACCAACCACTATGGCCTGGGCCGCGAGGCCTTGCGGGTCGGCATGGCCGCGCTGGGCAGCATGGATGTACTGAAGGTCGCCGCCCTGCCCCTGGCCGAGCTGCGCGATGAATTGAACGAGACCTGCTTCCTCGCGGTATGGGGCAACCAGGGCGCGACCGTGGTGCATATCGAACCGGCCGTGCGCGCGGTGACGGTGGTGACCCAACTGGGTTCGGTGCTGCCCTTGCTCAGCTCGTCCACCGGGCTGGTGTTCGGCGCCTACCTGCCGAATCGCGAAACCGTCGATTTGCGCGAGCAGGAACTCAAGGCCCACGCGCCCCATGCGCTGGCGGACGAGCAGGCCTATGCCGCCCTGTGCGAGCAGATCCGCCAGCGCGGCCTGCACCATGTGCACGGCCTGCTGATGCCCGGCGTGGATGCCTTGTCGGCACCGGTGTTCGACGCCACCGGCAAGGTCGCCGCCGTGCTGACGGTGGTCGGCCCGACCTCGCTGTTCCACGCCGACGAAAACGGCCCGGCGGCGCAACGCCTGCTGGCCGCGTCCCAGGCGGTGAGCTGGCGCATGGGTTACCAGCCCTAGACGCGGATCCATCCAACCGTCAGCTTTGCGGCCGCTGCGCGACCGATCGCAGGCTGCGCCAGCGGCTACAACAACCCCGACCTCTGTAGCCGCTGCCGGAGGCTGCGATCGGCGGCGTAGCCGTCGTCAAAGCGGGCCGCGCGTTTTGGCGGGAGGCCGCGTTGTCAGGTTGGCGGCCCTGATATTTGTTCGACCACTACATCAATCCCAACGTCTTGGCCTTGGCCACGGCCTGGGTGCGGCGCTCCACCCCGAGCTTGCTGTGAATGCGCCGCGCATGGGTCTTCACCGTGTGCAGGGAAATGAACAATTGCTCGGCGATCTGCTGGTTGGAACTGCCCAGGGCGATCAGTTGCAGCACCTCCAGCTCCCGCTGGCTCAGCGGGCTCTCCCCTGCCGCCGGCAGCGGCACAGGCGCATCGGGTTCGGCCACCGGCTGGACGTCAAACATCCGCGGCTGACGCAGACGCAACTCATGCAGCGCCTGGTGCAGGTTGCACCGGGCACCGAGTTCCAGCCCCTCCTGCAAGGCACGGGCGGACAACACCCGATCCCCCAGCAGGAAAGCGACCTCGGCCAGGGCCAGGTGCAACTCGGTCTGCAGGCACAGCATGCCCCGTTGCCGGGCCTGTTCGAGCAGGCGCTGCAAGTTTGCCACCGGTGCCTCGGCACGCTGCAGGTACACCTCGGCCAGCACCAGCAGGTACTCGATGCGCGGAATCAGTTCGAGGGTGGCCGGTGGCGCCTGGCGCGCCTGGGGCCCGCGATAGTGACGCAGCACCCGGCTCAAGGCCTCCTGGGCCAGTTCCGGCCGCCCCTGTTGCAACCAGAACACGCTGCTGACCTGCAGCAGCACCGCGCGGTACACCGTGTCCGGGATCTGCCGTTGCTGCATCAGCCGCTCGGCATCGCGCAGGCGCACAAACGCGTGGGCATAGTCGCCCTGGTTGGCGGCCAGGAACGCCTGGCCGAGAAACCCGTACAGGGCGCGCTTGTCGTGACTGAGCAGACAGCGTTCGAGCCCGCTCTGGAAATGCCCGGCGGCCTGTTCCGCCTGCCCCTGGCGCAAGGCCAGGCGCCCTTGGCGCAAGGCGATACGACCCAGCAGCGGGCCGACCCGATAAGCCTGGCGACTCAACAATTGCTGCACATCGTCCAGCAGGCTCTGCGCCCTGTGGGGCGCCCCACGCTGCTCCAGCAGTTGGGCATGGTCCAGCTCCAACAGCGCTTCGAACAGCAATGAACCCTGGGCCCGGGCCAGGCACAGCGCCTCGCGGTTGAGCATCTGCGCCACGTCCAGTTCGCCCCTGAGCAAGGCCTGCTGGGTCAGGCCCGAAAGGCACAGCAGGCGGGTCGGCCAGGCATGGGCCGGCAGTTCGCTCAGCGCCTCGAGAAAATGCATCCGCGCCGGTTCCATCAACCCTTGCAGATGCAGCAGCCAGCCCTGCTGCGCCTGCCAGCGCGCCACCAGTTGCCGCTGCCCGGAGGCCGTCGGCTGCGGCGTGAAACGCGCCATCTGCGCCACGCAGTGTTGCGCCTGGTCGAAACGCCCGGCGAACAGCAAGGCCGCCGTCAACAGCCCGACCAACTGCGGGCTGCCGAGCAGCAGTTCCTCGCCCTGCTGCTCATGCAAACGCAACAGCAACACCACATTCTGCTGCTCGAACAGGTGCTCGAAACTGAAGTGCTGCAACAGGCTGACCGCCACTTCGTATTCCTGCGCCAGCAACGCCTGCTCGAACGCCGCCTGCCAGTCCTCCTGCGCGGCGAACCACTGGCAGGCGCGGCGATGCCAGGAGCGTCCCGCCGGCCAGGGCTCGTCGCGCATCAGCCGGGCCAGGGGCGAGAACACTTGCAGCCACTCCGGCGCAGCCTCCCAGGGTTCGATGAAGCAGCCCAGTTCCTGCAATGTCCGCAGGTACTGGGCCCCCTCCCCGGCGCCGAACAAGTGTTCGCACAACGCGGCATTGAAGCGCGGCAGGTGCGCCAGCACATGCCAGACCTCGGACAGCTCCGCCGGCAACACGCTGAACAGTTCGTGCTCCAGGTATTCCAGCAGGGTATTGGGCCGCCCCTGCCGGCATGGCGTGGCCACCAGCTCGCTGCCTTCGAGCAGGGCGATGCGCACCCCGGCGCACCAGCCGGCACTGCGCTGGAAAATCCGGCTGGCGGTGTGGATCGACAAAGGCTGCGGCAATTGTTGCAGCAGTCGCTCGATGTCCTCCTGGGTGAACGCCAGCTCGGGCCCCGTGCATTCGTAGAGCTGGTCGTCGAGCAGCAGCCGCGGCCAGTTGCATTGCGGCCGGCGGCGGCCGCCCAGCCACCAGGTCAGCGCCGGATTGCTGATCGCCAGCAGGCGGTCGAGCAGCAGGTCCAGCGGCGGCGCGGCGACCCGGCAGTAATCATCGAGGAACAGCCAGGTCGGGCTCTGCACCTGCGCCAGATGGTCCAGCACGGCGGCCTCGTCCGATACGGCCAGGCCCAACGCCCGCGCCAGCTCGCCGCACAATTGCAGCGGTGTCTGCGCGGCCCCGGCCTGGGGCAACCAGCACACCCGGCACCCGGCCGGCGCCTGCAACAGGCATTCGGCGAGCAGGGCCGTCTTGCCGCTGCCAGCCGGCGCACAAAGCAATTTCACCCGGGCGGGCGATGCCAGGAGCGGGGCACTCAAACGGCTGCGGGACAGGTGATGGGAGGACAAACGGGGCAGGAATCCAGGACAGGGAGTCATGGCGGTCATTGCGGCGTGCCTTTTTATAGTTTTAGCCTGCGTGCCCCCACCCTAGCCTTGTCGCCGGTGCTTGTTGAGAAGTATTCAGCGCGCTGATCCGCGCCCATAAAAAAGGCGACCGATCGGTCGCCTTTTGCCATCGTTTGTATCCCGGGCCTTACCGAACGCCGGTTGCGCGCAGGGCGGCCGGAGTGTAGTCGGCGGCCTTGGCGGCGAAACCGAACTCGAAGCTGTGCTTCTCTTCGTTCTTCATCCCCAGGGCGAGGTAGCGCCCGGCGATGATGTCGTACAGCGCTTCGAGGGTGTAGGCCGGTACCTGGGCGTTGTAATAGAACTGCGCATGCCCTTCGGCCACCCGCCACAGCTGGCCGCGACCGTCGTAGTGGTCCACCAGCGCCACCTGCCAGCTGTCCTCGTCGATGTACATGTGGCGCTTGGCGTATATATGCCGCTCGCTCGGCTTGACCGTGCCGACCACTTCCCAGACCCGGTGCAGCTCGTAGCGGGTCAGGTCCTGGTTGATATGCCCGGCCTTGATGATGTCGTCGTACTTGAGGCTCGGCGAATCCAGCTTGTAGCTGTTGTAGGGGATGTACATCTCCTTCTTGCCCACCAGCTTCCAGTCGTAGCGGTCCGGCGCGCCGGAGAACATGTCGAAGTTGTCCGAGGTGCGCAGGCCGTCGGCGGCGGTGCCCGGCCCGTCGTAGGCCACTTGCGGGGCGCGGCGCACACGGCGCTGGCCGGCGTTGTAGATCCACGCCAGGCGCGGTTCCTTCACTTGGTCGAGGGTTTCGTGCACCAGCAGCACGTTACCGGCCAGGCGCGCCGGAGCGGTCACCGCCTGCTTGAAGAAGGTCAGCACGTTGGCGCCTTTCTCCGGGTCCAGGTCAGGGATCTGCTGCGGCACCGCCACCTCTTCCTCGAAGCGGATCGGCGTGTAGCTGCCGTTGGTCTGCGGCGTGGCCTGGGTGATGATCCGGCGCAGGTTGCCGCCGCGATAACGGGTGGTGTGGTTCCACAGCACTTCCACGCCGGTCTTCGGAATCGGGAAGGCGTAGTAGCGGTTGCCGGTGAAATTGGCCAGGCCGTTGCCTTCGTTGATCGAGGTGACGTTCAGCGCGCTGCGCTTGGCCGACTCGTAGATGTCCGCCGGCAGGCCGACCGTGCGGTGGGTCGGGTAGACCGGGATCTTGTAGGTTTCCGGGTAGCGCTTGAACATCGCCACCTGGCCGTCGGACAGCTTGTCCTTGTACTTGTCGACAGTGGCCGCGGTGATGGTGAACAGCGGCTTCTCGTTGGCGAACGGGTCGGCGAGGAAGCCCTTGGCATCCACCGCCCCGGCGTTCTTGCCGATACCACCGGTCCAGGCCGGGATCGAGCCGTCGGCATTGCCGGCCTTTTCCGCGCCGAGCGGGGTCAGGCTGGTGCCGAGCTTGTCCGCTTCCTGCGGGGTGACCGCCGCCATCACGTTGACCGCCAACAGGGTCAAGGCCAGGGCACCGCATTGCAAAATCGTCTTGCGCATAAAGTTGTCCTTCTTCAGGGCCGGATCAGAAGTTCACGCCGAAGCTCAACGCGAGGAAGTCGCGGTCTTTGAGGGTGTTGTAGTCACCGCCGAAAAAGTCGGTGTAACTGAGGCTGGCGGTGTAGGTGTTGCGGTAGTCGGCATCGACCCCGAGGCTCACCGCCTTGGCGCCTTCGTTGAACAGGCCATTGGGGCCGTAGCCATTGACGTCGTGGGACCAGGACAGGTTGGGCTTGAGGTTGATCCCGGCGATCAGGTTGTTGTAATCGAGGATCGCCCGGGCGCGATAACCCCAGGACGTGGCGGTGACGAAACCGTCGGTATCGCCACCGAAACCGTACTGGCCGTAGACCGAATCGCGGCCGTAGCGCAGCTGGCTTTTCGACTCCAGGCCACCGACATGCACGATCGCCGCCTCGCCCACCAGGGTCAGGCGGTCGGCACCCAGCACCTGGTCGAAGAACTGGGTCAGGGTGCTCTGGACCTGGGTGATTTCCTTGCGCCGGTAACCGGTGTTGTCGGCGCCCGCCGAGGTCCGCACCGGCGACGCCAGGCCACCGGCGATGGGGTTGACCAGGGCCAGGGTCAGGTCGTTGGTGTTGATCTGCACCGGGGCGTTGGGCCGGTAGCTGATCTCGCCGGTCCAGGCGGTGCCGGTGGGCAGCGTGGTGGAGAAGCTGGCGCCGTACAGGCGGATGTCTTCCGGGTACTCGAGGTAGTACTGGCCGCGCCCGAGCATCACGCTCTGGGCCAGGGCCGAACCGGTGCCCGGGGCGATGCGGTTGGCGGTGCTGACGATCCCCGGAATGCTCGCCAGGGTGCTGCTCCCGGCGGTGATGGTGCCAACCGTCGGGGTGCGCGCGTGGTAGTTCATGAAGTACAGGCCGTACTCGGTGTCGTCGCCCAGCCAGCGCAAGGCGGTGCCCCACTGCCCGGAGTCGCGGGCATCGCGGTCGCCGGCGCGGCCGATCACCACGCCTTCGGGGGCCACGGTGAAGCCCTGGCCGAACGCCGCGGCAATCGGTTGCAGCGGGCGGATCGCCGGGCTGCCGACGGTGTAGCCAGTGGTGCAGCCGTCCGCCACCACGTCGTTGCCGAAGAAGGTGCCGCAGTTGTCGACCACGGTCTGGTCCCACTCCAGCTGATAGAAACCCTCCACGGTCAACTGGTCGGTCAGGCCCTGGGAAGCGAACAGCATGTTCACCGGGATCAGGCCTTCCTTGATCTCGGCACCCGGGCGGCGAAACGCCGAGACGTCGATCGGGTTGATGCTGTTGATCGAGTTGCCGATGAAGGTGCTTTCGCCCCAGCTGACCACCTGCTTGCCGGCGCGCACAGTACCCGGCAGGTCGGCGATGGAGTAGTTGTGATAGATGAAGGCATCGAGGACCTGCCCGCCGGACGACTTGGCGCCCTCCTTGCGGTTGTGGTCGCTGATGGGCTTGAACTCGCGGTCTTCGTCCTTGAGTTCGAAGTCGTACCAGTATTTGCCACGGACGAAGACGCCGGTGTCGCCGTACTTCAGTTCAAGGTCGTGGATGCCCTTGAATATCTTCGAGAAGGTCTCGCCCTTCTTGAAATTCAGGCGCCCGTCGTCGCCGGTGGAAGACTGCCCGCGACCGCCATTGGACACACCCACCAGGTCCTTGTCGGCATCGCGCATGCCCCAGCTGGCACCGATGGACAGCGACGAATCGAACTGCCCCTCGATCTCCCCGATGTTGAATGAAACGGCCTGCGCCTGGGTGCAGCCCCCCAAGGCCACCGCGACGGCCAGCGCCCGCGGTGTGAAGATGGCGCGCATTGTTGTTTTTGTCATGCGTCTTCCCCGGTGAGTGACAGAAGGCCTCACCCTACTGCCGGCGCACAGGAGCGATAAGCGCACCAAGGAGGTATTCGCGTTGTCGCCCGAAAGGATGAATGCCCTCGCCAGCCGGGCCTTTGCGCGGTGCATCGACGGGCTGGATGGACGGGTATCAGGTGGATGGATTGCGCCCTTGCAGGGCATGTCCCCACGGCGTGCACTACTATTGCCCAGGCTGTAACAGTCCTTGTCCACAATCGCTATTTTTCATTGCGCGGCCAGCCCTTATTCTGGCCTCGCTCTCACGGCAAACCGCCACGCAGAGTCGCCCAGAGGTGTGATCACGCCACCTTGGGGGCAAGAGGATTCAGAAGGTTTGAAGCAACGATATTCAGATCTTCACCGGGTGTTCACTGACGTTGATTTGTTGCTCCTTGATCTAACGTCTTCCTTCGGCCGCTGCCTTGCAGCGGCCTTTTTTATGCCCGGGGTTTTCTGTAGGAACGAGCTTGCTCGCGATAGCCGCAAAGCGGCGCTCCATCAGCCACATTGCATCATCGTTGACGATCTTCGCGAGCAAGCTCGCTCCTACAGAGGAGGCATTTCAGCCTTTGCGCTCATCGGGTTCGCAGTGGAAGCGATGCAACAGGCGATGGGCCACCGGCGCCAGGATCAGGCCGAAAGCGGCGACGAACACCAGGTTGGTATAGAGGCCGTAACTGGCGAAGAACAGCTTGCCCCCCGCCGTGGCGGGCATGGCCGCGGGGCCGATGCCACCAAGAACCATCGCGGCATTGAACAAGGCGTCGTCCCAGCTGACGCCCGGCTCGAAATACAGATGCCCGGCAATCCCCAGCAACAGCGAGATACCGATCAGGCCCAGGGTGGCCAGGACGTGCAGGAACAAGCGACGCAGAAACAGCAGGTGCGACAACAGCGGCTGGTTTTTTGATTCGTACATGGGCTGCCTTCCTTATGCGGTCGATGTTCGTCGAGGATAGGGCCCCACGCATAAGGAGTACAGCCGCGCAGGACGCGGCTGTGGGGACGGTGCAAGCTTGGCTGGGGGAAGCCTTCAGATCGCGTATTTCTGCAGGTTCTGCATCATCTCTTTCAAGGCTTCGATGTTGTCCTTGGGGTGCGCCGCGCCTTCGAAGTCGCAGATCTGCTGCCAGTGGGCGGCGACATCTTCCGGGGAAAAACCTTCACGCGGATCGAAGCCCAGGCCCAGGCTGCGCTCCCAGCGCACCTTGCCCATCCAGCCGCCACCGACCTCGAACAGGCCCGATGTCTCCTGGCAGTTCTCGCTGCCCAGGTACACCACCAGCGGGCTGACCAGCTCCGGCTTGAGTTGCTCGAACACCTGGGGCGGGATCAGCCCTTCGGTCATCCGCGTGCCGCCGGTTGGCGCGATGGCGTTGACCAGGATGTTGTTCTTGCGGCCTTCGATGGCCAGGGTGCGGGTCAGGCCGTAGAGGCCGAGCTTGGCCATGCCGTAGTTGGACTGGCCGAAGTTGCCGTAGATGCCGGAGGTGGACGCGGTGAAGATCACCCGGCCATAACCCTGCTCGCGCATGTGCGGCCAGGCGGCGCGGGTCACCTTGTAGGCGCCTTCGACATGGACGCGGTACACCAGGTCCCAATCGGCGTCTTCCATCTTGTGGAAGGTCTTGTCGCGCAAGATGCCGGCGTTGTTCACCACCACATCCACCCGGCCGAAGGCATCCAGGGCGTTCTGCACGATCTTGTCGCCGTCGGTCACCGAATCGTGGTTAGCCTCGGCGATGCCGCCGGCTTCGCGAATCTGCGCCACCACCCGGTCGGCCGCCGAGGCATTGGCGCCCTCGCCCTGGGTCGAACCGCCCAGGTCGTTGACCAGGACCTTCGCCCCGTGCCGGGCGAACAGCAATGCATGAGCCTGCCCCAGACCGCCGCCGGCACCGGTGACGATCACGACTTTATTCTCGAAGCGCACAGACTCACTCATACCGAACTCCCACAGGCCAGATGGACAACAGACGGACAATGGCTTCGAGTGTCAGGCAGGCGGCTGGTGGTCACAATAAACACGGCTGAAGCTGAATGGTGCGCAATAAGGCAGGGGGATGATCGAGGGGGAACGACGGCGTGGGCCGCATCGGCGTCTGGCATGCACAGGCCAAGGCCGCAGAACCGCGGTAGCTACGGACAGCGCGGGGCGCTCAGGAGCAGGCCAGTTTTCGCGGTGGAAACTCCAGGCTTTCGCGAAAGGCCAGATAATGCTTGAGCACCTGGACCGGGGCCTCGGTCTGCGGGTAGTGACCGATCCCGGCCAGCAGCACGGTATCCGGGGCGGGGATCAGTTGGCAGTAGCGCTCGACCATGTGCGCCCCGGAAATCGGATCCACCGCGCCGTCGATCACCCGTAGCGGCACCTCGCCGCGCTGCATCGCACTCACCCAACGGTCGCGCTGCACCCGGCGCTCGGGAATGTAGCCGATCAATTTATGCAGGATCCGCGGGCCGTTATTGGCCTCCACCAGGCTCCAGAAGTCATCCAGCACGCTTTCGCTGGGCCGGGTCTGCGGGCCGAAAATCTGGCTGAAACTCTTGGCCAGGCCCTCACGGCTGAAGGCGCGGCCGAGCATCCAGCCCAGCGGGCTGAGCAGCAGCTTCTGCGTCAGCACCGGGCGATGGGTTTCCGGGAACAGGCCGCCGTTGAGGAACACACAGCTGGCCATGTTGCAACGCTCTTCGTAGTGCCGGGCGAGCATTTCCTGGGCGACGCTGTCGCCATAGTCGTGGGCCAGCAGATGCACGGGGCTATCGATCCCCAGATGCTCGAGCAAGGCCTGCTGCAGGTCCGCCTGTTCCAGCAGGCTGTACTCGTGGTCCCGCGGCTTGGCCGAATCGCCAAACCCCAGCATGTCGCAGGCGATCACCCGATAGCGCTGCGCCAGGGGCTGCCACAGGTAATGCCAGTCCCAGGCGGCGGTGGGAAAACCATGGATCAGCAGCAGCGGCTCGCCCTGCCCCGCGGTCCAGTAGCGAATGGCATGGCCGCGAAACGCGAAGCTATGTCCGCGCTTGCGCCACACGCACAGAGGAATCTCGGCCATAGGCATCAGAGTTTATAACCCGCGTCTTGTTTATCGAGTTTGCGCAGCAGTGCCGGCCATGCCAGCGCGCCGCCCATGCCTTGAGCGCTTTTGGTGACCCCGGCGATCATCGCCTTGGCCCCGGCCAGAATCTGCGGCTCGATGGCGATCAGTTGCGCCGCACCGTTCTGCGCCAGCACCTGGATCTCGCAGGCGCGCTGGAAGGTGAACATCATCAGGAAGGTGTCGGCGATGGTGCCGCCACAGGTCAGCAGACCGTGGTTGTGCAGCATCAGGAAATTGCTGTCGCCGAGGTCGGCCTGCAGCCGGGCCTTTTCCTCGTGGTTCAGGGCCACGCCCTCATAGGCGTGATAGGCCAGGCTCGACAGCACGAACAGCGACTGCTGGCTGATGGGCAACACCCCCTGCTGCTGCGCGGACACCGCGACCCCGGCCGCGGTGTGGGTGTGCAGCACACAGGCCACATCGTGCCGCACTTCGTGCACGGCGCTGTGGATGGTGTAGCCGGCGGGGTTGATCTCGTAGGGGCTGTCCATCAGCTTGTTGCCGGCCTGGTCGACCTTCACCAGGCTGGAGGCTGTGATCTCATGGAACATCAGGCCGAACGGGTTGATCAGGAAATCTTCGGTGCCAGGGACCTTGGCGGAGATGTGGGTGAAGATCAGATCGTCCCAGCCATGCATCGCCACCAGGCGGTAGCAGGCGGCCAGGTCGACGCGGGTTTGCCATTCGGCGGTGCTGACCTGGTCTTTCACACTCGATGTCGATTGAACGGAGGATAGGCTCACGGCAAGGACCTCAGTGACGGCAGTTTTTTTATTATTTTTTGGACGTGGGGATCAGTCTAGTCAGCCCCTTGGGTTCAGGTAGTTGCCTTGGCAGCCAGCTTACTGACCGAGCGGGTCAGTGGTTATTTTAGTTGCAATCGGCACAGGTCAAACGTCAAAGCAACGACGCCAATAAAGGGGCGGCGAACAGGTTCAGCAGGCCCGTGAGGACCATCACCAACCCAGCCACCGAGCCCTCTTCGCCGCCGACTTCATGGGCGCGGCTGACCCCCGCGCCGTGGGCGCCGACCCCGAACAAAGCACCGCGAGCCAGGGCGCTGCGCAGCGGCAGCCACTTGAGCAGGACACCGCCGAGCATGGCGCCGAACACCCCGGTGAACATCACGAACACCGCCGTCAGTTCGGGCACGCCGCCCAGGTCATGGGCCAGCGGCATGGCGAAGGGCGTGGTGATCGAACGCGGCACCAGCGACAGGGTCACCGAGCTGTCCAGGGCCAGCACCCGCGCCAGGCCGAAGGAGCTGGCGATGGACGCCGCGCTGCCGGCCAGCATGCCCAGGAGCAAGGCCGACCAATGCCGCGCCAACAGTTGCCGCTGCTGCCAGATCGGCACTGCGAAAGCCACGGTGACCGGCCCCAGCACCAGCATCAGCCAATGGGTATTGGCGGCGTATTCGGCATAGGCGGTGTGCAGCGGCACGGCGATCGCCAACAGCAGGGCCGGCACCAGGATCAGCGGCGACAGCAGGTAGCGCCCGGTGCGCCGGTAGATCCAGCGGCTGAACAGATAGGCCGCGAGCGTCAGCAGCAGCCAGAACATCGGCATGGGTTCAAGCGTCATGGCGCATTCTCCAACGGCACACCCATTCCACCGTGAACGCGGTGACCAGCATCACCATCAGCGTACTGACGCCAATCACCAGCAGGATCCGCCAGCCGTCCTGGCGCAGCAGGCCGCCGTAGTCCAGCAGGCTCATCAGGGCCGGAATGAAGAACAGCAGCATCTCGGCCATCAGCAGGCCCGCGCCCATTTGCAGCGCCGCCGGCTTGACCCAGCCCAGGGCGAACGCCAGCAACAGCAGGGCCAGGCCGATCACCCCGCCAGGAATCGGCCACGCCAGCCACCCGGCCAGCTGGCAGCCGAACAGATAAATAGCCAGCAACACCGCCAGTTCGGATAACAGGCGACCCAAGTGTTTGAAGGTGGAAGCGTTCATGGAATTCGGTCCTCGCAGGCCTGCATTTTAGGCAAGCGCCTGCCATCACCGAAGCGAATTGTTAGACTGGAAGCCATTCCAGAATGGAATTAAGAGCACGGACCCAAAACATGGACTTCAAACAACTGCGCAGTTTTGTCGAAGTGATTCACCAGGGCGGTTTCACCCAGGCCGCCAAGACCCTGCACATCAGCCAGTCGGCGGTGAGCAAGCAGATCGCCCAGCTGGAGCAGAGCCTGGGCACGCCATTGCTGGATCGCCAGGGCTCGCACATTCATCTCACCGCCGCCGGCAGCGTGGTGCTGCAACGCGCCGAAGGCATGCTGCGCCTGCGCAATGAGTTGCTCAGCGAGCTGGACGACCTGAGCCTGTTGGCCCGTGGGGAATTGCGCCTGGGCCTGCCCCTGCTGGGCAGCGACGCACTGTTCGCCGGCCTGTTCGCCGAGTACCGCAGGCGCTACCCGAACATCAGCGTGCAGTTGCTTGAAGGCGGCAGCCTGAACATCGAGCAGGCGGTGCTCAACGGGGAACTGGAGATCGGCGGCAGCCTGACGCCCAAGGACCCGACCTTCGCTTACCAGCCTTTCTGCGACGAACCGCTGGATGCCTTGCTACCGGCCGATCATCCACTGGCGATCAAGGCCCAGGTGCGCCTGGAGGAACTGGCGGACACGCCGTTCCTGCTTTATCAGCGCAGTTTCGTGCTCAACGACCGGCTGCTGCAGGCCTGTCAGCAGGTGGGGTTCACCCCGAAGGAAGGTGGGCGCAGCGGCCAGGCGGACTTTCTCGCCGCCCTGGTGGCCGCCGGGCAAGGCGTGGTGCTGTTGCCCAGCGTGGTGGCGCGCGGCCTGGTGCGGCCCGGCGTGGTACGCCTGACGCTGCAAGCGCCCGACTACCTGCGTTGGGACATCGCCTTCATCTGGCGCCAGGGCGCCTATCTGTCCAAGGCCGCGCAAGCCTGGCTGGCGCTTTTGCGCGAGCGTCCGGTCAGCCGCGCAGAGCGCTGATCAACTCGGCCAGCCAAGGCTCGGCGTCGGTTTCCGGGGTCACGCTTTCGCTGGCGTCCAGGCGCAGCATTGCCAGCACTTCACGCACGCCCAGTTCGGCGAACAGCTCGCGCATTTGCTCGCCACCGCCACAGAAGGTGTCGCCATAGCTCGAATCGCCCAGGCCGATCACCGCGCCGGGCAAACCGCGCCAGGCCGCCGGCAGTTGATCGCGAATGGCCGAATACAGCGGCAGCAGGTTGTCCGGCAACTCGCCCATGCCGGTGGTCGAGGTCACGGCCAGGAACGCCTCGGGGCCGAACGCCTGGACATCCGCCAGGGTCGCACGCGGGTTGTGCCAGGCCTCGAAACCTGCGGCATTGAGGAGTTTGGCGGCGTGCCGGGCGACTTCTTCAGCCGTGCCGTACACCGAGCCGGAAAGGATGGCGACTTTCATCAATCTGATCCTGAAGCTGAGTAAAAGACTGGGATATTAACAGTTGCGCGAAAAAATCCAGCCTTGTAGCGCGATTTACCCATAATGGCCAGTGGACAGCTTCGCGCCATGTCTTAGAATTGCCGCCATCTGCCGATCGACTGCGGAAAGCCTCCGATGATCAACGCCCATCTGCTGCAACTGGTGATCAACGCCTCCAACGACGGGATCGTCGTTGCCGAACAGGAAGGCGAAGACAACATCATCATCTACGTGAACCCGGCGTTCGAACGGCTCACCGGCTACAGCGCCGACGAGGTGCTGTACCAGGATTGCCGCTTTCTCCAGTCGGGCGACCGGGACCAGCCGGCAATCCCGCTGATTCGCCAGGCCTTGGATAGCGGCCAGCCCTGCCGCCAGGTGCTGCGCAACTACCGCAAGGACGGCAGTCACTTCTGGAACGAACTGTCGATCACCCCGGTGTTCAACGAAAGCGACCAGTTGACCTATTTTGTCGGGGTGCAGAAAGATGTGACGGCCCAGGTCAAGGCCCAGCAACGGCTGGCGCAGGTGGAAAAGGAGCTGGCCGAAACCCGCGCGGAACTCGCCGCTTTCCAGGCGACGAGCGGCTCTAACAAGATGTCGAATTAGTTGTCAGTACGCTTAATCACCAATGATTTTGTCACCTTCCCCTTCGAGCAACATCATGCGCCGTGACGCTCTCCTCACCCAGGATGAACTGGACTTCATTCAGACCATGCAGCACAACCCGCAACTCAACATGCGGGATGCGAACTCGAGCCTGCTGGTGAATGGGGGCTCACAGATCCGCGACCTGCTCACCCGCCTGGCGGCCAATGAGCAAGTGACCATTCAGGCGCACTTTGAAAACCAGCAGATGACCTTTCCCCTGCACCTGGTGGAAGACGAGTTCCACGCGCTGCATCTGCGCCTGGGCGTGCCGAGCATCTTCGAGGATGGGCCGAGGGTCCGCCCCTGGCGCCTGACGCTGGCGGAGCCGGTGGCCTTGGAAAACGCCAAGGGGCAGCCCACTGCGCTGTGGGTGCATGAGGTGTCGTTCAACAGCGTGTTGCTGGAAATCCGCAACCGGGCCAAAGCGCCAAAGCAGTTCGCCCAGTGGTTCAGCCCATCGGGTTACGAGCGCATCGCCCTGCGCGGCCGCCTCGAACGCCAGACCGACGCCGGTTTCTATGCCTATCGGTTGAACCAGAGCGACACGGATGAAACCGAGCGCCTGCGCCAGTTCATCCTGCAACAGCACCGCCTGGCACACCCCAACCTGCACATCTGAAATCGCAGCTTTTGGCTGCCTGGGCATGAGTTCAGGTATCGAGCGTACCGCTGAGAAACTGCCGCAGGCGCTGCATCATCAAACGCCCGTCACTCCCCAGGCAGCCCACCGGCGAAGCGCTCAGGCTGTCCTGGGCCAGCTCGGCGACATCTCCCGCCAGCATCAGTGGACACCCCAGGGTCAGCGCCAGGCGGTTCAAGCGTCGAGGCAGCTCCGGCGCCGGCGCGTGATTGGAAAACAGCACCAGCGCCTGGGGCTTGATCTTCTCGCAGACCAGGGTCAGCTCGTCGAACGGCTGCCCCAGCGCCAACACCCGGACTTCCAACTCGGCACTGCCCAGCATCAGCGCCGCCACCAGCAATTCCAGCTCCCGGCATTGCCCGGCAAGCGCCGCCAGCAGCACCGGGCGCAGCGCTTGGCCGCGCTGTAACAGCAGGCGCTGGGAGAGCCGCGAACGCAGGAAGTGATCGAAGAACAGCCATTCGCTGGTGTGGCCGTAAGGTTCCTGGTACTGCGCCAGCTGCCGCCAGAACGGCATCAGGATGTCCTGGAACACCACCGACAATGAATAGCTGGCGAAGATCTGGCCGTACAGCCGCTCCAGGTGCGGCTCGTCGAAGCCGCCGACCGCCCGCTTGAGTTGCCCCTGCCACTGCAGGTAATCGCCCGATGCGCTGTCGCCCGGCATGGCCTGCGGCGCCTCGCGGGCGGCCCGGGTCTTGGCGAGGATCTTGCCGACCTTGCCGACCGCGACACCTCGATCGATCCAGCCGAGGATCTCGCGGACCGTCTCGACATCGTGCATCGAATACAAACGGTGCCCACTCTCGGTGCGCGTCGGCTGGATCAATCCATAACGACGCTCCCAGGCCCGCAGGGTCACCGGGTTGATCCCCGTGAGCCGTGAAACTTCCCGGATTGGAAACAGATCGTCCTGCGAGGGTTGGTCGAGGGGCTGTGTCGGGCGGGAAAGTTCAGTAATAACGGGCATCTGGGCAGAAAACACCGATGGATAAAGTGACGGCCATTCTACTCCCCATCGGTGACAGTTCTTCAACACAGGGCGAATCGACCGCTGCCTCTGGTGTATTTGTCACAATCAGGAATAATCCTTGCTTGCTTTCACGACGCAGCCCAACACCCCGGTGCTGCGTCCGGCGTACGGCCTTACCCAGGCAGCGCATTGGTTTTACGGAGATACATAATGTCTACCTCACCCGTCACCCTGATGGTCGCCCGGCGTGTCGCCGATGGCCGTTACCAGGACCTGATCGCCTGGCTGCGCGAAGGCGAACAATTGGCCACCGACTTCCCTGGTTATCTCGGCTCCGGCGTGCTCGCTCCGCCGCCCGACGATGACGAATTCCAGATCATCTTCCGCTTCGCCGACGAGCAGACCCTGCACGTCTGGGAGCACTCCGCCTCGCGCACCGCCTGGCTGGCCCGCGGCAGCGACCTGTTCGCCCATCCCCATGAACACCGGGTCAGCGGCATCGACGGTTGGTTCGGCGCGGCCGGCCAGCGCCCTCCGCGCTGGAAGCAGGCGGTGGCCATCTGGCTGGCGTTCTTCCCGGTGTCGCTGATCTTCAACTTCATCCTCAGCCCGTTGCTGGGCGAACTCAGCCTGGCGCCGCGGGTGCTCGTCAGCACCCTGGCCCTGACGCCGCTGATGGTCTACTGGTTCATTCCACTGTCCACCCGCCTGTTGTCCGGGTGGCTGAATAGCACGCCGCCCCGTCCGCTGCCGGCAGCACCTTCCCCACAGAGCCACATCTAGCAGCCGGCTCGCCGGTGATGAGCGATAACGCGGTCTGCCAGACAGACCGCGGCGCCATCATCGCGGGCAAGTCGGATCGCCGCCCGCTCGCTCCTGCAGCGGCTTGGGCGAACCCCGCCCCGCGCTGGTATAGTTTTGCTCTACCTGCGACGCGAGCCGTTCATGACTACTTCCCCTGCCCCGATCCTGATCACCGGCGCCGGCCAGCGTGTCGGCCTGCATTGCGCATTGCGCCTGCTGGAAGACGGTCACCGGGTGATCATCAGCTATCGCACCGAACGCCCCGGCGTGCAGGCCTTGCGCGAGCGTGGCGCGATAGCCCTGTTCGCTGACTTTTCCAGCGAAGCCGGGATCCAGGCCTTCATCAGCCAATTGCACGAGCACACCGACAGCCTGCGGGCGATCGTGCACAACGCCTCGCAATGGCTGGAGGAAACGCCCGGCCAGGAAAGCGCGGCCTTCGCCGACATGTTCAGCGTGCACATGCTCGCGCCCTACCTGATCAACCTGCATTGCGCCGACCTGCTGCGGCGCTCCAGCCCCGCCGACATCGTGCACATCGGCGACGACGTCACGCGCCGCGGCAGCAGCAAGCACATCGCCTATTGCGCCACCAAGGCCGGCCTCGACAGCCTGACCCTGTCCTTCGCGGCGAAATATGCCCCGACAATCAAGGTCAACGGCATCGCCCCGGCTCTGTTAATGTTCAATCCCGACGACGACGCGGCGTACCGCGCCAAGGCCCTGGCCAAGTCCGCCCTGGGCATCGAACCCGGTTGCGAGGTGGTCTACCAGAGCCTGCGTTATCTGCTCGACAACCCTTATGTCACCGGCACGACCCTGACCGTCAACGGCGGGCGGCACCTCAAGTAAGGCTTCCCGCGAGGACGTTGCATGACGCTTTCCCTGCCCCAGCACTACCGCGAGATCCTCAAGGGTCTCGGCGAAGACCCCGAGCGCGAAGGCCTGCTCGACACCCCGCAACGCGCGGCCAAGGCCATGCAGTACCTGTGTCATGGCTATAGCCAGTCGGTGGACGAGGTGGTCAATGGCGCGCTGTTCGCCTCCGACAACGATGAAATGGTCATAGTCGCCGACATCGAACTCTATTCCCTGTGCGAACATCACCTGCTGCCCTTCATCGGCAAGGCCCATGTGGCTTATATTCCCACCGGCAAGGTGCTGGGCCTGTCGAAGATCGCCCGGATCGTCGACATGTTCGCCCGCCGCCTGCAGATCCAGGAAAACCTCACGCGGGAAATCGCCGACGCGGTGCAGCGGGTAACCCAGGCCGCCGGCGTCGCGGTGGTCGTCGAAGCCCAGCACATGTGCATGATGATGCGCGGTGTCGAGAAGCAGAACTCGACCATGCACACTTCGGTGATGCTCGGCGCCTTTCGCGATTCGAGCACCACGCGCCAGGAATTCCTGCAATTGATCGGACGGAGCAAGTAGCAATGCCACAACTTCAGCCAGGAATGGCTCGCATCCGGGTCAAGGACCTGTGCCTGCGGACCTTCATCGGAATCAACGAAGACGAGATCCTCAACAAGCAGGATGTGCTGATCAACCTGACCATCCTGTATGCCGCGCAAGAAGCCGTGCGCGACAACGACATCGACCATGCGCTGAACTACCGCACCATCACCAAGGCAATCATCGCCCACGTGGAGGGCAACCGCTTTGCCCTGCTCGAGCGCCTGACCCAGGAAATCCTCGATCTGATCATGGCCAACGAATCGGTGCTGTACGCCGAGGTCGAAGTCGACAAACCCCACGCCCTGCGTTTCGCCGAGTCGGTATCGATCACGCTTGCAGCGAGCCGCTAGCTACAAGCGGCAAGCTTCAAGCTGTAAACTTCCAGCCACCGCAATCCATCTTGCAGCTTGAAGCTTGCCACTTGAAGCTGTCTCAGAGAGACCTATGACCCCCCAACAACGCCTGGAACTCGAAGCCGCCGCCTTCCGCCGCCTGGTCGCGCACCTGGACAGCCGCAAGGACGTGCAGAACATCGACCTGATGAACCTCGCCGGCTTCTGCCGCAACTGCCTGTCCAAGTGGTACAAGGCCGAGGCCGACGAGCGCCAGATCGAGGTCAGCCTCGATGACGCCCGTGAAGTGGTGTATGGCATGCCCTACGCCGAGTGGAAGAACCTCTACCAGAAAGAAGCCAGCGCCGAGCAGCAAGCGGCGTTCGCCAAAGGAAAACCCCATGACTGACCTGAACACCCTGCGCGCCAGCCTCAAGAGCGGCGAGCACGCCTTCGCCGACACCCTGGCCTTTATCGCCGCCGGCTACGACTACCAGCCACAAGCCTTCAACAACGGTGGCGTGGAAAACGCCGCCGGGCAGAACGAAGGTTCGTGCAAGACCCTGGGCCTGGCCCTGCTGGAAGGCTTGAGCGACGAGGAAGCGCTGTTGGCGTTCGGCGAGCATTACCGCTCGGTGCTGGCGACCCCTGAAGGCAGCGACCACGGCAATATCCGCGCGCTGATCGCCCATGGCCTGGCGGGTGTGAAGTTTGCCCAGCAGCCACTCAGGCGCCGCTGACCTGTAGGAGCGAGGCTTGCCCGCGATCCAGACAACGCGGTGCTGCAGATAGACCGCGTGGAGCCTATCGCGGGCAAGTCGGATCGCCGCCCGCTCGCTCCTACGGAAACAACAGACACAAAAAAACCGGCCTGGGCCGGTTTTTTCATTGCAACGGTCTGAGAATCAAGCGTTCTGCAGGTCGTCCAGGTAACGCTCGGTGTCCAGGGCGGCCATGCAACCGGCGCCGGCCGAGGTAATGGCCTGGCGGTACACGTGGTCGGCCACGTCGCCGGCGGCGAAGATGCCTGCGATGCTGGTAGCGGTGGCATTGCCTTCACGGCCGCCCTGCACGACCAGGTAGCCGTCCTTCAGCTCCAGCTGGCCTTCGAACAGCGAAGTGTTCGGGGTGTGGCCAATAGCGATGAACACACCGTCGACCTTGATTTCGTCGAAACTGCCATCGTTGTTCTTCAGCCGCGCGCCGGTGACACCCATGTTGTCGCCCAGCACTTCGTCCAGGTTGGCGTTCAGCTTGAGTTCGATCTTGCCTTCGGCAACCCGGGCATTGAGCTTGTCGATCAGGATCTTCTCGGCGCGGAAGGTATCGCGACGGTGGATCAGGGTGACCTTGCTGGCGATGTTGGCCAGGTACAGGGCTTCTTCGACAGCAGTGTTGCCGCCACCGACCACGGCCACTGGCTTGTTGCGATAGAAGAAACCGTCGCAGGTCGCGCAGGCCGACACGCCCTTGCCCATGAACGCTTCCTCCGAAGGCAGGCCCAGGTAACGGGCGCTGGCGCCGGTGGCGATGATCAAGGCGTCGCAGGTGTAGGTCGCGCTGTCACCGGTCAGGGTGTAAGGCTTGGCGGCGAAGTCCACGGCATTGATGTGATCGAAGACGATTTCGGTCTCGAAACGCTCGGCGTGTTCACGCATGCGCTCCATCAGCGCCGGGCCGGTCAGGCCGTGGACGTCGCCCGGCCAGTTGTCGACTTCGGTGGTGGTGGTCAGCTGACCGCCGGCCTGCATGCCGGTAATCAGCAGCGGCTTCAGGTTGGCGCGGGCGGCATAGACCGCGGCGCTGTAACCGGCAGGGCCGGAACCGAGAATAATCACACGCGAATGACGTACATCAGACATGACTCACTCCTATCGACCGGCCCGGATCACTGGCGCGGAACGCCGGATTGCCGGCTGGAATAAAAAAGGACGGCGAAAGCACTTGGGGAAGGCTTCAGGTTCGCCCGTCCGAAAAATAATGGGTGCAGCGTATAGAGGGGGCGAAGATTAAGGAAATACGGTTTAACAATCCAGCTCATAGGAGGTCTCTATCCTGTATCGGCGTATTTACCGGCGCCTTTGTTACAGTTGATGTCGACCTAACGACCGCGCTTTCGCCGGTGGGGCAAAGCCGGTAAGGTCGGCGCGTTTTCCCCCTGCACGGAGCTCCCTATGCCCGCCCCCGTTCTGTCCGGCCCGCAATACCTGCGCGAAGGCCTCAAGCTGGTGCTCAGCCCCGGCCTGCGTCTGTTCGTCCTTTTGCCCCTGGCCATCAACCTGGTGCTGTTCGTCGGATTGATCTATTTCGCCGGCCATCAGTTCAGCCTGTGGGTCGACACCCTGATGCCGTCCCTGCCGGACTGGCTGAGCTTTCTCAGCTACATCCTCTGGCCGCTGTTCGTGGTGCTGGTGCTGCTGATGGTGTTTTTCACCTTCACCATGCTGGCCAACGTGATTGCCGCGCCCTTCAACGGGTTTCTCGCGGAGAAAGTCGAAGTGGTGGTCCGTGGCACCGACGATTTCCCGCCCTTCAGCTGGGCCGAACTGCTGGCCATGATCCCGCGCACCCTGGCCCGGGAAATGCGCAAGCTGGGTTATTTCCTGCCGCGGGCCATCGGCCTGTTCATCCTGTCCTTCATCCCGGTGGTGAACCTGGTGGCCGCGCCGCTGTGGCTGCTGTTCGGCGTATGGATGATGGCGATCCAGTACATCGACTACCCGGCGGACAACCACAAGCTGGGCTGGAACGAGATGCTCGCCTGGCTACGGGAAAAGCGCTGGCAGAGCATGAGCTTTGGCGGGATCGTCTATCTGGTGCTGCTGATCCCGGTGGTCAACATCCTGATGATGCCGGCGGCGGTGGCCGGGGCGACGCTGTTCTGGGTGAGTGAGCGCGGCGCGGAAAGCCTGGTGACCCAGCAGCGCTGAGCGGGTCACAAATCCATCATCGCAACGTCACAATGACGACATGGCCTCGGTTGAAACTGAGGCCATGACGACAGCTCTGCATATCACTCTGATCACCGAAACCTTCCCACCGGAAATCAATGGCGTGGCCAATACCCTTGGCCGCCTGTGCGATGGATTGCGCGCCCGTGGACACCAGGTGGAACTGATCCGCCCACGTCAGGGCGCCGATCAGAGCCGGATCAGCGACGAAGGTCTGCTGCTGTGCCGTGGCTGGCCGCTGCCGGGTTATCCGGGGCTGCAATGGGGCCAGTCGTCGATGCACAAGCTGTTGCGGCGCTGGAAACGTCATCGCCCGGATGTGCTGTACATCGCCACCGAGGGCCCGCTGGGCCTGTCCGCGCTGCGGGCGGCGCGGCGCCTGGGGATTTCCGTGGTCAGCGGTTTCCACACCAACTTCCAGCAGTACTCCAGCCAGTACGGCCTGGGTTTGCTGACCCGCCTGTTGACCCACTACCTGCGCTGGTTCCACAACCGCTCCAAGCTGACCCTGGTGCCCAGCGCCAGCCAGCGCCTGGAGCTGGAGCGGCGCAACTTCGAACGCCTGGCGCTGCTGTCGCGCGGGGTCGACAGCCAGCTGTTCCACCCGGCCAAGCGCCTCAACGAACTGCGCCAAGGCTGGGGCCTGGGCAACGACGATATCGCGGTGATTCACGTTGGCCGCCTGGCGCCGGAGAAAAACCTGGGCCTGCTCAAACGCTGCTTCGCTCAGCTGCAGGACACTTATCCACAGCAGTCCATGAAATTGATCGTGGTGGGCGATGGCCCGCAACGCGCGGTCCTGCAGAGGGAGTTGCCGGACGCGGTGTTCTGCGGCTCGCAACGCGGCGAAGCACTGGCCAGTCACTACGCGTCGGGGGATCTGTTCCTGTTCCCGAGCCTGACCGAAACCTTCGGCAACGTGGTGCTCGAGGCCCTGGCCTCGGGGCTGGCCGTGGTGGCCTACGACCAGGCCGCGGCGGCCCAGCATATTCGCCATGGCTACAACGGTGTGCTGGCGATGCCCGGGGACGAATGCGCGTTCTGCGATGCCGCCAGCTGGCTGCTGGAAGATCCCGAGACCTTGCGCCGGGTGCGCCTCAATGCCCGCCAGCACGCCAGCCGCCAGGGCTGGGCGGCGATCATCGAGCAGTTTGAAACCCAGCTGCGTGGCGCTTGCACGGAAGAAGTGGTGGTGCCTGAGGGGCGGTTGTTGCCCTGAAAACATCGCGAGCAAGCTCGCTCCTACATAGACAGTGCCCGTTGTAGGAGCGAGCTTGCTCGCGATAGCGTTTCCAGAGGCCGCTCTTAGACCAGCGTCATCAACGCCTCACGGCTGAACGGCAGGATGTCCTGCTCGCGACCGTCCCGCACCTTCTGCGCCCAGTCCGGGTCCACCAGCAACGCGCGACCTACCGCCACCAGGTCGAACTCATCGTTGTTCAGACGCTCCAGGAGCTTTTCCAGGCTCGCCGGCTGCGCGACCTTGTCGGTGTTGACCATGAACTGCAGGAACTCGCCGTCGAGGCCGACGCTGCCCACGGTAATGGTCGGCTTGCCGGTGAGCTGACGGGTCCAGCCGGCCAGGTTCAGCTCGGAACCCTCGAACTCCGGCTCCCAGAAACGCCGGGTGGAGCAGTGGAAGATGTCCACGCCAGCGTCCGCCAGCGGCTTGAGGAACTCGCCCAGGGCCTCGGAGGTTTGGACCAGGCGGGCGCTGTAGTCCTGCTGCTTCCACTGCGAAAAACGGAAGATGATCGGGAAGCCTGGGCCCACCGCGGCGCGCACGGCTTGGATCAGCTCGATGGCAAACCGCGAACGCTGGGCCAGGTCGCCACCGTACTCGTCGGTACGCTGGTTGCTGCCCTCCCAGAAGAACTGGTCGACCAGGTAACCGTGGGCACCGTGGATCTCCACGCCGTCCATGCCGATGTCCTGGGCATCCTTGGCGGCCTGGGCGAAGGCGGCAATCACTTCGCCGATGTCGTCCCGGGTCATGCCGTGGACCACCACCTGGCCATCCTTGAGTTTTTCCGACGGGCCGTAACCCGGCACGCTGGCGTCCGGCTCGGTGCCCAGGCGGCGCACATTGCCCACATGCCACAGCTGCGGAACGATCTTGCCGCCTTCGGCGTGCACCGCGTCCACCACCTTCTTCCAGCCGGCCAGGGCCGCTTCGCCATAAAAGCGCGGAACGTTCGGATAGCCGTTGGAGGCCTTGTGCCCGACCGTGGTGCCTTCGGTGATGATCAGGCCGACCCCGGCCGCGGCGCGACGACGGTAGTACTCGATGACTTTCGAGTTCGGCACGCCACCCGGGGAAAACGAGCGGGTCATCGGCGCCATCACCACCCGGCTCGACAGCTCCAGGGCACCCAGCTGAAAGGGTTTGAACAAGGCTTGAACGGGCATGCGGTACTCCAGGGCTGACGGTCTTAATCGCGGGGAATGGCAAGTCGGGCGGGTACATCGACGGCCTTATGATGGCGATAATATTCCGTGCTCCAGGCAACGCCCAGCACTATTGATCGGGGTGATTAAGGTGCCAAAGCGGAGGAAAGCGAAGGTGCGCGAACGCGCGGTAAAACCGGCCGGGCAGCGGGGCCCGGCGTGCAGATTCAGCTCAAGGCTTTTTCGATGGCCTGGATGACCGTCGAATCGTCGGGCGCGGTGCGTGGGGAGAAACGCGCCAGGACGCGGCCGTCCTTGCCCAGCAGGAATTTCTCGAAATTCCAGGTGATGTCGCCCGGGAACTCCGCCCCTTCGCCCGCCAGCAGACGGTACAACTGATGGCGCTCCGGACCGTTGACGTCCAGCTTGCTGCTCAACGGAAAGGTCACCCCGTAATTGAGGCTGCAGAATTCCTGGATCTCCTGCTCGGAGCCTGGCTCCTGCCCGGCGAACTGATTACACGGCAGGCCCAGCACACTGAACCCCTGGCCTTTGTATTGCTGGTAGAGGTTCTCCAGCGCCGCGTATTGTGGTGTCAGACCACACTTGGAGGCGACGTTGACCACCAGCACGACGTGCCCCTTGAAAGGCGCGAGCGGTAGCTCCTGACCATCCAGGGCTTTCAATTTAAGGTCGTGAAAAGCACTCATGACGAACTCCAAATTCCCGTGTTCTTGCAGAAAACAGCCACTCGACAGTACCGCCTGTTGCCCGGCGATAAAAGCCGCCGACTAAAAAGGCGCCCTCGGGCGCCTCTCCAGTCAGACTTGAGCTTAGCGCAGAAATCAGTGGTGATGGCCACCTTCGCCATGGACGTGGCCATGGGCGATTTCTTCCTGGCTGGCGTCACGGATGTCGACAACCTTGACCTTGAAGTTCAGGCGCTGGCCGGCCAGCGGGTGGTTGCCGTCGACGGTCACGTCGTCGCCGTCCAGGTCGCGGATGGTGACGATCTGCATCTGGCCGTCCGGAGCGGAAGCGTGGAACTGCATGCCCACTTCCAGTTCGTCGACGCCTTCGAACATGCTGCGGCTCAGGGTGCTGACCAGTTCGGCGGCGTATTCGCCGTAGGCATCTTCCGGCTCAACGGCAACGCTCAGCTCGTCGCCGACGTTCTTGCCTTCCAGGGCCTTTTCCAGGCCTGGAATGATGTTTCCTGCGCCATGCAGGTAGACCAGCGGTGCGCCGCCGGCGGAGCTGTCGATGACCTCACCAGCGTCGTTGGTGAGGGTATAGTCGATGGAGACAGCCTTGTTGGCGGCGATCAGCATGGGGCGAGACCTTTTGCATAAGAATGAAGAACGTCCAAGTTTAGCGAAGCAATCGCCCGAAAGCGAACGGAACCCGGACAAACGGAACCTGACGCCAGGCTCGACGATCGTCGGCTTTCATCAGGATGAAGACGGCCACTGGGTCGTCGAGCTGTCCTGTGGCCATACCCAGCACCTGCGCCACCAGCCGCCCTGGCAATCCCGGGCCTGGATCCTGGATCCGCTCAAGCGTGCGGAAAAAATAGGCCAGCCCTTTGCCTGCGGTTGGTGCGCACAAGGCTCGGTTAGCGCTAACCTTGGCGCCTGAATTTCCGGTAGAGCAGTAAACATAAGCGACTCACCGTTGCCATGCACCCGTCGAGAATCCGCATGCAAACTTTTTTTATCGCGCCCACCGATTTTGGTGTGGGTCTGACCTCCATCAGCCTCGGGCTGGTGCGTACCCTGGAACGAGCCGGCCTCAAGGTCGGCTTCTTCAAACCCATTGCCCAGCCTCACCCAGGCGATACCGGCCCTGAACGCTCGACCGAGCTGGTGGCCCGCACCCATGGCCTGAAACCGCCGCAGCCGCTGGGCCTGGCCCATGTCGAACGGATGCTCGGCGACGGCCAGCTGGACGAACTGCTGGAAGAAATCATCACCCTGTATCAGCAGGCGGCCGTCGGCAAGGACGTGCTGGTGGTCGAAGGCATGGTGCCGACCCGCAGCGCCAGCTATGCCGCGCGGGTCAACCTGCACCTGGCGAAAAGCCTGGACGCCGAGGTGATCCTGGTGTCCGCCCCGGAAAACGAAGTGCTCACCGAGCTGTCCGGTCGCGTGGAGTTGCAGGCGCAGCTGTTCGGCGGCCCGCGAGATCCGAAAGTGCTGGGGGTGATCCTCAACAAGGTGCAGACCGACGAAAGCATGGAGGCCTTTTCCGCCCGCCTGAAAGAGCACTCGCCCCTGCTGCGCAGCGGCGACTTCCGCCTGCTCGGCTGCATCCCCTTCCAGCCGGAACTGAACGCGCCGCGCACCCGCGACGTCGCCGACCTGATGGGCGCCCAGGTGCTCAACGCCGGCGACTACGAAAGCCGGCGCATGACCAAAATCATCATCTGCGCGCGCACCATGCGTAACACCGTGGAGCTACTCAAGCCCGGCGTATTGGTGGTGACGCCCGGCGATCGCGACGACATCATCCTCGCCGTGAGCCTGGCCGCGATCAACGGCGTGCCCCTGGCCGGGTTGCTGCTGACCAGCGACACCCTGCCCGACCCTCGGATCATGGAGCTGTGCCGCGGCGCCTTGAATGCCGGCCTGCCGGTGCTGTCGGTGAGCACCGGCTCCTACGACACCGCCAACCAGTTGAACGGCCTGAACAAGGAAATCCCCATCGACGACCGCGAGCGCGCGGAGATCATCACCGACTTCGTCGCCAGCCACCTGGACGCCAAGTGGCTGCACCAGCGCTGCGGCACGCCGCGGGAAATGCGCCTGTCGCCGGCGGTGTTCCGCTACCAGTTGATCCAGCGCGCCCAGGAAGCCAACAAGCGCATCGTCCTGCCCGAAGGCAGCGAACCGCTGACCGTGCAGGCCGCGGCGATCTGCCAGGCGCGCGGCATCGCCCGTTGCGTGCTGCTGGCCAAGCCGGCGGATGTCGAGGCGGTCGCCCGGGCCCAGGGCATCGAGCTGCCGCCCGGCCTGGAAGTCATCGACCCGGACCAGATCCGCGAACGCTACGTCGAGCCGATGGTGGCGCTGCGCAAGAGCAAGAGCCTCAACGCGCCAATGGCCGAACAGCAACTGGAAGACCCAGTGGTGATCGGCACCATGATGCTGGCCCTGGACGAAGTCGATGGCCTGGTGTCCGGCCTGATCCACTCCACCGCCAATACCATCCGCCCGGCCCTGCAGTTGATCAAGACCGCGCCGGGCTGCACCCTGGTGTCGTCGGTGTTTTTCATGCTGTTCCCCGAGCAGGTGCTGGTCTACGGCGACTGTGTGATGAACCCGCACCCAAGCGCCAGCGAGCTGGCCGAGATCGCCCTGCAAAGCGCCGACTCGGCGGCCGCGTTCGGCATCACCCCGCGGGTGGCGATGATCAGCTATTCCAGCGGCGAATCGGCCAGTGGCGAAGAAGTGGAGAAAGTCCGCGAAGCCACCTTGCTGGCCCATGAAGCCCAGAGCTCACTGCTGATCGACGGTCCGTTGCAATACGATGCCGCGGCCAACGAGGCCGTGGCCCAGCAACTGGCGCCCAACAGCCTGGTCGCGGGCAAGGCCACGGTGTTCGTGTTCCCCGACCTGAACACCGGCAACACCACCCACAAGGCCGTGCAGCGCAGCGCCGACTGCGTCAGCCTCGGGCCGATGCTGCAAGGCCTGCGCAAGCCGGTGAACGACCTGCCGCGCGGCGCCCAGGTCGACGACATCGTCTACACCATCGCCCTGACCGCGATTCAAGCCGCCAACCGACCCCTGGATGTGTAAATTGGATTTTCTACCTGCACCGCTGCGGGGCGTGATCGCCTCGCTGTTGTTGGCGCTCAACACCATCGTCTGCTGCACCCCGCTGTTCGTGGTGGCGATCTTCAAGTTGCTGCTGCCCTTCCCAGCGGCCCAGCGCTTCACCGACTGGCTGATGAGCCACATCCATGAAGCCTGGATCAGCAACAACAAGGCCTGGATGAGCCTGCTCGGGCACAGCCGCTGGCACCTCAGCGGGCTCGACAGCCTGGACTACCGGCACTCGTACCTGATCACCAGCAACCACCAGAGCTGGGTCGACATCATGGTCCTGCAGTACGTGCTCAACCGGCGTATCCGCCCACTGAAGTTCTTCCTCAAGCAGGAGCTGATCTGGGTGCCGGTGATCGGCCTGGCCTGGTGGGCCCTGGGCTTCCCATTCATGAAGCGCTACTCCAAGGCCTACCTGGAAAAACACCCGGAGAAAAAGGGCAAGGACCTGGAGACCACTCGCAAGACCTGCGCGAAATTCCGCGACAACCCGGTAGGCATCTTCAACTTCGTCGAAGGCACACGCTTCACCCAGGCCAAGCACGCGCAACAGGCCTCACCGTTCCGCTACCTGCTCAAGCCCAAGGCCGGCGGCATCGCCTTCGTGCTGGACGCCATGGGCGAGCAGCTGGAATCCATCGTCAACGTCACCATTCATTATCCGGCGGGCCAGCCGGGTTATTGGGACCTGCTGTGTGGCAAGGTCAACGAGGTGGTGGTGCATTTCGAGGAGCTGCCGATCCCGCCGCAGTTCATCGGCAAGAACTACGACCAGGATGGTGTGTACCGCCTGGAGTTCCAGGGCTGGATCAACCAGCTGTGGCAAAACAAGGATGCATTGCTTGCGCAGATGCATCGGGAGTATCCAGGCAAATAACGAGCCGCCTGCAAGGGCCCCATCGCGGGCAAGCCTCGCTCCTACGGAAGCAAGCGTATTGCTCCTGTGTAGGAGCGAGGCTTGCCCGCGATAGCTTTCTCAAGGCCACAAAAAAGCCCGCCGTCGATCACTCGACGGCGGGCTTTTTTATCGGCCGCTAAAGCTTAGATCGCGCCACGCTTGCGCAGCAGTTCCAGCACTTGCTTGACGCCCTCTTCCAGCGACACGAACTGGGTGTCGATCACCAGATCGGCATCCAGCGGCACGTCGTACGGGAAGGACTCGCCCGGGATGTTATCCCCGCCCGCGGCGTACAAGCCCTGCGGATCACGCTCGGCGCAAGCCGCCGGCGAGGCCTGGACGTAGACCGTCAGCAGACGTTCCTTGCCGATCAGGTCCCTGGCCTGTTCACGACCTTCCGCACTCGGCGCAACGAACGCCGCCAGGGTCAGCAGGCCGGCTTCGTTGAACTGGCGCGCCACGTGCGCAGCACGCCGCCAGTTCTCGGTACGCCCGGCGCGATCCTGGGGCAGACCCTTGTTCAGGTCGTGACGCAGGTTCTGGCCGTCGAGGACGAACACCGCGCGGCCCAGGTCGAACAGCTTGCGCTCGACCGCGTAGGCCAGGGTGCTCTTGCCGGCGCCGGACAGGCCGCTGAACAGCACGGTGGCCGGTTGCTGGCCGAAGCGCTGGGCACGCTCCTCGGTGGCGACATGGGCCAGCTTGCCATGATGCGTGGCGCTGCCATGCACCACAGGCTGGGCGACGATCATGCCGGCGCCGACAGTGCCGTTGGTCAAGCGGTCGATGACGATGAACGCACCGGTGGTGCGGTTGCTGTCGTAACCGTCGAGGGCAATCGGCGCGTCGAGGGCGATCTTGACCTTGCCGATCTCGTTCAGCTGCAGAGCGCTGGCCGGGCCTTCTTCAAGGGTGTTCACGTCGACCCTGTTGACGATGCTGGCGATGGAGCCCGGCACGTAGCTGGTGGCGCGCTTGATGTCGTATTTCTTGCCCGGCAGCATCGGCTCTTCGGCCATCCAGACCAGCATGGCTTCGAAGCTGTCGGTCACCGGCGGTACGTTGTCGGCATGCACCAGCAGGTCGCCACGGGAGATGTCGATCTCGTCTTCCATGGTCAGGGTCACGGCCTGGCCCGGGCCGGCATGCTCCAGCTCGCCTTCGAAGGTGACGATGGATTTCACCCGGCTGCTCTTGCCCGACGGCAGCACCACGACTTCGTCGCCCTTGTGCACGATGCCGCTGGCCAGGGTCCCGGCGAAACCACGGAAGTTCAGGTTCGGACGGTTCACGTACTGCACCGGGAAGCGCAGGTCGCTGAAGTTGCGGTCACCCGCCACTTCCACGGTCTCGAGGATTTCCATCAGCGACTGGCCGGTGTACCACGGCGAACGCTCGGACTTGTTCACCACGTTGTCGCCCTTGAGGGCCGACATCGGCACGAAGTGCAGGCTGGTGGGCTTCATCTTCAGGCCTTCGGCGAACTTCAGGTAGTCGGCCTTGATCGACTCGAACACGCCCTGGTCGAAGTCCTTGAGGTCCATCTTGTTGATGGCCACGACTATGTGCTTGATGCCCAGCAGGGAGGCGATGAAGCTGTGGCGACGGGTCTGGGTCTGCACGCCGTAGCGGGCATCCACCAGGATGATCGCCAGGTCACAGGTGGAAGCACCGGTGGCCATGTTGCGGGTGTACTGCTCATGGCCGGGGGTGTCGGCGATGATGAATTTGCGCTTGGCGGTGGAGAAGTAGCGGTAGGCGACATCGATGGTGATGCCCTGCTCGCGCTCGGCCTGCAGGCCGTCGACCAGCAACGCCAGGTCGATGTCGTCACCGGTGGTACCGACTTTTTTCGAGTCGCGGGTAATGGCTTCCAGATGGTCTTCGTAGATCATCTTCGAGTCGTGCAGCAGGCGCCCGATCAGGGTGCTCTTGCCGTCGTCGACGTTACCGCAGGTCAAGAAGCGCAGCAGTTCTTTGCGTTCGTGCTGGGCCAGGTAGGCGAGGATGTCCTCGCTGATCAATTCGGATTGATGCGACATGTTAGACCCTACTTAGAAATAGCCCTGACGTTTCTTGTCTTCCATGGAACCGGCGCCATCGTGATCGATGACCCGGCCCTGGCGCTCGGAAGTTCGCGTCAGGAGCATTTCCTGAATGATGTCCGTCAGGCTTTCGGCCTCGGACTCCACCGCGCCCGTCAACGGGTAGCAGCCAAGGGTACGGAAACGCACCTTCTTCTTGACGATGCGGGCCTTCTCCTCGTCGGAGAGGTGCTCGAGGATGCGCTCGTCGTCGATCATGATCAGGGTGCCGTTCTTCTCGATCACTTCGCGCTCGGCGGCGAAGTACAGCGGCACGATCGGGATGCCTTCCAGATAGATGTATTGCCAGATGTCCAGCTCGGTCCAGTTCGACAGCGGGAAGACGCGGATCGACTCGCCCTTGTTGACCTTGCCGTTGTAGACGTTCCACAGCTCGGGGCGCTGGTTCTTCGGGTCCCAGCGATGCTTGCTGTCGCGGAACGAGTACACACGCTCCTTGGCGCGGGATTTCTCTTCGTCACGCCGGGCACCGCCGAACGCCGCATCGAAACCGTACTTGTCCAGCGCCTGCTTGAGGCCCTCGGTTTTCATGATGTCGGTGTGCTTGGCACTGCCGTGGGTGAAGGGGTTGATGCCCTGCGCAACGCCTTCCGGGTTGACGTGGGTGATCAGTTCCAGGCCCAGCTCTTCGACCATGCGATCGCGGAACTTGTACATCTCCTGGAATTTCCACTGGGTGTCGACGTGCATCACCGGAAACGGCAGCTTGCCCGGGAAGAACGCCTTGCGCGCCAGGTGCAGCATCACGGCGGAGTCTTTACCGATGGAGTACAGCATCACCGGGTTGTCGAACTCGGCGGCCACCTCGCGGATGATGTGGATGCTTTCCGCCTCCAGCTGTTTCAGATGCGTCAGTTTGTCGACCATGGCTACTCACGAAAGCTTTCTTATGGACGGCCTGCGGGCCGTGTTCGAGCGGGGCATGCTAGCACAGCGACCTCTTCTAATCAGGACGCCAGCTAGATCGAAACGGTATATGAATATACCCGCCTGTTTGCTGTGTTTACGCCTCTCTGTAGCCGCTGCCGCAGGCTGCGATCGACTGCGCAGCAGGCGTGCTCTCGAAGGTCACGAGAAGCCCCTGCGGGCCTTGTCGCAGCCTGCGGCAACGGCTACAGGACAAGGCTTTATATAGGGTTCGGGCAGTCGATGAACAAGTGTTCGAGGGCGAAGCGGCGGGCCAGGTAATCCCCCAGCGCCTGCACGCCGTAACGCTCGGTGGCGTGATGGCCGGCGGCGATAAAACTGATGTCGTTTTCCCGGGCGCTGTGGAAGGTCTGCTCCGAGGCCTCGCCGCTCAGGTACAGATCGACGCCGGCCAGCACCGCCTGGTCGATGTAGCCCTGGCCGCCGCCGGTGCACCAGCCGACACGCCGGATCATCTTGCTGCCTTCGACCACCAGTGGCTCGCGCCCCATCACCTCCTGGACCTTGCGCGCGAAGTCCCGCGCGGTCATGGGCTCGGCAAGGGAGCCGACCAGCCCGACGATCTTCAGGTTGTCCGGGTCCAGCGGGCCTTCCACGGTGATATCCAGCTGCCGCGCCAGCTGCACGTTGTTGCCGACATCCGGGTGCAGGTCCAGCGGCAGGTGATAAGCCAGCAGGCTGATATCGTGCTTGAGCAGGGTTTTCAGCCGACGCTGCTTCATGCCGGTGATGCAGGGATTCTCGCCTTTCCAGAAATAGCCGTGATGCACCAGCACCAGATCGGCATTGGCCTCCACCGCGGCATCGAGCAACGCCTGGCTGGCCGTGACGCCGCTGACGATGCGCAGTACCTGTGGCCGGCCTTCGACCTGCAGGCCATTGGGGCAGTAATCGGCGATTCGCGAACTGCCCAGGTAGCGGTCCGCTTCCTCTACCAGAGTGCTCAGGGCAACGGCCATAAAAGACTCCTAAATATCCCGTTCAGAGGCGCGCGCGGCCTCGTATAATGCGCGACATTATGGGCCGTCCCGGGCGGCCTGCAACCTCTCAGGACTTGCTCAATGCTCAAGGCTCTGCGTTTTTTTGGCTGGCCACTGTTGGCCGGCGTGCTTATCGCGTTGCTGATAATTCAGCGCTACCCGCAATGGGTCGGCCTGCCCAGCCTGGACGTCAACCTGCAGCAAGCCCCACAAACCAAGGCGCTTCGACAAGGTCCGGTGTCCTATGCCGATGCCGTGGCAATCGCCGCGCCGGCGGTGGTCAACCTGTACACCACCAAGGTCATCAACAAACCGGCGCACCCGTTGTTCGAGGACCCGCAGTTCCGCCGCTTCTTCGGCGACAACCTGCCCAAGCAGCAGCGCATGGAATCGAGCCTGGGTTCCGGGGTGATCATGAGCCCCGAAGGTTATCTGCTGACCAACAACCACGTGACCTCCGGCGCCGAGCAGATTGTGGTGGCGCTCAAGGACGGTCGTGAAACCCTGGCCCATGTGATCGGCAGCGATCCGGAAACCGACCTGGCGGTCCTCAAGATCGACCTGAAGAACCTGCCTTCGATCACCGTCGGGCGCTCCGACAGCATCCGCATCGGCGACGTGACCCTGGCCATCGGCAACCCGTTCGGGGTCGGCCAGACCGTGACCATGGGCATCATCAGCGCCACCGGGCGCAATCAGCTCGGCCTGAACAACTACGAAGACTTCATCCAGACCGACGCGGCGATCAACCCGGGCAACTCCGGCGGCGCGCTGGTGGATGCCAACGGCAACCTGACCGGGATCAACACGGCGATCTTCTCCAAGTCCGGCGGTTCCCAGGGTATTGGCTTCGCCATCCCGATCAAGCTGGCCATGGAGGTGATGAAGTCGATCATCGAGCACGGCCAGGTGATTCGTGGCTGGCTGGGTATCGAGGTACAGCCGCTGACCCAGGAACTGGCCGAATCGTTCGGCTTGTCCGGGCGCCCGGGCATCGTGGTGGCGGGGATATTCCGCGACGGTCCGGCGCAAAAGGCCGGCATGCAGTTGGGTGACGTGATTCTCAGCATCGATGGCGAACCGGCCGGCGATGGCCGTCGCTCGATGAACCAGGTGGCGCGGATCAAACCCAGCGACAAGGTCAGTATCCAGGTGATGCGCAACGGCAAGGAGCTCAAGCTCACCGCCGAAATCGGCCTGCGCCCGCCACCGGCGCCGGTCAAGGAAAAAGAGTAAAGGCATCACGAGCCAGCTCTCTCCTATTGGAGCGAACTGGCTCGCGATAGGGCTTACAGCTCGCCCAGGCCGTCGATCAGGGCCTGGTTCTGCTCCGGCGTGCCGATACTGATCCGCAGGAACTGGGCAATCCGCTCCTGCTTGAAGTGCCGGACAATCACCCCCTGCTCCCGCAGCTTGGCCGCCAGGCCCGCCGCATCGTGTTGTGGATGACGGGCAAAGATAAAGTTGGCCGCCGACGGCAGCACTTCAAAGCCTTTATCGCGCAACTGCGCCACCACCTGCTCGCGGCTGTCGATCACCAGCTGGCAGGTCTTGGCGAAGTACTCGCGATCATCGAACGCCACCGCGGCACCAACTATCGCCAGGCGATCCAGCGGGTAGGAGTTGAAGCTGTTCTTGATCCTCTCCAGCGCTTCGATCAGGTCCGGGTGCCCCACCGCCAGGCCGACCCGCAGGCCAGCCAGCGAACGGGACTTGGACAGGGTCTGGGTCACCAACAGGTTCGGATAGCGGTCCACCAGGCTGATGGCGGTTTCACCGCCGAAGTCGATGTACGCCTCGTCCACCACCACGACCGAATCCGGGCTGGCCTTGAGGATCTGCTCGACGGCCTCCAAGGCCAGCAGGCAGCCGGTCGGCGCGTTCGGGTTGGGGAAGATGATCCCGCCGTTCGGCCTGGCGTAATCGGCTGGGCGGATCTGGAACTGCTCATCCAGCGGCAGCGCCTCGAAGTCGATGCCGTACAGGCCGCAATACACCGGATAGAAGCTGTAGCTGATATCCGGGAACAGCAGCGGCCGGTCGTGCTGCAGCAAGCCGTGGAAGATGTGCGCCAGCACTTCGTCGGAACCGTTGCCGAGGAACACCTGGTTGCTCTGTACCCCGTAATAGCGGGCCACCGCCTGCTTGAGCAGGTCGCTGTTGGGGTCCGGGTACAGGCGCAGGTTGTCGTTCAGTTCTCCCTGCATCGCGGCCAGCACCTTGGGCGACGGGCCGTAAGGGTTTTCGTTGGTGTTGAGCTTGACCAGTTTGGTCAGCTTCGGCTGTTCGCCCGGCACGTAGGGCACCAAGTCCTTGACGAACGGACTCCAGAATTTACTCATGCTTATTGCCCCTGTTCCTGGTCAGCGATGATCCGGTATTCCGCACTGCGGGCGTGGGCGCTCAGCGACTCGCCACGGGCCAGCACCGAGGCGGTCTTGCCCAGTTCGGATGCGCCCTGCTCCGAGCAGAAAATGATCGACGAACGTTTCTGGAAGTCATACACCCCCAGCGGCGAAGAGAAGCGCGCCGTGCCGGAAGTCGGCAACACGTGGTTCGGACCCGCGCAGTAGTCGCCCAGGGCCTCGGAAGTGTGACGGCCCATGAAGATCGCGCCAGCGTGGCGGATCTGCGGCAACCAGGCCTGCGGATCGGCGACGGACAGCTCGAGGTGCTCCGGAGCGATGCGGTTGGCCACGTCAATGGCCTGCTGCATGTCGCGCACCTGGATCAGCGCGCCACGGCCGTTGATCGAGGTATTGATGATTTGTGCGCGCTCCATGGTCGGCAGCAGCTTGGCGATGCTGGCCGCGACCTGATCGAGGAACGCGGCGTCCGGGCTGACCAGGATCGCCTGGGCGTCTTCGTCGTGCTCGGCCTGGGAAAACAGGTCCATGGCGATCCAGTCCGGATCGGTCTGGCCGTCGCACACCACCAGGATCTCCGAAGGGCCGGCGATCATGTCGATACCCACCTGGCCGAACACGTGACGCTTGGCGGTGGCCACATAGATGTTGCCCGGGCCGACCACCTTGTCCACCTGCGGCACGCTCTCGGTACCGTAGGCCAGGGCGGCAACGGCCTGGGCGCCACCGATGGTGAACACCCGGTCGACGCCGGCGATGCAGGCCGCGGCCAGCACCAGTTCGTTGACCTCGCCACGCGGGGTCGGCACCACCATCACCACCTCGGTGACGCCCGCCACCTTGGCCGGGATGGCATTCATCAACACCGAGGAGGGATAAGACGCCTTGCCACCCGGCACATACAGGCCGGCGCGGTCCAGCGGCGTGACCTTCTGGCCCAGCACCGTGCCGTCGGCCTCGGTGTAGCTCCAGGAGTCCTGCTTCTGTTTTTCGTGGTAGCTGCGCACCCGCGCCGCGGCTTTTTCCAGGGCTTCGCGCTGGGCCAGGGTGATCCGGGTCAGGGCCAGTTCCAGGCGCTCGCGCGGCAGAATCAGGTCGGCCATGGATGCCACTTGCAGGCCGTCGAAACGCTGGGTGAATTCCACCAGCGCCGCGTCGCCGCGCTCGCGCACCGCCTTGATGATGTCCAGCACCCGCTGATTGACCGAGTCGTCAGACACACTTTCCCAGCTCAGCAGATGATCCAGATGATGCGCGAAATCCGGGTCAGCAGCGTTGAGTCGGCGAATTGCAGTGGGAGCGGTCATAGCGAGGGCCTCATTGAATGGCTAATGCTCAGGCACCCTAAGCTACCAGTCCATTCGCGCGGGCACCTGAGAAAATTGGCTATGACACGGATAGACGGGCGCGGCTAGCGCCGCGCGAGTGAATCAACCGCGGTGTCGCGACTCCACTGCTTTGCGCAGGGTGTCGATCAGTGCCTGGATGCGGGCGTGCTGCATTTTCATGGAGGCCTTGTTGACCACCAGGCGGGAACTGATCATGGAAATCAGCTCCTGGGGCTCCAGGCCGTTGGCCCGCAGGGTGTTGCCGGTGTCGACCACGTCGATGATCTTGTCCGCCAGGCCGATCAGCGGCGCCAGCTCCATCGAGCCGTACAGCTTGATGATGTCGACCTGGCGGCCCTGCTCGGCGTAGTAGCGCTTGGCAACGTTGACGAACTTGGTGGCGACGCGCAGGCGGCCCTTGGGCTCGACCGCGCCGATGGCACCGGCGGTCATCAGCTTGCACTGGGCGATCTGCAGGTCCAGCGGCTCGTACAGGCCCTGGCCGCCGTATTCCATCAGCACATCTTTGCCGGCAACACCGAGGTCGGCGGCACCATGTTCGACATAGGTCGGCACGTCGGTGGCGCGCACGATCAGCAAGCGCACGTCGGCCTGGGTCGTGGGGATGATCAGCTTGCGGCTCTTGTCCGGATTCTCGGTGGGCACGATGCCGGCTTCAGCCAGAAGCGGCAAGGTGTCATCAAGGATGCGGCCCTTGGACAGTGCGATGGTCAACATGGGAAACGTAAGTCCTTATCAGGATACTCATGCCCGGTCGCAAATGGCGCCAGACACGCATCGAGTCTGAACACAGGCTCGACTTGGAACGAAACCTTGGGGCACGTCCCTGTGCCCATCACGCAAACTAGCCCGGTACGCGGCGGATCTTGGCGCCGAGCATCTGCAGCTTCTCTTCGATGCACTCGTAACCACGGTCGATGTGGTAGATGCGATCGATCAGGGTGTCGCCTTCGGCCATCAGGGCCGAGATCACCAGGCTGGCCGAAGCCCGCAGGTCGGTGGCCATGACAGGAGCGCCCTTGAGGATTTCGGTACCGGTGACGATGGCGGTGTTGCCTTCGACCTGGATCTTCGCGCCCATGCGGTGCAGTTCGTAAACGTGCATGAAGCGGTTTTCGAAGATGGTCTCGATCACCGCGCCAGTGCCTTCGGCAATGGCGTTGAGGGAAATGAACTGGGCCTGCATGTCGGTCGGGAACGCCGGGTACGGCGCGGTACGCACGTTGACCGCCTTCGGACGCTTGCCGTGCATGTTCAGCTCGATCCAGTCCTCGCCGGTGGTGACTTCGGCGCCGGATTCCTTGAGTTTTTCCAGGACGGCCTCGAGGATGGTCGGATCGGTGTCCTTGACCTTCACGCGGCCACCGGTCACGGCGGCGGCGACCAGGTAGGTGCCGGTCTCGATACGGTCCGGCATGACCTTGTAGGTCGCCGAGTGCAGGCGCTCGACACCGTCGATGGTGATGGTGTCGGTACCGGCGCCGGAAACCTTGGCGCCCATGGCGTTGAGGAAGTTCGCCAGGTCGACCACTTCCGGTTCGCGGGCGGCGTTTTGCAGCACGCTGCGACCTTTGGCCAGGGCCGCTGCCATCATGATGTTCTCGGTACCGGTCACACTCACGGTATCGAAGAAGAAGTGCGCGCCGCGCAGGCCGCCTTCAGGCGCCTTGGCCTTGATGTAGCCGCCTTCGACGTCGATCACCGCGCCCATGGCTTCCAGGCCACGGATGTGCAGGTCGACCGGACGCGAACCGATGGCGCAACCGCCAGGCAGCGCGACTTCGGCTTCGCCGAAACGGGCAACCATCGGGCCCAGCACCAGGATCGAGGCACGCATGGTCTTGACCAGCTCATACGGCGCAACCAGGGTCTTGATGGTGCGTGGATCGATTTCGACGCTGAGTTTCTCGTCGATCACAGGCTCGATGCCCATGCGACCGAACAGCTCGATCATGGTGGTGATGTCGTGCAGGTGCGGCAGGTTGGCGACCGTGACCGGGCCATCGCACAGCAGGGTTGCAGCCAGAATCGGCAGGGCAGAGTTCTTTGCCCCGGAAATGCGGATTTCGCCATCAAGACGAACGCCGCCGGTAATAATCAATTTATCCATAAGAATCTCGACGCCCTTGGGCTCAGGTGCGCTCGGCCCAAGCCGCGCTGCTGAAAAATTTCATAGTGACCGCATGGATGCTGCCATCGGCGATCCACGGGTTCAAATGGGCATAGATGCTCTGCTGACGCTTGACCGGACTCAAGGCCACCAGTTCGTCACTGATCACGTTCAGCTGAAAGTTGCAGCCTTCGCCCTCAACTTCTACCTGAACGGATGAAAGAGTCTCGGACAGCTTTCCTTCAAGGAAGCTCTTCACTTCGTTGGCCTGCATGCTCAACCTCAATCGGCGCCCTGTGTGCGCGGGTCGGACATCATACAAAAAAGCCCCGCGCCTGCGAACCCCGCATAGCAGGACTCTGACGGGGGGCTTGCTTGTCGATGGGTTGCTAAGGCTGCGCCAGCAGCTCGGTCAAACCGGAAACCTCGGCGATTTCGCGCATGTCTTCAGGTAACGCACGGATGCTGACGGCCTTGCCGGCTGCCGCGGCATCGCGCATGAAGGCCAGCAGCAACGACAAGCCGACGCTGCTGGACTTCTCCACCGCAGAACAGTCGAGCACCAGCGCCGCGGCGGTGCTGGAGGCGATCAGGGCCTGCCCCTGCTTGCGCAGGCCCGGGCCGGAACGATAGTCCAGCACACCGCTGATCAGCAGTTCGCCGGCTTCACCCAGACGGACGGCCGACTCACTCATTTCACGACCTTCTCTGGAGAGTTTTCGGTCGATTCCTTGGCCTTGGCCACTTCGCCAGCCCAGTTGTTGATGGTCTTGTCCAGGTCGTTGCCGTTGCGCTGCATGGCATCGGCGAACTGATCGCGGAACAGCTTGCCGATATTGATGCCGTTGATGATCACGTTGCGCAGCTTCCACTCACCGTTGATCTTCTCCAGCGTGTACGACACGGGATAGATCGCGCCATTGCTGCCCTTGACCGTCATGCCGACGCTGGTACGGTCACCCGACTCGTCCCTGGCAGGGTCAACGACGATGCCCTGGTTGTTGTACTCCAGCAAGGCGTTGCCGTAGAACTGGAACAGGCCCTTCTTGAAGTTCTCTTCAAAGGTGCGCATCTGTTCCGGCGTGGCTTTACGCGAGTACTTGACCGTCATGATGCTCTTGGAAATACCTTCGGCATCCACGACCGGACCCACGATGCTGTTCAGCGCCGTATAAAAGTCCTGCGGGTCCTGCTTGTACTTTTCTTTGTTGGCGGCCAGGTCGGCCAGCAGACGGTTGGTGGTGTCCTGTACCAGATCATGCGCGGAAGGCGCCGCCACGGCGTGAGCCATCAACGGCAACGCCGCCAGTAATACCAACAGGCTACGTCGCAAGGTAGAGATCATGAAAAAATCCTCATTTGGCGTCTTTGCTAACGGTATTGAGCAGGAATTTACCGATCAGGTCCTCAAGCACCAGTGAAGACTGGGTGTCGTGGATGGTCCCGCCATCCTTGAGCAACGTGTCTTCGCCGCCGACGCTGATACCAATGTATTTCTCGCCGAGCAACCCAGCGGTCAGGATAGATGCAGTGGAGTCGGTCGGCAGGTTATCTACGCGCTTTTCCAACTGCAGCGTGACCCGACCGGTGAAACTGTCGCGGTCCAGATCGATAGCCGTGACCTTGCCGATGGTCACACCGGCCATGGTCACTTTAGCTCTGACCGTCAAACCGGCGATATTGTCGAAATATGCGTAAAGTTTATAAGTATCGGTGCTCGAGGTCGGGGACAAGCCACTGACCCGCAAGGCAAGCAACAACAAAGCCAGGATGCCAGCCAGCAGGAAAAGGCCGACACCGATTTCCAGGGTGCGGTTTTGCATCAGAAATCTCCAAACATCAAGGCGGTCAGAATAAAGTCCAGGCCGAGTACGGCCAACGAGGCGTACACAACGGTCTTGGTAGTGGCACGACTGATCCCCTCTGAAGTGGGCTCGCAGTCATAGCCTTGGAATACGGCGATCCAGGTCACGACAAAGGCGAAAACGATGCTCTTGATGATGCCATTGAGCACGTCATCGCTGAACGTCACGCTGTTTTGCATGTTCGACCAGTAGGAACCTTCATAGACTCCCAGCCAGTCGACGGCCACCCACGAACCGCCCCAGATGCCCACCACGCTGAAAATGATCGCCAGCAACGGCAGGGAAATGAAACCGGCCCACAACCGTGGCGCGATAATGTATTTGAGCGGGTCGACACCGATCATCTCCAGGCTGGAGAGCTGCTCGGTGGCTTTCATGTTGCCGATTTCCGCGGTCAGCGCCGAACCGGCCCGGCCGGCGAAGAGCAATGCCGTGACCACCGGCCCCAACTCACGCAACAAGGTCAGGGCCACCATCTGCCCCACCGCTTGCTCCGAACCGTAGCTGGACAGGATATTGAAGCCCTGCAGCGCCAGTACCATGCCGATGAATATCCCGGAGACCACGATGATCACCAGGGACATCACGCCCACCGAATGCAACTGCTTGACCAGCAGGCCGAAGCCGCCGCCGATACTGCCGCGGCCGAACAACACATGAAACAGCATCAGGCTCGAACGCCCGAGCACCGCGAGAACGTCGATGCCCGAGTGGCCGAACAGACGAATTCGCTCCAATAAAGATACTTTGCGCATCAGCGCTTCCCCAGAAGATCTGCGCGGTAGTCCGGCGCTGGAAAGTGAAAGGGTACCGGACCGTCGGGGTCGCCTTTCATGAACTGGCGGATCCGCGGGTTATCGGAATCCATCAGCTCGTCGGGCGTGCCCTGCCCCAGCACCTGGCCATCGCCCACCACATAGATGTAGTCGGCGATGCTCGCGGTTTCCGCCAGGTCATGGGAAACCACGATGCTGGTGATACCCAGCGCGTCGTTGAGCAGACGGATCAGACGCACCAGCACGCCCATGGCAATGGGGTCCTGGCCTACGAACGGCTCGTCGTACATTAGGATCTGCGGGTCCAGGGCGATGGCCCGGGCCAGGGCCACGCGACGCTTCATGCCACCGGACAGCTCGTCGGGCATCAAGTCGATGGCACCGCGCAACCCGACCGCCTGCAACTTGAGCAGGACGATATCGCGGATCATTTCATCCGGCAGCTGGGTATGAACGCGCAGCGGAAAGGCGACGTTCTCGAACACATCGAGATCGGTGAACAGCGCACCGCTCTGGAACAGCACGCCCATCTGCTTGCGGGCGTCGAACAGATCGCCGCGCGACAATTTGGGCAGGTTCTGGCCATTGACCCAGACTTCACCGTTGCTGGGACGCAATTGCGCGCCCATCAACCGCAGGAGCGTGGTCTTGCCGCAACCGGAAGGCCCCATGATGCCGGTGACCTTGCCCCGCGGAATACGGATATCGACATTATTGAAGATGCTGCGCGCACCGCGCTTGAAGGACAGTCCCTTCAGCTCGACCGCGTAGGCGTTATCGGCACTCATCTAAACTCCTTGCGATGCAGCCTCTCACTCGGACGCTTGGCTCCCTGCCGGGAGTACATGCACCCAGGGCAGGCCGAACTGGCGGCGAACTATATCACTGCTGATACGGAGCCCCCAAGGCCGAAGCCATCCGCGTTCAGGATCACGACAGCCTAAAACAGGCTTTACAGGACAATTCCTACCTATAGAAGGACAAAGGCTGACGAACTTGCGTGAGGGAATCGATCATTACCGCTATAATCGCCGCCTTTTCATCAGGCTATACGATTTCTGACATGAGCCAATCCAGCGACCTGATTCAATCGGCACAACGCACCATCCGCCTCGAGATAGAAGCCGTACAAGGCTTGCTGCCACATATCGACGCAGATTTCGTACGCGCTTGCGAGATGATTCTGGCCAGCAAAGGCCGCGTAGTAGTGGTCGGCATGGGCAAGTCCGGGCACATCGGCAACAAGATCGCCGCCACCCTGGCCAGCACCGGCACCACCGCGTTTTTTGTCCATCCGGCCGAAGCCAGCCATGGCGACATGGGCATGATTACCCGGGACGATGTGATCCTGGCCCTGTCCAACTCCGGCTCGACCAATGAAATCGTGACCCTGTTGCCGCTGATCAAGCGCCTGGGCATCCAGTTGATCAGCATCACCGGCAACCCTGATTCGCCACTGGCCAAGGCCGCCGAGGTCAACCTCAACGTCCAGGTCGAGCAAGAGGCCTGCCCGCTGAACCTGGCTCCGACCTCCTCGACCACCGCCGCCCTGGTCATGGGCGATGCCCTGGCCGTGGCGCTGCTGGAAGCCCGCGGTTTTACCGCCGAAGACTTCGCCTTTTCCCATCCGGGCGGCGCGCTGGGCCGGCGCCTGCTGCTGAAAGTCGAGAACGTCATGCATGCCGGCGAGCAACTGCCGCAGGTCCAGCGTGGCACGCTGCTCAAGGACGCCCTGATGGAAATGACCCGCAAGGGCCTGGGCATGACTGTCATTGTCGAGGCCGACGGGCGCCTGGCAGGGGTCTTCACCGATGGCGACCTGCGCCGCACCCTGGACCGCACCATCGACATCCACCACACCACCATCGATGAAGTCATGACCGTTCACGGCAAGACCGCCCGCGCCGAAATGCTCGCGGCCGAAGCCCTGAAGATCATGGAGGACAATCGAATCAACGCACTGGTCGTGGTGGACAAGGACGATCGCCCGATCGGCGCCTTCAACCTGTCCGACCTGCTGCGCGCGGGAGTCATGTAATGAGCACGGATCTGCTGCAACGCGGCAAGAACATCAAGCTGGCGGTATTCGACGTCGACGGCGTACTGACCGACGGTCGCCTGTACTTCCTCGAAGACGGCAGCGAATTCAAGACCTTCAACACCCTCGACGGCCAGGGCATCAAGATGCTGATGGCCACGGGCGTGCAGACGGCGATCATCAGCGGCCGCAAGACGCCGGTGGTCGAGCGTCGGGCGAAAAACCTGGGGATTCCCCACCTGTTTCAGGGTCGCGAAGACAAACTGGTAGTGCTGGACGGGCTTCTTGCCCAACTGGGCCTAAGCTATGAACAGGTCGCCTACCTAGGCGACGACCTGCCCGATCTGCCAGTGATCCGCCGGGTCGGCCTGGGCATGGCCGTCGCCAATGCCGCCAGTTTTGTCCGTGAACACGCCCATGGCGTCACCCAGGCCCGTGGCGGCGAAGGCGCCGCCCGCGAGTTCTGCGAGTTGATCCTGCGCGCCCAAGGCAGCCTTGAAGCGGCCCACGCCGCCTACTTATAGAGCCTCCCATGCTGAGCAAAAAGATTCGCAACATACTGATCTTCGGCATCATCACCGTGCTGTTCCTGGCGGTGGGGTACTGGAACATCAGCCCGGAACGCTTCCTCGACAAGCCGGTCGCGCAGGTCGACGAAAGCGCCATCGACTACTACGCCATCAACGCCCGTAGCGTGCAGTACCTGCCCGACGGCAAGCTGCAGTACGAAATGACTTCCGACAAGGTCGAGCACCTCAAGGCCACCGAGGTGACCCTGCTGACCAAGCCGGACCTGCAGATGTATCGCGGCACCGCCTTCCCCTGGCATGTCCAGAGCGAGCGCGGCGAAGTCAACCCGGACGGCACCGAGGTCGAGTTGATCGATTCGGTACGGGTTTCGCGCACCGACGAGAAAAATCGCAACCTGCTGATCACCACGACCCGCATGACAGTATTCCCGCAGAAGCAATATGCGCAGACCGATCAAGACGTTAGAATCGACGGCGCCGGCGGCGTGACGACTGGCAAGGGAATGAAAGCGTATTTGAAAGACGGCAGGATGAACCTGCTATCGAACGTAAGAGGACAGTATGAGGCTCGTTAAAACCCTCCCTATTTTGCTCGGTCTGGGCGCAGCACTGGGAAGCGTGAGCGCCTGGGCTCTGCCGAACGATAGCCAGCAACCGATCCGCATCCAGGCCGACGACGCTCAACTGGACGACAAGAATGGCGTAGCCACCTACAGAGGCGACGTGATCATCACCCAGGGCTCGATGAAGGTCACCGGCAATACCGTGACCATCACCCGCACCCAGACCGGTGATATCGACGTGGTGACCTCGGTGGGCAACCTGGCCTACTTCGAGCAGATTCAAACCCAGGGCGACACCAAGCCGGTCCAGGGCTACGGTGTGACCATCCAGTACCACGCCGCACAAAACCGCGTCGTACTGATCGACCGCGCCAAAGTCGTCGACAAGGACGGCAACATCACCCAGGGCGAGAAAATCGTCTACGACACCAACAAGAAGCTGGCCAGCGCCGGTCGCGCCACCGGCAGCAAGGTCACCGAGTCGCGCCCACGGATCGACATGGTCATCCAGCCGAAAAAGAAAACTGACGAAAAGGCCCAGTAATGGCAACTCTGAAAGCTCAGCACCTGGCCAAGAGCTACAAGAGCCGCCAGGTCGTGCGTGACGTCAGCCTGTCCATCGACAGCGGCCAGATCGTCGGCCTGCTCGGCCCCAACGGCGCCGGCAAGACCACCTGCTTCTACATGATCGTCGGCCTGGTCCAGGCCGATCAGGGTCGCATCCTGATCGACGACCTGGATGTCAGCCACCAGCCAATGCACGGCCGCGCCCGCGCCGGGATCGGCTACCTGCCGCAGGAAGCCTCGATCTTCCGCAAGCTTTCGGTGGCCGACAACATCATGGCCATCCTCGAGACCCGCAAGGAGCTCGACAAGGCCGGCCGTCGCCAGGAGCTGGAAAGCCTGCTGCAGGAGTTCCACATCAACCACATTCGCGACAACCTGGGCATGAGCCTTTCCGGCGGTGAACGTCGCCGCGTGGAAATCGCTCGCGCCCTGGCCACCGCCCCCAAGTTCATCCTGCTCGACGAACCTTTCGCCGGCGTGGACCCGATCTCGGTAGGCGACATCAAGCAGATCATTCATCACCTGAAGGCCAAGGGTATCGGCGTGCTCATCACCGACCACAACGTCCGTGAAACCCTGGATATCTGCGAAACCGCCTACATCGTCAACGACGGTCAACTGATCGCCGAAGGCGACGCCGAAACCATCCTCGCCAACGAGCTGGTCAAGGAAGTTTACCTGGGCCATGAGTTCCGCCTGTAAGCCCTGAGGTGTTTGGCTGGTCGCCAGAGCGCCCGCCCCAATAAAACCCTGCTGTTTTTATTGTTACAGCGCTCTAGGCAAACACTTCAGTTTCAGGCATATAATTTGCTTATGTTTGGCGCTCACGCGCCCTGTAGTGGATGGCGCATGTGCGCCGGCGAATAAGGTGTTAAGCCCCTGCCATGAAACCATCGCTAGTCCTCAGAATGGGCCAGCAGCTGACGATGACACCGCAGCTGCAACAGGCCATCCGCCTGCTCCAATTGTCGACCCTGGACCTGCAACAGGAAATCCAGGAGGCCCTGGAGTCCAACCCGATGCTCGAGCGCCAGGAAGAAGGCGACGACTTCGATAACACCGATCCGCTGGCCGACAACGCCGAGCAGAAACCCAATACCGATATCCAGGAACCCTCCTACCAGGAAACCGCCCCGACGGTGGACAACCTCGAGGACGGCGAATGGAACGAACGCATTCCCAACGATCTGCCGGTCGACACCGCCTGGGAAGACGTCTACCAGACCAGCGCCAGCAGCCTGCCCAGCAACGATGACGACGAGTGGGATTTCACCACCCGCACCTCGGCCGGCGAAAGCCTGCAGAGCCATCTGCTCTGGCAGTTGAACCTGGCGCCCATGTCCGACACCGATCGCCTGATCGCCGTGACCCTGATCGACTGCATCAACAATCAAGGCTATCTGGACGAAACCCTCGAGGAAATTCTCGAAGCCTTCGATCCGGAACTGGACATCGAACTCGACGAAATCGAGGCCGTCCTGCACCGTATCCAGCAATTCGAGCCCGCCGGCATCGGTGCCCGCAACCTGGGCGAATGCCTGCTGCTGCAACTGCGCCAGCTGCCTGCCAAGACCCCTTGGCTGACTGAAGCCAAGCGCCTGGTCAGCGACTTCATCGACCTGCTCGGCAGCCGCGACTACAGCCAGCTGATGCGGCGCATGAAGCTCAAGGAAGACGAACTGCGCCAAGTCATCGAACTGGTACAGAGCCTCAACCCACGGCCGGGCTCGCAAATCGAATCCACCGAAGCCGAATACGTGGTCCCCGACGTCATAGTGCGCAAGGACAACGAACGCTGGCTGGTGGAGCTGAACCAGGAGTCCGTGCCGCGCCTGCGCGTCAACCCACAGTACGCCGGCTTCGTGCGGCGCGCCGACACCAGCGCCGACAACACCTTCATGCGCAACCAGTTGCAGGAAGCCCGCTGGTTCATCAAGAGCCTGCAGAGCCGTAACGAAACCCTGATGAAAGTCGCCACCCAGATCGTCGAGCATCAGCGCGGCTTCCTCGAGTACGGCGATGAGGCTATGAAACCGTTGGTCCTGCATGACATCGCCGAAGCAGTCGGCATGCACGAGTCGACGATTTCACGGGTGACCACGCAAAAATTCATGCATACCCCACGGGGCATTTATGAACTGAAATACTTTTTCTCCAGCCACGTAAGTACCTCCGAAGGCGGTGAATGCTCGTCCACGGCGATCCGCGCGATCATCAAAAAACTGGTCGCCGCGGAAAATCAGAAAAAGCCGTTGAGTGACAGCAAGATCGCTGGTTTACTGGAGGCACAAGGCATTCAGGTAGCCCGTCGTACCGTCGCCAAGTACCGCGAATCCCTGGGGATCGCGCCTTCCAGCGAACGGAAGCGGTTGATGTAGCCGCCGGGCTCGCCACAGCGTTCCAGTGGCAGGTCAATCGACCTGCCGCTTTATGCACTGGCAACGAAGGAGAAGCTGTATGCAAGTCAACATCAGTGGACACCAACTGGAAGTGACCGAACCTCTGCGCGCTTACATCGGCGAAAAACTCGACCGACTTGAGCGGCACTTTGACAAGATTACCAATGTGCAGGTAACGCTGGCCGTCGAAAAACTGAAGCAGAAAATCGAGGCCACGCTGCACATCCATGGTGGGGAAGTCGTCGCCAATGCAGAACATGACGACATGTATGCCGCAATCGACTTGCTCACGGACAAGCTTGACCGCCAACTGAAAAAGCATAAGGAAAAGCAACTCCACCTTCTCCAAGGCACGGGTCGCTAACACTCCCCTCCCATGATCCGACTTGAAAGCATCCTGACCCCCGGCCGTTCCCTGGTGAACGTGCCGGGCGGCAGCAAAAAACGCGCCCTCGAACAAATTGCCAACCTGATCAGCCGCGAAGTGCCTGATCTTGAGATGCAAGATGTCTTCGAAAGCCTGATTGCCCGTGAAAAACTGGGCTCTACCGGTTTTGGCAACGGCATTGCCATTCCACACTGCCGCCTCAAAGGCTGTGAGTCGCCCATCAGTGCCCTGATGCACCTGGACGCTCCCATCGATTTCGACGCCATCGACGGCGCACCGGTCGACCTGCTGTTCGTACTGCTGGTCCCGGAAGCCGCCACCGATGCGCACCTGGAACTGCTCCGGCAGATTGCCAGCATGCTGGACCGCAAAGAAGTGCGCGACAAACTGCGCAGCGCCACCAGCAACGAAGCCTTGTACAAGGTTGTCCTGGACGAACAGAACGGTCAGTAATCATGCGTTTGATCATCGTCAGCGGCCGGTCCGGCTCAGGTAAAAGCACCGCCCTCGATGTACTCGAGGACAATGGCTATTACTGCATCGACAACCTGCCGGCCGGGCTGTTGCCCGAGCTGGCCGAACGGGCGTTGATCCACACCGAACTGACACAGCCCCTGGTCGCCGTGTCGATCGACGCCCGCAACCTGCCCAGCCACCTGTCGCGCTTCCCCGAACTGCTCGAGGAAGTCCGCAGCCGGCATATCCAGTGCGATGTGCTGTACCTGGATGCTGACGAAGAAACCCTGCTCAAGCGCTTTTCCGAAACCCGCCGCCGCCACCCCTTGAGCAGCAACAATCGCTCGCTGGCCGAGGCGATCCAGGACGAAAGCCATCTGCTGGGACCGATCGCCGACCTGGCCGATCTCAAGGTCAACACCACCAACCTGAACCTGTATCAACTGCGCGATACCATCAAGTTGCGCCTGTTGAACCAACCGGAACCGGGCACCGCCTTTCTGGTGGAGTCTTTCGGATTCAAGCGTGGCATGCCGGTCGATGCCGACCTGGTATTCGATGTACGCTGCCTGCCCAACCCGTACTGGAAACCCGAGTTGCGTGCCCAGTCCGGGCTCGACCAGCCGGTTGCCGAATACCTGGCCGCCCAGCCGGACGTCGAGGAAATGTTCCAGGACATCTCCAGCTACCTGCTGAAATGGTTGCCCCGTTTCGCCGCCAGCAACCGCGCCTACGTCACTATTGCCATTGGCTGCACGGGCGGCCACCATCGCTCGGTCTACCTGACCGAACGCTTGGGCCAAGTCCTGCAAAAGTCCCTGAAGAACGTCCAGGTTCGCCACCGCGACCTTAGCTGAAAGGATCTACCCCGCGATGCCTGCTCTGGAAATTGAAATCATCAACAAACTGGGCCTGCATGCCCGTGCCTCGGCAAAGTTCGTCGGCGTGGCCGGTCAGTTTCCTTGCCAGATCCGCGCAGGGAGAACGCCGGAGTCGATGGTCGACGGCAAGAGCATCATGGCAATGATGATGCTGGCCGCCGGCAAGGGCACCAGGATTCATCTGAAGACCGAAGGCGAACAGGAGCAGGAGGCGCTGGAAGCGCTGGTGGCACTGATCAACAACTTCTTCGACGAAGGCGAGTAAGGTCGGCAAGGCAAACCTGCCGCAAAGGCACTCAAGCGAGTGCCGTATCCATGACCATCATCAGGCAAAAGCCGACACACAAGCCCAGGCTGGCCAGCTTCTCATGACCGTTGCGTCGGGATTCGGGAATCACTTCGTGGGTCACCACCAGCAGCATCGCCCCCGCCGCCAACGCCAGCCCGAGCGGCAACAGCATCTCGGCCAAGCTCACCAGCCACGCACAAAGCAACGCGAACACCGGCTCCACCAGGCCTGAAGCGGCGCCGATCAGGAATGCCTTGACCCTGGACATGCCGGCGCCAGCCAGCACCAAAGCAATCACCAGCCCTTCCGGCACATCCTGCAAGGCGATGCCCATGGCCAGGCTGTCCGCCTCCGGCATGCCTCCACCCGCGGAAACACCTACGGCCATTCCTTCGGGAATGTTGTGGGCGATGATGGCAAACACAAACAGCCAGATTCGCGGCGGGATGACCGGATGCTCAAGGGTGCCCACCAGTTTCTCCGGGTTGCCCCCCGAGACTTTGCGGTCCACCAGAAACAACCCCAAGGCACCGAGCATGATGCCGAAGCTGATCAGGCCACTCGACGCCCAGGGCGACAGTCCGAGTTTTTCCGCCGCAGCGATCCCGGGCACGATCAACGAAAAGGCCGTAGCCGCCAGCATCACCCCGGCGCCGAATCCCAACAGGGTGTCACTCAGCGCCAGCGGCATCTTGCGAATGACCAACACGGGCACTGCCCCCAGCGCGGTTCCCAGGGCACAGACCGCCCCACCCTGCAATGCACGCAACAAGCGCGGCTCCAGGTCCAGCCAGGACAAGCCCTGGGCAACCAGCAATGCAGTACCCGCCAACAGCAACAGCGAACCGAATGCGTAACGAAACATCCGCCCGCTGCTGATCGTCAGTGTTTCAGTGCCCATAGTCAGCCTTAGGTCTTTTTTATAGGAGGGGGCTCAAACCAGTGCGGCCTGATAGCGCTCGGCTACTTCAGGCCAATTGATCACGTTGTAGAACGCATTGATGTATTCCGGCCGCCGGTTCTGGTAACGCAGGTAATAGGCGTGCTCCCACACGTCCAGACCGAGAATCGGGGTATTGCCGTTCATCAACGGGCTGTCCTGGTTGCCGCTGCTCTCGACGACCAGGGTCTTTTGCGGGGTCACGCTGAGCCAGGCCCAACCGCTGCCAAAACGCGTGAGCGCGGCCTTGGTGAAGGCCTCCTTGAAACTCTCGAAACCGCCCAGCTGCTCGTCGATCGCCTGGCCCAGCGCACCGTTCGGCTTGCCTCCGCCGCTCGGCGCCATCACCGCCCAGAACAGCGAATGGTTGGCGTGACCACCGCCCTGGTTGATCACCGCTGCACGCAACTTCTCCGGCAATTGCTGGACCCCGGCCACCAGCTTTTCCACCGACCAGTCGGCCCATTCGGTGCCTTCCACGGCCGCGTTGAGGTTGTTGATGTAGGTCTGGTGATGCTTGGTGTAGTGAATTTCCATGGTCTGCGCATCGATGTGCGGTTCCAGGGCGTCGTAGGCGTAGGGCAATGCAGGCAAGGTAAAGGACATATCAATGTGCTCCGTAATGAGGGGCATTCGGGGTCGCGGTGCCGGCAGTCGATTGCGCGACATTGCTCTCCAGCAGGCGATGCGTACGGGGGTATTCACCGTGCTCACCGATGAAGTTGAGCAACTCGACATAGGTCTTGCTGCTCTGGCGCAGCGCGGCTTCCCGCAGCGCCGGCGCCAGGCGGCTGTCCTGCATGGTCTGCAACAACCGCTGATGGATGGCGCAGAGGTACTCCGCGCTCTCCTCCGGCTGGTTCAGGCGCAGGTGCAGGTCCGCCAGGTTGTGATGGGAGATGACACAAGCCGCCACCGCTTCGTCGGCATCGCTCCAGCGCTCGAACAACACCTGCGCCAGGGCCAGGGCCTGCAAGTAATACTCGCGGGCATCCACCAGGTCGCCCTGCATGAAGAAACGGTTTGCCCTTTCGATCGTGCGTTTCCAGTGCTCCATGGTGAACCTCCAAAGCAATGTCGGGATTTACACGCCGCCCGCGGTGAGTTTTTCCGGGTCGAGCAGGATCTCCAGCTGGCTGCGTGACAGATCAGTGTGTTCAAGGGCGACATCGATCACCGGGCGCCCCTGCTTGTAGGCGGTCTTGGCGATTTCAGCGGCCTTCTGGTAGCCGATGATCGGGTTGAGCGCCGTGACCAGGATCGGGTTGCGCGACAGCGCCTCCTTGAGCTTGGGCTCGTTGACCTTGAAGCTAGCAATCGCCTTGTCCGCCAGCAGGCGGCTGGAATTGGCCAGCAACTCGATGCTGCTCAACAGGTTCTGGGCGATGATCGGCAGCATGACGTTCAGCTCGAAGTTGCCCGACTGCCCCGCCACCGTGATCGTGGTGTCGTTGCCGATCACCTGGGCCGCCACCATCGCCGTGGCCTCCGGAATCACCGGGTTGACCTTGCCGGGCATGATCGAAGACCCCGGTTGCAACCCTTCCAGCTCGATTTCGCCGAGGCCGGCCAACGGCCCGGAGTTCATCCAGCGCAGGTCGTTGGCGATCTTCATCAAGGTGACCGCGATAGCCTTGAGCTGGCCCGAGACCGCCACCGCGGTGTCCTGGGAGCCGATCAGTGCGAACAGGTTCTTGCCCGGGGTGAACTGCACCTGGGTCAGGCTGCTCAACTGCCGGCTGAAACCCGCGGCGAACTGCGGGTGAGCGTTGATCCCGGTGCCCACGGCCGTGCCACCCTGCGCCAGGGATTGCAGGCTCGGCAGCAGATCCTGCAGGTGACCGATATTGGCCTTGAGCTGCTGCGCCCAGCCTTCCAGCACCTGGCTCATACGCACTGGCATCGCGTCCATCAGGTGGGTGCGGCCGGTCTTGATGAAGGGATGGACCTCGACCGCCTTGCGCTCGATGACTTGCACCAGGTGCACCAGCGCCGGCAGCAGTTGTTCGTGCAAGCCCAGCGCGGCGCTGACGTGGATGGTGGTCGGAATGATGTCGTTGCTGCTCTGCCCGCAGTTCACATGGTCGTTGGGGTTGACCGGTTCGCCGAGCAAACGGCTGGCCAGGGTGGCAATGACTTCGTTGGCGTTCATGTTGGAACTGGTGCCGGACCCGGTCTGGAAGATATCCACCGGGAAATGCTGCATGAAGTCGCCTTCCAGCAAGCCCTGGGCAGCATCGACTATGGCCTTGCCCTGGGATTCGCTCAGTTGCTTGAGTTCGACGTTGGCCTTGGCCGCGGCCGCCTTGGCCAGGATCAGCGCGCGGATGAACTGCGCCGGCATGCGCTGGTGGCTGATGGGAAAGTTATCCACCGCGCGCTGGGTTTGCGCGCCATACAGCGCCTGCTCCGGAACATGCAGTTCGCCCATGCTGTCGCGTTCGATACGGGTATTACTCATCGGGAAATCCTTGCACCAGTTCGATAAGGGGAATGGATGGCAGCAACGAGCAAGTCGCCAGTTGCCAGGCATGGCTTTGCCAGCGTTTGAGCCGGCATTTGCAGAAAGACAGGCGTTCCAGGTCACGCAACGGGCGCCAGGCCTGGTCCAGGCACTGGCTGCGCCAATGCCAGGGCAGCGCGGTATCGGTGGCGGTATCGAGCAGCAGGCGGAATGAAGTTTCGGCGATCAGCCAGGGCGAGGTGGCGGTGCAACACGCCAGATAGCGCCCTTCGGCCAGGTAATGCTCGATCAGGCGCGGCTCGTCCGGATCGAGGGCACAACGGATCTGGCGACTCATCCAACGCCAGCTTTCGAGATAAGACTGCTCGTGCAAGGCAGAACTCATGACCTGGGCTCATTCGATAATGAGATTTATTATTATATGATATTGAGAATCAAAACAAGCTCAAGACCAAGCGTCCCTGCACAGGTGGCTAGGGTTGGTCAGTGTTCAAAAGCCGGGCAATAAAAAAGCGCGCGCCCCGGGCGGGACGCGCGCTTTCGCTGACGCCGTTACGACTTAGCTGCCAGCGACCGTCATGCGCTCGATCAATACCGAACCGGTGCGGATGTTGCTGCGCAACTCCAGATCGTTACCGACGGCGATGATCTGCTTGAACATGTCGCGCATATTGCCGGCAATGGTGACTTCCTGGACAGCGAACTGGATTTCGCCATTTTCCACCCAGAAACCGGCCGCGCCCCGGGAGTAATCGCCGGTGACCATGTTCAGCCCGTGGCCCATCAGTTCGGTGACCAGCAGGCCCCGGCCCATGCGGCGCAGCAAGGCCGCCTGGTCTTCCTCGCCATGGGTCACGAACAGGTTGTGCACGCCACCGGCGTTGGCGGTGCTGGGCAGGCCGAGCTTGCGCCCGGAATAAGTCCCTAGCACGTAGGACACCAGTTCGCCGTTCTCGACGAAAGGCTTGGCGTAAGTGGCCAGGCCATCGCCATCGAACGCCGAACTGCCCAAGGCGCGCATCAAGTGCGGACGCTCATCGATGGTCAGCCACTCGGGGAACAGCCGCTGCCCCAGCGCGCCCTCGAGGAAGGACGATTTGCGGTACAGGTTGCCGCCGGAAATCGCCCCCAGGAAGCTGCCGAACAGGCCGCCGGCCAGTTCCGCAGAAAACAGCACCGGCACTTCGCAGGTCGGCACCGGGCGGGCGCCCAGGCGGCTCGCAGCACGTTGCGCGGCGCGCTGGCCGATGGTCACCGGGTCCGTCAACAGATGGCCCTGGCGATTGACGTCATACCAATAGTCACGCTGCATCTGGCCGTCGGCCTCGGCGATCATCACGCAACTCAAGCTGTGCCGAGTCGAAGCATAACCGCCGATAAAACCGTGGCTGTTGCCGTACACACGGCAGCCCTGGTGGGTGCTCAGGGTAGTGCCGTCAGCGTTCTTGATCCGGCTGTCGGCGGCAAAAGCCGCGGCTTCACAGGCCAGCGCCTGCTCGATGGCTTGCTCCGGGGTAATGTCCCAGGCGTGGAACAGGTCGAAGTCCGGCACGTCCCGGGCCATCAGGGCGGCATCGGCCAACCCCGAGCTTTCGTCTTCCGAGGTGTGTTTGGCGATGGCCAGGGCCGCGGCGACGGTTTCACGAATCGCCTCGGGACCACTGGCCGAGGTACTGGCCGAGCCCTTGCGCTGGCCGACATAGAGCGTGATGCCAAAGCCCTGGTCGCGATTGAACTCGACGGTTTCCACTTCCCGCTGGCGAACCGAAGTCGACAGGCCCTGCTCCAGAGAAACCGCCACTTCGCAGGCACTGGCACCCTGGCGCTTGGCCTCGGCGATGATCTGCTCGACTTGTTCCTGCAGTGCCGGCAAAGCCTGCGGGCCGACGCTTTGTGCTGCACTCATGGTTTTCTCCACTCAAATTCTGCTTTCGGTTAAGGCCTTCGAGCGACCGGGCCGGACAAGCGGCCCCCGACTGGTTATCATGGCGGCGTTTCTTTGCGGACTGCCACCATGGTTGATTCTTACGACGACTCCCTCGATGGGGAGAAAAGCAAATCCCAGGTCAAACGCGAGCTGCATGCTCTGGTTGACCTCGGCGAGCGCCTTACAACACTCAAGCCCGACTTGCTGAACAAACTGCCGTTGACCGACGCTCTGCGCCGGGCCCTGGCGGATGCGCCCAAGCATGTCGCCCATATCGCGCGCAAACGCCACCTGCAATTCATCGGCAAGCTGATGCGCGATCAGGACACCAGCGCGATCCTGGTGCTGCTGGACCAACTCGACGCCTCGACTCGCCAGTACAACGAACGTTTCCATGGCCTGGAGCGCTGGCGCGATCGCTTGATCGCGGGCGATGACGCGGTCCTGGAAAAGTTCGTCACCGACTATCCGCAAGCGGATCGTCAGCAGCTGCGCTCCCTGGTCCGTCAGGCCCAGCATGAGGTGGCCCATAACAAGCCGCCTGCCTCCAGCCGTAAAATCTTCAAATACATCCGCGAGCTGGACGAGACTCAACGCGGCCTGCGCTGAGCCTCGACTCGGGTGGGTTGCCCGGCAACTCACCCGCCGCTTCACTTCTTAAGCGCCCGTGCCACCCACGGTGATCGCATCGATCTTCAAGGTCGGCTGGCCGACACCCACCGGCACCGACTGCCCATCCTTGCCACAGGTCCCCACACCACTGTCCAGCGCCAGGTCGTTACCGACCATCGACACCCGGCTCATGGCTTCCGGCCCGTTACCGATCAGGGTCGCGCCCTTGACTGGCGCGGTGATCTTGCCGTCTTCGATCAGATACGCCTCGCTGGTGGAGAACACGAACTTGCCACTGGTGATGTCCACCTGACCACCGCCCAGGTTGGCGCAATAGATGCCCTTTTTCACCGAAGCAATGATTTCCGCCGGATCGCTTTCGCCACCCAGCATGTAGGTGTTGGTCATGCGCGGCATCGGCAGGTGCGCATAGGATTCGCGGCGACCGTTGCCGGTGCGGGCCACGCCCATCAGGCGGGCATTGAGTTTGTCCTGCATGTAGCCCTTGAGCACACCGTTCTCGATCAGGGTGGTGCATTCGGTCGGGGTGCCTTCGTCATCGATGCTCAGCGAGCCGCGCCGCCCGGCCAGGGTGCCGTCGTCGACGATGGTGCAGAGTTTCGAGGCCACCATTTCGCCCATGCGGCCACTGTAGGCCGAGCTGCCCTTGCGGTTGAAATCGCCCTCCAGGCCATGCCCCACTGCTTCGTGCAACAGCACGCCAGACCAGCCCGAACCCAGTACCACCGGCAAGGTGCCGGCTGGCGCGGGGATGGCTTCCAGGTTGACCAGGGCCTGGCGCAATGCCTCACGGGCGTACCCCATGGCACGGTCTTCACTGAGGAAATAACGGTAGTCGGTACGCCCGCCGCCGCCATGGCCGCCACGTTCGCGGCGACCGTTCTGCTCGACGATCACGCTGACGTTGAAGCGCACCAAAGGCCGCACATCCGCCGCCAGGCCGCCATCGGTGGAGGCCACGAGGATGCGCTCCCAGACTCCGGCCATGCTGACGCTGACCTGCTGGATACGTGGATCGAGAGCACGGGTCGCGGCGTCGACACGCTTGAGCAGCTCGACCTTTTCCGCGCGGCTGATGACTTCCAGGGGGTTGTCCGACGCATACAGCTGGGCCACGTCCTGGGTGGTAAAGGCCTGCACGGTACCGTTCTGCCCGGCGCGGGAAATCGAGCGCGCGGCCCGGGCAGCCAGGCCGAGCGCTTCGAGGGTGATGGCATTGCTGTAGGCAAAACCGGTTTTCTCACCCGATTGCGCCCGCACGCCAACGCCCTGGTCCAGATTGAAGCTGCCTTCCTTGACGATGCCATCTTCCAGCGACCAGGACTCGGAAATCTGCCCCTGGAAATACAGGTCGGCGGCATCGATACCCGGGCCGGCCAGATCGCCGAGCACGCCCTGCAGGCTTTCCAGGGTCACGCCACCGGGCGCCAGAAGGTGTTCACTGACTGAAGATAACAACCCGCTCATATGCTTTACGCCTTAAATTCGTCGTTCTTAAGCAAGTCGCTGCGCGCCTTGCGAGAAAAAGCGCCGGTGACTGGCCACCGGCATGCGCGCCCGGATGGACGCCTGTTCGCTGCTGTCGCGCTCGGCCAGCAGCACGGCCTCGCCTTGATCCTGCTGCGCCAGCACCCGGCCCCAGGGGTCGACGATGGCCGCATGGCCGAAGGTCTCCCGGGGTCCCGGATGAACGCCGCCCTGCGCCGCCGCCAGCAGGTAGCACTGGGTTTCGATGGCCCGGGCGCGGATCAATACGTCCCAATGCGCCGCGCCGGTCACGGCGGTGAACGCCGAAGGAGCGCTGATCAGCTCCGCCCCGGCGGCTCGCAATTCGCTGTACAGCTCCGGAAAACGCAGGTCGTAGCACACGGTCAGGCCAACCCGGCCCACCGGCGTATCCGCCACCACCACCTGCTCTCCATGAGCATAGTCATCCGACTCCCGGTAACGGCCGCGATTGTCGGCCACGTCGACGTCGAACAGATGCAGCTTGTCGTAGCGCGCCACTTGCTCGCCGTGCTCGTCGATCAGCAGCGAGCAGGCCCGGGCCTTGGTCTCCGGCTGATCCACCGGAGGCAGCGGCAAGGTACCGGCGACTATCCATAACTTGAGGTCGCGGGCGGCCTGTTTCAACCAGGGCAGGATCGGGCCTTCGCCCCGGGCCTCGGCCCGACCGATGGCCGCCGCATCGCGGCGCCCCATGGCGGCGAAGTTCTCCGGCAATACAGCCAGCCGCGCACCGCCGGCAGCGGCCTGCTCCAGCAGTTGGCGCGCCTGCTGTAGATTGGCCAGAACGTCGCTCTGGCTGACCATTTGAATCACCGCAAGGGACATGGCGCACTCCAGGTTGGATATGTGGCCATGCTACTCCATAGGCCCGGGCCGCGGTTTTTCAAAAAGGTTTGTCGAAGGTGATTTTCGGGTCCTTCCAGGGCCCCTTGACGCTGTACTGGACGCTGGCGAAGCGCGACACCCGGTCGCCGATCAGCTTGTCGATCAGGAACAGCGCCCCGCCGACCGCCGGCGCACCGACGATCAGCGCGGCGATCGGCAGGTTGTTGGTCACCGGCAGCGTCACCAGCAGCTTCGAATCCACCTGGTCGGCCACCAGGTCCAGGGTGCCATTGAGTTCCAGGTTGCTCGACGGCCCGGTCAGGGTGATGGGCTCACGGGTCACGTAGACACCGTTGCTGGCCACCAGCAAACCCTTGACCCGGTCGTAGCTCAGGCCCTTGCCGAACAGGTCGGAGAAGTCCAGGCGCAAGCGCCGGCCGATGGAATTGAAGTTCAGCAGGCCGAATACCCGCAAGGCCTGCGCCCCGCCTTCGACTTCCACGAACTGGCCTTTGCGCAGGGTCGCATCCAGGCTGCCCGAGAACCGCTTGGGCCCGACCCAGGCCGGCGAGCCAGGCCAGCGCCCGTCCACATCCAGGTGGAACTCTTCGCTGGTCACGGTCGGCGCAAAGCCCCAGCCCTTGAGCACGTCCGCCAGGTTCTTGCCACCCAGGCGGCCTTTGTACCAGCTGGTGGCCGCGCCGGGTTCGCCTTCCCAGCCGCCGGAGCCTTGCAGGACCATGCCCTTGAGGCCCAGGTCGAGGCTGTTGAAAGCCATGCCCTTGGCGGTCGGGCGCACTTTCAGCGACCAGGCGCCGATCAGGTCGTTGCCCTGGTACAGCTGATTGATCGAGAGATCCAGCGCCGGGACTTTCTTCGGGTCGACCGAGGCCAGCGGGTCCGGCGCGTTTTCGTCGGCCTGCGCCGTCGGATCGGCGGCCGGCAGGCGCACATACTGCAGATTGATCGCCATCGGCGCCGCCTTGGCATCGGGAATCGCCACGTTGCCCTTGGCTTGCTGGCTGTCGAGCTGCAGGGCCCAGGAGGACGGCTTGCGCGTCAACTGCACACGGGCCTCGTCCAGGGTCGTGCCGAAACCGCTGAGCTTGCCGACCCTGAAGTCGGCGCCGCTGAGCAGCTGCTTGGCGCTACCGCTCGCGTCCTGCCCGGCATACCGATCGACCAGCGCCTTCCACGGCTCCACATCCAGTTCCGAAAGCACACCGCGCACCCGCAGGCCCTTGGCCCCCGGCAGCACGGCATCGCCTTCGCCGAGGAACAACTCGCCACGGCCATCGGCAAAATTGCCGCTCGGCGCGGCGAAGGTAAAGTTGGCCAGATCGCCGTAATCGAACCAGTAACGCCGCTCGGCGCCCTGCAAGGTCATGCGCAACACGCTGTCACGTCCCTGGCTGGCCGTCATGCCGAAAGGCGCTGGCAAGTCGACGGCAACCCCCTTGAGGCTGGAGCTGACCATCAGTTGGCTGTCCGCGCCATCGAGGTTGAGCTGCAATTGGTAGGGAATGTCACCGGAAACCGGCAGCGGCTGGTTGTATTTCAGCCACTCCGTGAGCTTATTGACCGACACCTGGCCCTTGGCAACGACCCGGGTATCGAGCTTGCCAGGACGGCCGTCGGCAAAAATCTGCGCGGTCACCGGGCGCTCGAAGGCCTGGGCGCTGATGCCCTGGCCGCTCAGCCCTTTGCTGCTGTCGAAGCGGAAATCGCCCTTGAGCTGGCTCAACTCCAGCTCCGGCTCGCTCAACTTGAGTCGCGCCTTGCTGGTCTTGAAGTCCACCAGCACCTTCGGTTCTTCTCCCTTGACCAGCGGGATATCCAGTTTCAGCTTGCCCTGCAGGTCGCCATCACCCTGCCAGCCGGCAAAGGTCGGGCCCGTGCCGATCGGCGCTTCCTGAAGGATCTTCAAGCCATCGCCCAGGCCGCCAGCGAACTCGCCGTCGATAAACATGTGGGGGCTTTGCCCGGCGGGCACATGGGGAATATTGACGTAGACATCCTTCACCTGGGTGTCGAGCAACTGACCCTGGCTGACCAGGATGCGCACGCCGCTGTCCTCGATGAACACATCGCCGCTGACCTTGCCGATGTGCGGCCAGCCCGGCTGGAAGGCCAGCTCGGCATCGTGCACCTTGAAGAACAGGCTGATGCTGCGCGCGGTGTCGGCTGCACCATGGTTCAGCGAACCCTGGTACTGGAAGAAACCTTCATCCACCGCGCCCTTGAGGATTGCCGTGCGCAGCCATTCGTCCAGGGCCGGGCTGAGCACCTCGGGCAGGTACTTGGCGGTATAACGACCGTCGCCATCGACCAGACCGACCCGCAGGTCCATATAGTCTTCCTGGGTGTGGTCGAAATGCAGGCGGATCAGGAAGTCGCCGGCGATCTTGCCCTCCTCGCCCAGGACCTTGAGGTACGGCGCGATCAGGGTGAACCCCTGCTGGTCGAGCTTCCAGGTCAGCCGGGCATTGGCCTGCAGGTATTGCCAGGGCTTGGCGAAGATCGGGTCCAGGTGCAAGGCAAAGTCCTTGCTGTCCATGCGCAGCTCGCCCTGCCCCAGGTCGCCGCTGATGCTGCCGCTGACGTTACGAGCCGCCGGCGCGCCGTGATAGGCGTTGAACCCGACCTGCTCCAGGTTGGCGGCAAAACTCAGGCGCTGATCGCCGCTGACCTGCGGCCGGAAGTCGAACAGGATGTTGCGCAGCGCGCCCGTGACCTTGAGGTTGTCGATGAGGGTCGCGACCTTTTCCGGCAACGGCGCCCAGGCATCCAGGACCGGCGTGATCGGCGTCAGGTCGAGGCGGTCGGCCTGCAAGTGCCAGAGCTCTTCGGCACTGTTGACGGTACCGGTCTGTTGCAGGTGCAGGCGTGACTCCCAGCGCGTCTCGCCGATGTTCATGGCCAGCGAGTCGAAGGCGACGCTGAGGCCCTGCTCGTTGCGCTGGAAATAGGCATTGAGCGCCAGGTTCTTCACGGTGACCGGTTTGCGCTCGTCATAGGCCCCGCTGACCTGCGGCGCGTTCAGACGCGCGACCATGCTCTGCAGCAGGCCATCGCCCCAACTGAGCCAGAACTCGCCACCGGCCTTGAGTTCGGAGAACGTCCACTGTTGGGTCACGCGCGGCGGCAGCCATTTCGCCCAGTCGCTTTGTGGCAGGCTCAGGTAAGCGTCGGCCTGCCCTTCGCGCCAGGCGCTGGCGCGGATTCGCGTGCGCAAGCTGACAGCCAGGGGCTGACCGTCCGGCAGGGTCAGGCGCGCATCCAGGCGTTGACGGCCGGGGCCGACACGCAGATTGAGGCCGACGTAGGTCAAGGCAATCGCGGGATGATCGAGCGGTTGCAGGGTCACCTGGCTGTCGAGCACCGACAGCTCACTGACCATCTGCATGCGGTTGAGCAACTGCTCGGGGTCGAGAGGCTGGTTATCCTGCACCGGCAGGCCTTCGAGCGCCCAGCGCCCATCCGGACCTTCCTTCAGGCTCAGGTTGAGGCCGCTGAACTCAAGGTGTTTGACCCGCAGTTGGCGCGCAAGGGCGCTGCCAGGCAGGTCGGGCGCCACCCGCACCTGATCCAGGCGCAAGGCGTTGGCGCCCTCTCCGACTGTCACATCGTGGGCCAGCAGGATGGGCGAGAAACCGCTCCAGCTGCCTTCCAGCCGACCGATCTGCACCGGCATGCCCAAGGCTTCCTGAGCCTTGGCCTGGACCTCGGCCCGATATTCGGCCACCAGCGGGGTCAGCTCCCGACCCAGGCTGACGTACAAGGCCGTCAGCACCAGCAGTAACGCACAAAGCCCCAGCCCCCAGCGGGTCAGAGCAGCGAGAAAGCGCATCAGACGCTCCATGTCAGTTGGCCCCCGTGGCAAGAGTCATGTGAAAACCGGGGCCAGCTGTATCCGGTAAATGTAGGGTACGCGGACTCAGAGCAGCACCACGTCGTATTGTTCCTGGGAATACATGGTTTCGACCTGAAAACGGATGGTCCGGCCGATAAAGGCCTCTAGCTCCGCGACGTTGCCCGACTCTTCGTCGAGCAGCCGGTCGACCACTTTCTGGTTCGCCAGGACCCGATAACCTTCGGCCTGATAGGCCCGCGCTTCCCGGAGGATTTCCCGGAAGATTTCGTAGCAGATGGTTTCCGGGGTTTTCAGCTTGCCGCGGCCCTGGCAGCTGCTGCAGGGCTCGCAGAGCACCTGCTCAAGACTTTCCCGGGTACGCTTGCGGGTCATCTGCACCAGGCCCAACTCGGTAATGCCGATGATGTTGGTCTTGGCGTGATCACGCTCCAGCTGTTTTTCCAGGGTGCGCAGCACCTGGCGCTGGTGTTCTTCATCTTCCATGTCGATGAAGTCGATGATGATGATCCCGCCCAAGTTGCGCAGGCGCAGCTGGCGGGCAATGGCGGTCGCCGCTTCGAGATTGGTCTTGAAGATGGTTTCTTCGAGGTTGCGGTGACCGACGAAAGCCCCGGTGTTGACGTCGATGGTGCTCATGGCTTCCGCCGGGTCGACCACCAGGTAACCGCCGGACTTGAGCGGTACCTTGCGCTCCAGGGCTTTCTGGATTTCGTCTTCGACGCCATACAGGTCGAAGATCGGCCGCTCGCCCGGATAGTGTTCCAGGCGATCGGCGATTTCCGGCATCAGTTCGGCGACGAATTGCGTGGTTTTCTGGAAGGTTTCCCGGGAATCGATGCGGATCTTCTCGATCTTCGGGCTGACCAGGTCACGCAGGGTACGCAGGGCCAGGCCCAGGTCTTCGTAAATGACACTGGGGGCGCCGATGGTCTTGATCTGCGCGCCGATCTGATCCCACAAGCGGCGCAGGTAACGGATGTCCATCATGATTTCGTCGGCGCCCGCGCCCTCGGCGGCGGTACGCAGGATGAAACCACCGGCTTCCTTGATGCCTTCCTGGGCCACGCAATCGCTAACCACCTGTTTCAGGCGCTCGCGCTCGGCTTCGTCCTCGATCTTCAAAGAGATGCCGACATGGGCGGTGCGCGGCATGTACACCAGGTAGCGCGAAGGGATCGACAGCTGGGTGGTCAGGCGCGCGCCCTTGGAGCCGATCGGGTCCTTGGTCACCTGCACCACCAGGCTCTGCCCTTCATGGACCAGGGCGCCGATGCTTTCCACCGCCGGCCCTTCGCGCAGGGAGATTTCCGAGGCATGAATGAATGCCGCGCGATCCAGGCCGATATCGACGAACGCCGCCTGCATGCCGGGCAGAACCCGGACCACCTTGCCTTTATAGATATTGCCGACAATCCCGCGACGCTGGGTCCGCTCGACATGGACTTCTTGCAGCACACCGTTTTCGACCACCGCCACGCGCGACTCCATCGGCGTGATGTTGATCAGAATCTCTTCACTCATGGCAGGGTCTCGTTCAGGCATATTCACTATGGATGGCCGCATCGGTAGGTACGGCGCTTAGCGCACTGCAAGGTTTTGCCAACAGGGTATGCCGAAATGGCCAAGTAGTTCTGCGGTTTCGCATACCGGCAAGCCGACGACAGCGGAATAACTGCCATTGAGCCCTGCCACGAATACCGCCGCAAGCCCCTGGATGCCATAGCCGCCAGCCTTGTCGCGGGGCTCGCCGCTGGCCCAGTAGCGGGCCGCCTCGTCATCGCCGATCGCCCGGAAGCGCACCAGGCTGCGGACCACCCGCGACTCGCAGCGCTGGCCATCGAGCACGGCAATGGCGGTCAGCACTTCATGTTCGCGATCCGACAGGGCCATGAGCATCGACTGCGCATCGGCCTGGTCCAGCGGTTTGCCCAGGATCTGCCCATCAAGGACCACCGCGGTGTCGGCGCCCAGGACACAGGCCGCAGACTGGCCATCGGCGATCAGCGCATACCCGGCCGCCGCCTTGTCGCGCGCCAGGCGCTCGACATAGGCCGCTGGGTTTTCATCAGGGAGAGGGGTTTCATCGATATCCGCACTGATGGCGGTAAAAGGCACGCCGATCTGCGTGAGCAGTTCCCGTCGACGCGGCGAGCCTGAGGCGAGATAAAGCGATTTCATCAAGACATCTCCCTGTCGAGGTACGGGCAAATGCCTGACCGAATCAGTTGATTTTGAAACGTCGGCGCAACCCGCGCAAACCGAAGCTGACCCAAGGCCAGAGCAAGGCACTGACCAATGCCGGCAGCACCAGTGCAAGGGTCGGTTGACGGTTGCCGGTCAAGGCGCTGAGCCACAGCTGGACCAGTTGCGCCAGGCCGAAGATCACCAGGATCACCAGGCTTTGCTGCCACATCGGGAACATGCGCAAGCGCTGTTGCAACGACAGCACCAGGAAGGTGATCAGGGTCAGGATCAGCGCGTTCTGCCCCAGCAATGTGCCGTACAGCACATCCTCGGCCAGCCCCAGGCACCAGGCCGTGACCATGCCGACCTTGTGCGGCAGGGCCAGGGCCCAGAACGCCAGCAGCAAGGCCAGCCAGAGCGGGCGCAGGATTTCCATGAATTGTGGCAACGGCGACACGCTGAGCAGCATGCCGATGGCGAAGGTCAGCCAGACCATCCAGCCGTTTCGGGACATTATTCTCTTCCTCCCGTGGGGGCCGGGGCCGCTGCAGGCGGCTTGGGCGCGGCGGGTCTGGTGGCGGCGGGCTTGACCGGAGCCGGATGGGCCACGGGCTTGACCGGCGTCGTGGCGGCTGGCGTCGCGGGGGCAGCGGCCGGTGCGGCAGGAGCGGTCGCGGTGGCCGGCGTCGCGGGCACGACAGGCTTGGGCACGGTCGCCGGGACCACCGGCGTGGCGGTGCCGCCCTGCTGGTCCTGCGCTTCCTGAGCCTGGGCGGCATCGTTGGCACGCTCTTCGGCGGTGCGGTTATCGCTGAACACCAGCAACAGGTAACGGCTGCGGTTCAAGGCGGCCGTCGGCACAGCGCGCACGATGGCAAACGGCTGGCCGGAGTCATGGATCACTTCCTTGACCGTCGCCACCGGGTAACCCGCCGGGAAACGCTGGCCCAGGCCGGAACTGACCAGCAGGTCGCCTTCCTTGATGTCCGCGGTGTCGGCCACATGACGCAGCTCAAGGCGTTCCGGATTGCCGGTACCGCTGGCAATCGCCCGCAGACCGTTGCGGTTCACCTGGACAGGAATGCTGTGGGTGGTGTCGGTCAGCAGCAGCACGCGGGAGGTATAAGGCATCAGCTCGACCACCTGCCCCATCAGGCCACGGGCATCGAGTACCGGTTGCCCGAGCACCACGCCGTCGCGCTCACCCTTGTTGATGATGATGCGATGAGTGAAGGGGTTGGGGTCCATGCCGATCAGCTCGGCCACTTCGACCTTCTCGTTGACCAGCGCGGAGGAGTTGAGCAACTCGCGCAGGCGAACGTTCTGCTCGGTCAAGGCGGCGAGCTTTTGCATGCGGCCCTGGAGCAACAGGTTTTCGGTCTTGAGTTTTTCGTTTTCGGCGACCAGTTCGGTGCGGCTGCCAAACTGGCTGGCCACACCCTGCCATAGCCGTTGTGGCAGGTCGGTGATCCAGTAGGACTGCATCAGCACCAGCGACATTTGGCTACGCACTGGCTTGAGCAGTGTGAAGCGGGCATCGACCACCATCAGCGCGACCGATAGCACGACCAGCACCAACAGGCGTACGCCCAATGAGGGGCCTTTGGCGAAAAGCGGTTTAATAAGCCGCTCCTCCCAGGCAAATGTTCTCTTTATTCATACGGCTTCAAACCGGCCTGGAGCAGAATGACAGAAGATAAACGCCAACAGGCAGCACTGCAAAGTGCTGCCTGCGAGCGGAACACATGGATGCACCCGGCGCGATTATTCGCTGGAGAGCAGGTCCATGGTGTGTTTGTCCATCATTTCCAATGCACGGCCACCGCCGCGGGCTACGCAGGTCAGCGGGTCTTCGGCGACGATCACCGGCAGACCGGTTTCCTGGGCCAGCAACTTGTCCAGGTCACGCAGCAGGGCGCCACCACCGGTCAGCACCAGACCGCGCTCGGCGATGTCCGAAGCCAGTTCCGGAGGCGATTGCTCCAGCGCGCTTTTCACCGCCTGAACGATGGTTGCCAGGGACTCTTGCAGAGCTTCCAGCACTTCATTGGAGTTCAGGGTGAATGCGCGTGGCACGCCTTCGGCCAGGTTACGGCCACGAACGTCGACTTCACGGACTTCGCCGCCCGGGTAGGCAGTACCGATTTCCTGCTTGATGCGCTCGGCGGTGGATTCGCCGATCAGGCTGCCGTAGTTGCGACGCACGTAGGTGATGATCGCTTCGTCGAAACGGTCACCGCCGACACGTACGGATTCGGCGTAAACCACACCGTTCAGGGAGATCAGGGCAATCTCGGTGGTACCGCCACCGATATCCACGACCATCGAGCCGCGGGCTTCTTCGACCGGCAGGCCGGCACCGATCGCGGCCGCCATCGGCTCTTCGATCAGGAACACTTCACGGGCACCGGCACCGAGGGCCGATTCACGGATGGCACGACGCTCGACCTGGGTGGACTTGCATGGAACGCAGATCAGCACACGAGGGCTGGGCTGCAGAAAACTGTTTTCGTGAACCTTGTTGATAAAGTATTGCAGCATCTTTTCGCAGACACTGAAGTCGGCGATCACGCCGTCCTTCATCGGACGAATGGCAGCAATGTTGCCCGGAGTACGACCGAGCATGCGCTTGGCTTCGGTACCGACAGCCACGACACTTTTCTGATTACCGTGGGTCCGAATGGCCACAACCGATGGTTCATTCAGGACAATACCGCGCTCGCGCACGTAAATAAGGGTGTTGGCAGTGCCCAGGTCAATGGAAAGATCGCTGGAAAACATGCCACGCAGTTTCTTGAACATGGGAAAGGGACCCTAGGCAACGCGTGGGTAAAAAAGTGCGGCAAACTCTAACAACGACAGGGATTTTGGGCAAGGCGCCAATATGTTAAATTGACCGCTTTTCTGTGCACCAACCCCCACAATCGCGGCCTTATGACCGTAGAAATGCGGTAGTGTTCCGACAATCTAACACACGGACGAGATCCGTTCTGTTTTCCACTGGAGAATCCCATGGCGCTTGAACGCTCCGACGTGGAAAAAATCGCTCATCTGGCCAGCCTTGGCCTCAATGAAGCCGATCTTCCACATATCACCTGCGACCTGAACAGCATTCTCGGGCTGGTGGATGCAATGCAGGCAGTCGATACCGACGGTATCGAGCCCCTGGCCCACCCGCTGGAAGCCAGCCAGCGCCTGCGCGCAGACGTTGTGACCGAGTCCAATCATCGCGAGGCCTATCAGTCCATCGCACCAGCGGTCGAAAACGGCCTGTACCTGGTTCCGAAAGTCATCGACTAAAGGGAAAGAGCCTGCAATGCATCACATGACCCTGGCCGAGATCGCCCGCGGACTCGCCGACAAGAAGTTTTCCTCCGAAGAGCTGACCAAGACCCTGCTGGCGCGCATCACCCAGCTCGACCCGCAGCTCAACAGCTTCATCAGCCTCACCGAAGAACTCGCGCTGCAGCAGGCCAAGGCCGCTGACGCCCGTCGCGCGAACGGTGAGAGCGGCGCCCTGCTCGGCGCGCCGATCGCCCACAAGGACCTGTTCTGCACCCAGGGCATCCGCACCAGCTGCGGCTCGAAGATGCTCGACAATTTCAAGGCGCCCTACGACGCCACCGTGGTCGCCAAGCTGGCCGCCGCCGGGACCGTGACCCTGGGCAAGACCAACATGGACGAATTCGCCATGGGCTCGGGCAACGAGACCAGCTATTACGGCGCGGCGAAAAACCCGTGGAACCTGGAGCGCGTTCCGGGCGGCTCGTCTGGCGGTTCGGCGGCCGCGGTCGCTGCGCGCCTGCTGCCTGCCGCCACCGGCACCGACACCGGCGGCTCGATCCGCCAGCCGGCTGCATTGACCAACCTCACCGGCCTGAAACCGACCTACGGTCGCGTTTCGCGCTGGGGCATGATCGCCTACGCCTCCAGCCTCGATCAGGGCGGCCCGCTGGCACGCACCGCCGAGGACTGCGCGATCCTGCTGCAAGGCATGGCCGGCTTCGACCCGCAGGACTCCACCAGCATCGACGAACCGGTACCGGACTACAGCGCCAGCCTCAACGGCTCGCTGCAGGGCCTGCGCATCGGCGTACCCAAGGAATACTTCAGCGCCGGCCTCGACCCGCGCATCGCCGAGCTGATCCACAACAGCGTCAAGGAGCTGGAAAAGCTCGGCGCCGTGATCAAGGAAATCAGCCTGCCGAACATGCAGCACGCCATCCCGGCGTACTACGTGATCGCTCCGGCGGAAGCCTCCTCCAACCTGTCGCGTTTCGACGGCGTGCGCTTCGGCTACCGCTGCGAGAACCCGGCAAACCTGGAAGACCTGTACAAGCGCTCCCGTGGCGAAGGTTTCGGCAGCGAAGTGCAGCGCCGGATCATGGTCGGTGCCTATGCCCTGTCGGCCGGTTACTACGACGCCTACTACCTGAAGGCGCAGAAGATCCGTCGCCTGATCAAGAACGACTTCATGGCTGCCTTTAATGAAGTCGACATCATCCTTGGCCCGACCACGCCGAACCCGGCCTGGAAAATCGGCGACAAAAGCAGCGACCCGGTCGCTGCGTATCTGGAAGACGTTTACACCATCACCGCCAACCTCGCGGGTCTGCCGGGCTTGTCCATGCCCGCCGGCTTCGTCGACGGCTTGCCGGTCGGCGTGCAACTGCTCGCCCCGTATTTCCAGGAAGGCCGTCTGTTGAACGTTGCCCACCAGTATCAGTTGAACACTGACTGGCACACCCGCACACCAACCGGCTTCTGAGGAGAAACACATGCAATGGGAAGTCGTGATCGGGCTGGAGATTCACACCCAGCTCACCACCAAATCGAAGATTTTCTCCGGTAGCTCCACCGCCTTCGGTGCCGAGCCCAACACCCAGGCCAGCCTGGTGGACCTGGGCATGCCCGGCGTACTGCCGGTGCTGAACCAGGAAGCAGTGCGCATGGCGGTCATGTTCGGCCTGGCCATCGACGCCGAGATCGGCCAGCACAACGTGTTCGCCCGCAAGAACTACTTCTACCCCGACCTGCCCAAGGGCTATCAGATCAGCCAGATGGAACTGCCGATCGTCGGCAAGGGCCACCTGGACATCCCGCTGGAAGACGGCACGGTCAAACGCGTCGGCATCACCCGCGCGCACCTGGAAGAAGACGCTGGCAAGAGCCTGCACGAAGAGTTCAATGGCGCCAGCGGCATTGACCTGAACCGCGCCGGCACCCCGCTGCTGGAAATCGTTTCCGAGCCGGACATGCGCAGCGCCAAGGAAGCCGTGGCCTACGTCAAGTCGATCCACGCCCTGGTGCGCTACCTGGGAATCTGCGACGGCAACATGGCCGAAGGCTCCCTGCGTTGCGACTGCAACGTCTCGGTACGCCCCAAAGGCCAGGCCGAGTTCGGCACTCGCTGCGAGATCAAGAACGTCAACTCGTTCCGCTTCATCGAGAAAGCCATCAACTCGGAAGTCCAGCGTCAGATCGAACTGATCGAGGACGGCGGCAAGGTCATCCAGCAGACCCGCCTGTACGACCCGAACAAGGACGAGACCCGTCCGATGCGCAGCAAGGAAGAAGCCAACGACTACCGTTACTTCCCCGACCCGGACCTGCTGCCAGTGGTCATCGAGGACTCGTTCCTCGACCAGGTACGCGCCACCCTGCCCGAGCTGCCACCGCAGAAACGCGAGCGCTTCCAGGCGCAGTTCGGCCTGTCGGTCTACGACGCCAGCGTGCTGGCCACCAGCCGCGAACAGGCGGACTACTTCGAGAAGGTCGCGAGCATCGCCGGTGATGCCAAGCTCGCCGCCAACTGGGTCATGGTCGAGTTGGGCAGCCTGCTGAACAAGCAGGGCCTGGAAATCGATGAGGCGCCAGTCTCGGCCGAGCAACTGGGCGGCATGCTGCTGCGCATCAAGGACAACACCATCTCCGGCAAGATCGCCAAGACCGTGTTCGAAGCCATGGCCAATGGCGAAGGCAGCGCCGACGAAATCATCGACAAGCGCGGCCTCAAGCAGGTCACCGACACCGGCGCCATCTCCGCCGTGCTGGACGAAATGCTGGCGGCCAACGCCGAGCAGGTCGAACAGTATCGCGCCGCCGATGAAGCCAAGCGCGGCAAGATGTTCGGCTTCTTCGTCGGCCAGGCGATGAAGGCTTCCAAAGGCAAGGCCAACCCGCAGCAAGTGAACGAATTGCTGAAAAGCAAACTCGAAGGCTGACTGCAGTGTTGATGGCGGAGTTCGAATATTCCGCCCCTGTAGGAGCGAGCGTGCTCGCGATTGCGTTGTCTCAGACAGGACGCTATCGCGAGCACGCTCGCTCCTACTCTTGTATCTGGGGTCCCGTATTGATGAAACGCTTGCTGGGCTGCCTGGCCCTTTTCTCACTCCTGGCCGGCTGCGCCAGTCATGTCATCGACCCGCGGGGTTACGACAAGACCGGCGTCGCTTCCTATTACGGCGCCAAGCACCATGGCAAACGCACCGCCAGCGGCGAACCCTTCAACCAGCACGGCATGACCGCCGCGCACCGCGAGCTGCCATTCGGCACCCGGGTCAAAGTCACCAACCTCAATAACGACAAGAGCGTCGTGGTCCGGATCAACGACCGCGGCCCGCATACCCGTGGCCGCCTGATCGATTTGTCGCGTGCCGCCGCGCAACAGTTGGGTATGATCAGAAGCGGCACCGCCAAGGTGCGCGTGCAAGCCATCAGCGACTGACCCACGGAGCCCTGATCATTTTCGGATTAACCGATTTACCGCTGCTCAGCGTTCTCCAGTTGTTCAGTGGCCTGGTCCTGCTGGTCGCCGGCGCCGAATTGCTGGTACGCGGCGCGGTCCGCCTCGCCGCCCGCCTGCGCGTACGAGCGCTGATCATCGGCCTGAGCATCGTCGCCTTCGGCAGCAGCGCCCCGCAGATGGCCGTCAGCCTGCAAGCCACCCTGGCGGAAAACACCGATATCGCCGTCGGCAGCGTGATCGGCAGCGGCATCTTCAACATCCTGGTGACCCTCGGCCTGTCCGCCCTGATCATTCCGCTACGGGTATCGCGCCAGCTGGTGCGGCTGGACATCCCGTTGATGATCCTCGCCAGCCTGCTGGTGTTCGCCCTGGCCTACAACGAAGAACTGACGCCCCTCGACGGCCTGGTCCTGCTGGCGACCCTGATCCTCTACCTGGGGTTGCTGCTGCGCCAGTCGCGGCACTCGGCGCGCCCACAGTCCCAGCAAGCCCCCGACGCCCCCCGCCCACACTGGCTGAGCAGCCTGCTGTGGATGATCGGCGGCCTGCTCCTGCTGGTGTTCGCCGGCCATCTGCTGGTCGAGGCGGCGGTGGAAGTCGCCACCGACCTGGGGCTGTCCGAACGCATCATCGGCCTGACCATAGTCGCCGTCGGCACCTCCCTGCCGGCCCTGGCCACCTCGCTGATCGCCGCCTTGCGCGGCCAGCGCGACATTGCCGTGGGCAACGTCATCGGCAGCAACCTGTTCAATCTGCTGGGGGTCCTGGGTTTCACCGCCCTGGTGGCGCCGACGCCCTTGTCGGTATCGCCCAATGCCGTGGACTTCGACCTGCCAGTAATGCTCGGCGTCGCGGTGCTGTGCCTGCCGGTGTTCTATTCGGGTTATCGGGTCACCCGCGCCGAAGGCCTGCTGTTTCTCGGCCTGTACCTGGCCTATGGGCTGCACGTGGTGTCCTTCACCACCGGCATGCCGCTGGCCGGCAAGCTGGAAGACTTGATGCTGTTTTTTGTCCTGCCAGTGCTGGTGGCGTTCCTGCTGTTCAGTTCGCTGCGGGCCTGGCGCCGCCAACATAAAAAAGGGGAAGCGCAATGACCGAGAATAAAAAGCAGGGCGTGGAAATGCGCCGCCAGGTGATGGGCGATGCCTTCGTCGATCGCGCCCTGGGCAATGCCACCGAGTTCAGCCAGCCGCTGCAGGATTTCGTCAACGAACATGCCTGGGGCAGCGTCTGGAACCGCGAAGGCCTGCCGCTGAAAACCCGCAGCCTGATCACCCTCGCCGCCCTGACCGCGCTCAAGTGCCCGCAGGAACTCAAGGGTCATGTCCGCGGCGCCCTGAATAACGGCTGCACCGTGGAAGAGATTCGCGAGGCGCTGCTGCATTGCGCGGTGTATGCCGGCGTACCGGCGGCGATCGACGCGTTCCGCGCCGCCCAGGAAGTGATCGACACTTACCAGAAAGCGGAATGATTCCCTTGTAGGAGCGGCCGGTCGACGCTCGATTGCCCGCGATGGCGGTGTGTCAGGCGGGTCGCTATCGCGGGCAAGTCGGATCGCCGCCCGCTCGCTCCTACAGAACCCCGATCAGATCCACCCGCCCCACTGCAGCAGAAAGATCCCGATATTGGTGGTCACCGCCGCCATCAGCGTGGTGATGACGATGATTGCCGCCGCCAGCTCATGATTGCCATTGGCCGCCCGGGCCATGACAAAACTCGCCGCCGCGGTCGGGCTGCCGAAATACAGGAACAGAATCCCCAGTTCCGCCCCGCGGAATCCGCAGAGCCAGGCCCCCAGGGTGGCTAGGATCGGCAGGCCGACCATTTTCACCAGGCTCGAACTCAAGGCCAGGTCGCCGCTCTCGCGCAGCGCCGCCAGGGACAAGGTGCCGCCAATGCAGATCAAGGCCAGCGGCAGGGTCATCTGCGCCAGGTACTGGCCAGACGTCTCCAGCCAGGTCGGCAGGCCGATCTGGAACACGGCGAAAGGTGCTGCCGCCAGGACGCTGATGATCAGCGGGTTACTGACCACGCTTTTGCAGATGCTCCATGGATCGGACTTGATCACCGGGCTGTACACCGCCAGGACGATGGTCGACAGGGTGTTGTAGAACAGGATCACCAGCGCCGCGAGAATCGCCCCGAGGGAAATCCCGTAGTCGCCATACATGCTGGCCGCGAGCGCCAGGCCGATGACCCCGTTGTTGCCGCGAAAGGCGCCCTGGGTGTAGATGCCGCGGTCTTCCCGCGGGCAGCGCCAGATCGCCCAGCCCCAGGCGAAGGCAAAGCTGGCCAGGGTGGCCACGGCGAAATAGATCAGCAGCCCGGGCTTGAGCGCCGAATGCAGGTCGGCGTGGAGAATCCCGAGAAACAGCAGCGCCGGCATGGTGACGTTGAACACCAGGGCCGACGCCGTGTGGATAAAACCGTCGTTGATCCAGCCGATGCGCTTGAGCAGCACACCGAGAAACAACATGGCGAATACCGGCGCGGTGATATTCAGCGTTTCGAGAAAAATGGCCAGCATGCCGGGTCAACCTTGAGCCTGTCGTTAGGCGGCTAATGATAAGCCAGCCCGCGCGCTTAAGCCCGATGGATTTGTCTCTCGGCAACTTCAAAATCCGCGCCCGCTGCGCGGTCGTTCGCAGCCTGCGGCAGCGGCTACAGGGATTGCGGGGGCCGTCAGCTGTGGACTTGTCAGGTGATGGGGGCCGGATTGAACAAGGTGATGTCGTTGTGCAGCTTGTGCCGTTCGGCCCAGGTCTGCTGCTTGCCACTGGCCACGTCCAGGTAGAAGTGGAACAGCTCCCAGCCCAGCTCTTCGATACTCGCCCGCCCGGTGGCGATGCGCCCGGCGTCGATGTCGATCAGGTCCGGCCAGCGCTGGGCCAGTTCGGAGCGGGTCGAGACCTTGACCACCGGCGCCATCGCCAGCCCGTAAGGCGTGCCACGCCCGGTGGTGAACACATGCAGGTTCATCCCCGCCGCCAGCTGCAAGGTGCCGCAGACAAAGTCGCTGGCCGGCGTCGCGCAGAAGATCAGGCCCTTGCGGGTAAAACGCTCGCCCGGTCCCAGCACGCCGTTGATCGCGCTGCTGCCGGACTTGACGATGGAACCCAGGGACTTCTCGACGATGTTCGACAACCCGCCCTTCTTGTTGCCCGGCGTGGTATTGGCACTGCGGTCGGCCTCGCCCTTGGCCAGGTAACGGTCATACCAGTCCATCTCGCGCACCAGCTCCCGGGCCACTTCTGTGGATTCGGCGCGGGAGGTCAGCAGATAGATCGCGTCGCGCACCTCGGTGACTTCGGAAAACATCACTGTCGCGCCGGCCCGCAGCAACAGGTCCGAGGCATAGCCCAGGGCCGGGTTGGCGGTGATTCCGGAAAAGGCATCACTGCCACCACATTGCATACCGAGGACCAGCTCCGAGGCCGGCACGGTTTCCCGGCGCCGCTGATCGAGCTTCTGCAAACGTACCTCGGCCAGCTGCATGATCTGCTCGATCATCTCGGTAAAACCGTGGCTGGAGTCCTGCAGGCGGTACAACCAGGGCTCGCTGAGGTCCACCGAACTGTCGCCTTCATGCATCACCTGCCCGGCCTGCAACTTCTCGCAGCCCAGGCTGATCACCAGGGCTTCGCCCCCCAGGTTCGGGTTGCGCGCCAGGTTGCGCACGGTACGGATCGGGATATAGGCATCGGTGGCGGTGATCGCCACGCCGCAGCCATAGCTGTGGGTCAGCGCCACCACATCGTCGACATGGGGATACCTGGGCAGCAGTTCATCCTTGATGCGCCTGACCGCATGATCGAGCACCCCGGTCACGCATTGCACGGTGGTGGTGATCCCCAGAATGTTGCGCGTGCCGACCGTGCCGTCGGCATTGCGATAACCCTCGAAGGTAAAGCCGTCCAGGGGCGCCTGGGCCGCCGGCACTTCGGTAGCCAGCGGCAAGCTGTCCAGCGGCGGCGCGCTGGGCATGCGCAACTGCTCTTCCCTGACCCAGCTGCCGCGCAGGATCGGCTGCAAGGCATAACCGATGGCCTGGCCATAGCGGATCACCGGGCCACCTTCGGCGATATCCTCCAGCGCCACCTTGTGGCTCTGGGGGACGAAGTCCAGGGTCACCAGGCCGTCGGCGAACGCTGTGCCTGCCGGTACGCCCTGGTCATTGACCACAACCACCACATTGTCCCGCTCGTGCAGGCGGATATAGCGCGGCGAATCGGAATGTTCAATCAACTGCATGACGCCGCCCCTTCAGGAATGCGCTTGGGAAAGTTGGGTCAGCTCGGGGCCGTTGCTCGGCGGATCCTTGAGCACCACGCGCTTGATCGGGCCGACGATCACCAGGTAGCTGAACACTGCCAGCAGCGCGTTGCAGCCGACGAACACCAACGCCCATTTGAACGAGCCGGTGGAACTGATGATGTAGCCGATGACGATCGGCGTGGTGATCGACGCCAGGTTGCCGAAGGTGTTGAACAGGCCGCCGCTCAAGCCGGCGATCTGCTTCGGCGAAGTGTCGGACACCACCGCCCAGCCGAGCGCGCCCACGCCTTTGCCGAAGAACGCCAGGGCCATGAAGCCCACCACCATCCATTCGATGTCCACATAGTTGCAGGCCACGATGCTGCTGGAGACCAGCAGGCCGGCGATGATCGGCGCCTTGCGGGCGAAGGTCAGGGAATGCCCCTTGCGTAGCAGGTAGTCGGAAATCACCCCGCCAAGCACCCCACCGATAAAGCCGCAGATGGCCGGCAAGGAGGCGATGAAGCCAGCCTTGAGAATGGTCATGCCACGCTCCTGCACCAGGTACACCGGGAACCAGGTCAGGAAGAAGTAAGTGATGCCATTGATGCAGTACTGGCCCAGGTACACGCCGAGCATCATGCGGTTGGTCAGCAACTGGCGCAGGTAGTCCCATTTCGGGCCGTCGCTGCGTTTGCCTTTGCCGTCCTGGTCCATGTCGACCATGCCGCCGTTGTCGGCGATGTGCTTGAACTCGGCCTCGTTGATCAGCGGGTGCTGGCGTGGGCTGTAGATAACCTTGAGCCAGACCAGCGAGAAGACGATGCCGATCACCCCCATCACGATGAACACGTGCTGCCAGCCGAAGTGATAGACGATCCAGCCCATCAGCGGGGCGAACAGCACGGTGGCGAAATACTGCGCCGAGTTGAAGATCGCCGAAGCCGTACCGCGCTCAGCGGTGGGGAACCAGGCCGCGACAATCCGCGCGTTGCCGGGGAAGGACGGTGCCTCGGCCAGCCCCACCAGGAAGCGCAGCATGAACAGCGCCACCACCGCGGTGGAGACACCGAACTCACCGACATAACCCTGCAGCACGGTGAACAGCGACCAGGTGAAGATGCTCAGGGCATAGATTTTTTTCGAGCCGAAGCGGTCGAGCAGCCAGCCGCCGGGGATCTGCCCCGCTACATAAGCCCAACCGAATGCGGAGAAGATATAACCGAGGGTGACGGCGTCGATGCCGAGGTCTTTTTGCAGGCTGGAACCTGCGATGGCGATGGTGGCGCGGTCGGCATAGTTGATCGTGGTCACCAAAAACAGCATGAACAGGATCAGGTAGCGGACGCGAGTCGGCTTGGTCGCTTGCATATGGATGTACTCCCACTAGTTATTTTTATGCGGGTAAACATGCGTTTCATCGACCCCGCCGAGCCTCAGGCAACGGCTGGCGGGGGTACGGTGGGGCTTAGGATCCGATGTAGGAAGTCTTCACCACGGTGTAGAACTCCTGCGCGTAGCGACCTTGCTCGCGGGAACCATAGGATGAACCTTTGCGGCCACCAAAAGGTACGTGGTAATCGACGCCGGCCGTCGGCAGGTTGACCATGACCATCCCAGCCTGGGAGTGGCGCTTGAAGTGGTTGGCGTATTTCAGCGACGTGGTGGCGATGCCCGCCGACAGGCCGAACTCGGTGTCGTTGGCCATGGCCAGCGCCGCCTCGTAATCAGCCACCCGTACCACGTTGGCCACTGGGCCGAAGATCTCTTCGCGGCTGATGCGCATCGAGGCCTGGCTGTTGGCGAACAGGGTCGGCGCGAGGAAATAACCTTCGGTATCGCAGGTCACCAGGCCACCACCGCTGACCAGCCGCGCCCCTTCGGACTGGCCGATATCGATGTATTTCAAGTCCTGTTCGAGCTGCGCCTGGGACACCACCGGACCGATATCGGTGCCGGCCCGCAGCGCGTGGCCGACCTTGATCGAACCCATGCGTTCGGCCATCGCCGCGACGAACCGGTCGTGGATGCCCGCGGTGACGATCAGCCGGCTGGAAGCGGTGCAACGCTGCCCGGTGGAATAGAAGGCACTCTGTACCGCCAGCTCCACCGCCTGCTTGAGGTCGGCATCGTCGAGGATGATCTGCGGGTTCTTGCCGCCCATCTCCAGCTGCACCTTGGCCTGGCGCGAGACGCAGCTGACGGCGATCTGCCGGCCCACGCCCACGGAACCGGTGAAGCTGATGCCGTCGACTTTCGGGCTGTTGACCAGGGCATCGCCGACCAGCCGGCCGCTGCCCATCACCAGGTTGAACACCCCGGCCGGGAAGCCGGCGCGGGAGATGATTTCCGCCAGGGCCCAGGCACAGCCCGGCACCAGCTCGGCGGGCTTGAGCACCACGCAGTTGCCGTAGGCCAGGGCCGGGGCGATCTTCCACGCCGGGATGGCGATCGGGAAGTTCCACGGGGTGATCAGGCCGACTACGCCCAGGGCTTCGCGGGTTACTTCGACGTTGACCCCCGGACGCACTGACGGCAGGTAATCCCCCGACAGGCGCAGGCATTCGCCGGCAAAGAACTTGAAGATGTTACCGGCACGGGTCACCTCGCCGATGGCTTCGGGCAGGGTCTTGCCCTCCTCCCGGGCCAACAGGGTGCCGAGCTCTTCGCGACGGGCGAGGATCTCGCTGCCGACCTTGTCCAGGGCATCGCTACGCGCCTGGATACCGGAAGTCGACCAGGCCGGGAATGCATCGTGCGCCGCATCGATCGCGGCATGCACCTGAGCCAGGTCGGCCTTGGCGTATTCGCCAATGACATCGGACAACTCGGACGGGTTGATATTGGTCGAGTAGTCGGCACCGGCAAGCCATTGGCCACCAATGTAGTTATCGAAGCGTTTTACCTCTGCCACGCGCCCTCTCCTTACACAAAAGCCTTACGCAAAAGGCCGCTGATTGCTCAGCGGCCCCGGGGATGGATTACTGCGCGCCCTGGGCGTCGATCAACGCCGCCAGCGCTGCATATTCTTCCGGCAACAGGTCGGTCAACGGCGCCCGCACCGGGCCTGCGTCATGGCCGACGATGCGGGCTCCGGCCTTGACGATGCTCACGGCATAACCGGCCTTGCGGTTACGGATATCCAGGTAAGGCAGGAAGAAGTCGTCGATGATCTTGCCGACCGTGGCGTGATCTTCCCGGGCAATGGCGTGGTAGAAATCCATCGCGGTTTTCGGGATGAAGTTGAACACCGCCGAGGAATACACCGGCACGCCCAGGGCCTTGTAGGCCGCGGCGTAGACTTCGGCGGTCGGCAGGCCGCCCAGGTAGCTGAAGCGATCGCCGAGGCGGCGACGGATCGACACCATCAGCTCGATATCGCCCAGGCCGTCCTTGTAGCCGATCAGGTTCGGGCAGCGCTCGGCCAGGCGCTCCAGCAGCGGCGCGGTCAGGCGGCAGACGTTGCGGTTGTAGACCACCACACCGATCTTCACCGATTTGCACACCGCTTCCACATGAGCGGCGACCCCATCCTGGCTGGCTTCGGTCAGGTAGTGCGGCAGCAGCAACAGGCCCTTGGCCCCCAGGCGCTCGGCCTCCTGGGCGTATTCGATGGCCTGGCGGGTCGAGCCGCCGACGCCGGCCAGGATCGGCACGCTGGTGGCGCAGGTGTCGACCGCAGTCTTGATGATTTCCGAATATTCGCTGGCCGCCAGGGAGAAAAACTCACCGGTGCCGCCTGCCGCGAACAGCGCCGAGGCGCCGTATGGGGCCAGCCATTCCAGGCGCTTGATATAGCCCGCGCGATGGAAATCGCCCTGGGCGTTGAAATCGGTCACCGGGAAAGACAGCAGGCCGGAGGAGAGGATGGACTTCAGTTCTTGTGGATTCATTATTCGAACACCCTGGGACGCACATTGTGATGAAAAACACATCAGCCTTGGCCGAAGTTGTAAGTCATCGTACAACTTAAAAAACAATCGTCAACAGCAATTCGTCAGCCATCGCCAAAATACGTGGCAAAGAATACCTGCTTGACGAGTCAGGATTTTGCTTTATGCTCGCAATCAACTGTATATGCATACAGTTAATTTCTTGAAATACCTATGACATATCAAGGAGCTAGAAATGTCAGGTCTACACACTCAGCAGCGGGAACAGCTGCAGCACAAAAGCCAGGTCGTTGCCGATCTGGACAGCCTTTTCAGCGAACGCGGCATTGCCATTTCCGGTGATGGCGACCACCTGGTGCTGATCGCCGACGGTCATCACACCATCAAGTATCACCAGCCCGGGCTCCTCCCCGCGGCCCCTGGCAAAAACCTCAAGGCCCTGCCCCAGCTGCGTTTCGAGGGTGGCGAGCACACCGCCATCGGCGATGCCACCCTGTTGCGTTTCGTCAAGGGCGCCCCCGGCGTTCCGGCCTGGCAGGTGGAATTGCACCTGCCCAATGGCCTGGCCCTGACCTACGGCCAGGTGGTGGCGCTGGGCGGCGATTTCTACGGCATCCCCGACCAGCCGATCTGCGAAGGCGCGACGCCGGTGGATCGTTTGCAGCGTTTTACCGCCGCGTTCAACTCCCTCGCCGTGTTGCCGGCGGCCAAGGACGAGGCGAAACAGATTCTCGCGGTAATGCAGAAGGAAATCGCCGCCGCCAACCAGGCGCTCAAGGACGGCAGGCAACCTCACGAAGCCTATGACGCCCTGGGAGATACGTTGTCCGAAGAGTGGAACAAGATCACCGGCGGCGGCAGCTTCGCCTCGGCGCTGTTCCCCCTGGGTCGCTACCTGAAGCTGGCGGCCAACAATGCCGACCATTTCGGCGAGTGGGCGCTGCTGGCCTATATCGCCGGGCACACCGCGGCCCTGCAGCAGGCGGTGCTGGCGCACAAGAACGCCGACGAGAAGCAGTTGGAACTGGCCTACGCCATGAACGCCTTCGCCGATCACTTCCTCACCGACCTGTTCTCCGCCGGCCATGTACGGGTACCGCGCAAGCAACTGGCGGCGGTGGTCACGCCGAGCGACCTCGGTTCGCTGATCACCCGCTTCATGCACGACGAGGACAGCAAGTTCGGCCTCAACGTCAGCAACGCCCAGGGCGACCGCTGGCATGCCTATGGCGACAAGCGTTATTTCGACACCCTCGACAGCAACAACCGCAAGCAGGTCAAGTTGGCCGTGCAACGCTCGGCGGACGAAATCTTCGAAAGCTACCTCAGCGGTGCGGCCCCGACGCCCGGCAACTTCACGGCGCTGAAGCTGTTGCCGGACCTGAACGCGGCGAAGAGCGGCAACTTTTCACCGCTGTTCGTGATGCAGGGCGACAAGGTGCTGCGACGCAGCGACGTGAACAACCTCAACGACACCAAGACCATCGACAACTGGTGGGGCTGGAGCACCTACCTGCTGCTCAAGGACTACAAGCCCAACAAGCCGGCGGGCTACCTGGAAGCGCCGACGCTTGCCCCGAGCATCCAGGCCGATGGCTGGCAGACCCAGACACCCAGCGAACCCAACTGGCTGCCCGGCAATGCCGTGCGTTATGCCTTCAGCTACACCAACGGTTTGAACGAGTCGTACATCGGCCCATGGTCCGCCTACGCCGAACTGAGCGAGCGCTTCCAGCCGACCCTGAATGTGCCGGTGGATACCGGCGGCGGTTCCAGCGGACGCAACATTTTCCGCCAGTTCCGCGGTGGCTCGCCGGAGCTGATCGCCTCGATCGACAAGGCCGCCACCACTTACATCGACCGCAATGCCTGATAAGGACATCGACATGGCTATCAATCTGACTCTAGAACTGGCCTCGGGCCAATCCCTGCAGGGCGCGCCCCTGGAACTGCTGGTCAACGGCGCTCCCGTCGCACGGGCAACCGTCGACCAGCAAGGGCATGTGACCTTCAATGCCAAACCCGGCGCCGGGCAACTGGCCGTGAGGGTGGATCGCTCGATTCTCAAAAACCGCTAAAAGCATCGCGAGCAAGCTTCGCTCCTACAGGGTCACCTCCCCTCTCTGTAGGAGCGAGCTTGCTCGCGATAAGAAGCCAAGGGCGACGCAATAACCGCCCCAACCGCATTACCCGCGCTGCGCCTCTGCCTCTTCATGGGCATGGCGCAGCCGTTCGCGGCTGTTGGTCAGGTGCAGACGCATGGCCGCCCGGGCCGCGTCCGAATCCTGGCGGGCAATGGCTTCATAGATTTCTTCATGCTCGCGGCTCAGGCGGCTCATGTAGTGCTGCTGATCGTCGTGAGCCAGGCGTGCCGAATTCAGGCGGGTGCGCGGAATGATGCTGGTTCCCAGGTGGGTCATGATGTCGGTGAAATAGCGGTTGCCCGTAGCCAGGGCAATCTGCAGGTGGAACTGGAAATCCGAGGCCACCGCATCGCTGTCGTGGGCCGCGCTTTCATTGAGGGCATCCAGCGCCGCCCGCATCGCCGCCAGTTGCTCGCTGCTGCGCCGCTGCGCGGCCAGCCCGGCCGACTCCACTTCCAGGCTGATGCGCAGTTCCAGGATCGCCAGCACATCGCGCAAGGTCACCACGGTCGCCGGATCGATCCTGAAGCCGCTCGGGCTCGGCGTGTCGAGCACAAAGGTGCCGATACCGTGGCGGGTTTCCACCTGGCCGGCGGCCTGCAAGCGGGAAATGGCTTCGCGTACCACGGTCCGGCTGACGCCATGGGCCTCCATGATCGCCGACTCGGTGGGCAACTTGTCACCGCGCTTGAGCTGACCGTCGCGAATCTGCTCCGACAGCACGGTCACCAGCTCCTGGGCGAGGCTACGGCGCTTGCGTGGAAGGCGGGGCGCCGTGTTCTGGTTGTCCATGGTGAAGTTCTTTCTCCGAAAACTGATGACGCATCATAGCTCAGCCGGGTTGTACGATCACTGTTGACTACACCGTCACCGCCTGGTCGACCAGATGCCCGCGCTCGATGCGGATGTGCCGCGGGTGGAAACGCTTGAGGCTGCTGCGATGCCCGACGCTGACAATGCTCAGCCCCGGCAACTGGTCGATCAGCGCCTGGTACAGGGTCGCCTCGTCTTCTTCATCCATGGCCGAGGTGGCCTCATCCATGTACAGCCATTGCGGCGCATAGAGCAACGCACGGGCAAAGGCCAGGCGCTGCTGCTCGCCCGGGGACAACATGCGCTGCCAGTGGTTGCTCTCGTCCAGGCGAGACACCAGGTGCGGCAACCGGCAGGTTTCCAGCACCTGCACGTAACGCTCCTGCGGGTAGGTGTCGCCCGACTGTGGATAACTCAAGGCTTCGCGCAGGCTGCCGATCGGCAGGTAAGGCTTTTGCGGCAGGAACAGATAACGCTCGGCTGGCATGCGAATGCTGCCGTGACCGGCCGGCCAGAGCCGCCCCATCGCCCGCAGCAGGGTACTTTTGCCACTGCCGGAACGGCCGCTGAGCATCAGGCGCTCACCGGGAGTCACGGTCATCTCGGCACCGGCCAGCAGGTGCCGGCCGTCCGCCAGGTCCAGGCCAAGGTTATGCACCTGCAGGGTTTCACCCTGGCTCTGCACGTCGATGGCTGGCGCGCGTTCTTCGTTTTCGCTCATGGCCTGGCGGAAGCTCAGCAGCCGGTCGCAGGTGGCGCGCCATGCCGCGAGCTCGGAATAGGCGGTGATGAACCAGCTGAAGTTCTCCTGGACGTTGCCGAATGCCGAGTTGATCTGCATCAGCTCGCCCAGTTCGATCTTGCCCGTCAGGTAACGCGGGGCCGCGACGATGAAGGGGAAAATGATCGCGATCTGGCCGTAGCCCGAGGTGAAGAAGGTCAGGCGCTTGGACACTTTCATGATGTCCCAGAAGTTGTGCCAGACCATGCCGAAGCGAGCGCTGAGGCGTTTGTTCTCATTCGGCTCGCCATCATACAGGGCAATGCTCTCGGCGTTCTCCCGCACCCGCACCATGGAAAAACGCAGGTCCGCCTCGAAACGTTGCTGGTTGTTGTTCAAGCCAATCAGGCGTCGACCGATCAAGTGGGTCAGCCAGCTGCCGACGGCGGCGTACACCAGGGCGCACCAGAACATGTAGCCGGGAATGGTGTAGCCGAAGACTTCGATACTGCCCGACACGCCCCACAGGATGATCGAGAACGACACCAGGCTGACTACGGTACGCAGCAAGCCCAGGGCGAGCCCCAGGGTATTGCTGGTGAAGCTGTTGAGGTCTTCGGAAATCCGCTGGTCCGGGTTATCGGTGTAGCCGCCCTGCTCCAGCTGGTAGTAGTTCTTGTGGCCCAGCCAGCGGGCGAAGTGTTTTTCCGTGAGCCAGGCCCGCCAGCGGATGGTCAGCATCTGGGTCAGGTAGAGCCGGTAGACCGCGGCCAGGATGGCCACCGCGGCAATTCCGCAGAAATACAGGATCAGCTGCCAGAACGCCGCCTCGTCCTTCTTTTGCAGGGCGTTGTAGAAATCCTTGTACCAGCTGTTGATCCACACCGAGATCGCCACGCTGAATAGGGTCAGGGCCACCACCGCGAACAGCAGCAACCAGGCCTTGCCCTTCTCTTCACTGCGCCAGTAAGGCGTAGTCATTTCCCAGACACGACGGAAAAACTGCCCGCGCACAGCATCGTTGACCGCGGAATACTCAGCGTTCTGATTCATCATCAAGGCTCGATTGGGATAGGGACAAGCATCGAGCCGATCATAGAGGATCGGCTCGTTTTTTCACTTGTCCTGAGGACATTCGTTCAGTCGCGGTTCAGCGACGAACCGGGCGCTTCTGCAACTTGCGTTGCAGCGTTCGACGGTGCATGCCCAGGGCGCGGGCAGTGGCGGAGATGTTGCCTTCGTGTTCGGTCAGCACCCGCTGGATGTGCTCCCATTGCAGGCGGTCCACCGACATCGGGTTTTCCGGCACCAGGGTGTCGAGGTCGGCGTGCTCGGAGAGCAACGCGGCCAGTACGTCGTCGGCGTCGGCCGGTTTGCACAGGTAGTTGCAGGCGCCGCGCTTGATCGCTTCGACCGCGGTGGCGATGCTCGAATAACCGGTGAGGATCACCACGCGCATTTCCGGATCGAGCTCAAGCAGCTTGGGCAGCAGCACCAGGCCGGAGTCGCCGTCCATCTTCAGGTCCAGCGCGGCGAAGTCCGGCAGGTCCTGCTGGGCGAGGGCCAGGCCTTCCTCGGCGGAACCCGCGGTGCTGACGCGAAAGCCGCGACGGCTCATGGCTCGCGCCATCACCCGGGTGAAGGTGGCGTCGTCATCCACCAGCAACAGATGCGGCAGTTCTTCGCCTTCGACTTGGATTTCGTCACTCATGTTGGTCTCCTCGGGCGCCGTGGGGCAGGCGCAGCTCGGTGAGCGTGCCGCCTTCCTCATGACTGTAGAGTTTCACTGAGCCGCCGGCGCGTGTCACGCTGGCTTTGCTCAAAAACAGGCCCAGGCCGAAACCTTTGCCCTTGGTGGTAAAAAACGGTTTGCCGATCTGCTCGGCGATGGCCAGCGGCACACCGGCGCCGTGGTCACGAATACTGATGGTCAGGTTCTCGGCGTCCCAATCCAGCTGGACTTCCAGCCCTTCCGGACAAGCATCGGCTGCATTGTTCAGCAGGTTGAGCAACGCCTGGGTCAGGTCTGGCGGCGGCGCCAGCCGCGGCATCGTGCCCTTGCCCAGCAATTGGAAGCGGTAGCTGGCTTCGGGGCGCATCAGGTGCCAGCGGTTCAGCGCTTCGTCGAGCCAGACGGTGACATCCTGCATCTCCACCGCCAGCCGGCGGTTGGCCTCGGCGGCGCGTACCAGTTGCTGCAGGGTTTCCTTGCACAGTTTGACCTGGTCCTGGAGCACGCCCAGGTCATCTTGCAGCATTGGGTCGAGGTGGTCCTGGCGCATTTCCTTGAGCAGCACGCTCATGGTCGCCAGGGGCGTTCCCAACTCGTGGGCGGCACCAGCGGCCTGGGTCGCGACAGCCAGCAACTGCTGGTCGCGCAGGCCCTCTTCGCGGCGGATCGCCCGCAGCTCCTCCTGCCGCCGCAGTTCCTCGGCCATTCTCGCGGCGAAGAAGGTGATCACCGCCGCGGCCAGGGCGAAGCTCAGCCACATCCCGTAGATCTGCAGGTTCTCCCGGGCGATGGGGAAAGTCTGCAGCGGGTAGAACTGCGCCAGCAGCAAGGTGTACATGGTCAGCGCGATACCGGAAAGGACCACCGAATAGCGCCATGGCAAGGTCACGGCGGCGATGGTCAGCGGCACCAGGTAATAGGAGACGAAGGGGTTGGTCGAACCGCCAGAGAAATACAGCAGGGCGCTGTGGATAAACAAATCACAAGCCAGTTGCACGGCATATTCCAGCTCGGTGACCGGCCACGAGGTGCGCAGGCGAATGGCGGTGAAGGCGCAGAGGATCAGCGACAGGCCCAGGGTGACGGCCAGTTGCAGCCAGGGCAGCGGCAACAGGTCGAACCAGTAGGCGAGCCCCACCGAGCCGGCCTGAGCGGCCAGAACCAGGATGCGGATGAAAGTCAGACGCCAGAGGTTCTGGCGAGTGGCGGAAAGCAGTTGTACGGGGGCGAGCATGAGCTCTCCTGATGAGCGCTCCAGGCGGATCGCGACGAGTATAACCAAGCAGCGGCCCGGACAGGCAAAACTGCGGCAAACCGCCACAGTCTTGGGCAATGGCCAATCGCGGGCAAGCCTTGCCTGCAAAAACACCACCTGCCTGTAGGAGCGAGGCTTGCCCGCGATAGAGCGCAAAGCGCTCGCCATCCCCATCTCAGAGTCCGGCCCGAGAACAGATTACGACTGCTGCGCAGTCGAGCGCAGGCTTCGCCAGCGGCTACAAAAACCTCCGTAGTTGGCGTTGGGTAATAGATGTATAGAAGTTGTTAACGGGCCGAACCAGACAATAAAAGCTAGAGTCTGATGGTTTCACGCAGGCTGGGACCCAATACCTGCGGACCGCACTCAAGGAGTTTTCATGCATACATTCAGTCGCAGCGCCGCCCTTCTCGCCCTCAGCGCCGGCACCCTCGCCAGCCTGCCGGCCCTGGCCGCCGATGAGCTTCATTACAACCAGATCTCCCTGCGCGCCGAAGTCAGTCAGGAAGTGGCCCGCGACCTGATGATCGTCACCCTCTACAGCGAATCGCAGAACGCCGACCCGGCCAAGCTCGCCGCGGAAATCACCACCACCATGAACAAGGCCCTGGGCCAGGCACGCCAGGTCAAGGACATCACCTTGCGCCAGGGCAGCCGCAACAGCTACCCGATCTACGACACCAAGGGCCAGAAGATCACCGGCTGGCGCGAGCGCGCCGAACTGCGCCTGGAAAGCTCGGACTTCGCCGCGCTGTCCAAGCTCACCGGCGAACTGCTGACCGACCTGAAGATGGGCGGGATGGATTTCGCCATCGCCGACCCGACCCGCAAGGCCAGCGAAGACAAACTGCTCAAGGAAGCGGTCGATGCCTTCAAGGCTCGTGCACAGCTGACCACCGAAGCGCTGGGCGGCAAGGGCTACAAGATCGTCAACCTGAACCTCAACAGCAACGGTTATCCACAACCGTATCTGCGCGGGCCGGTGATGATGAAAGCCGCGGGCATGGATGCGGCGCCGGTCACTCCGGAAGTCGAGGCCGGCACCAGCCAGGTCAGCATGACCGCCGATGGCTCGATCGAAGTCCTGATGCCGTAACGTTTTCCCTGCCCGTCCCCAAAAAAACGGCGGTGACCTCCAGCACCAATGAGGTTACCGCGTTTTTTTTGCTACCCACTGTTTCAACCCAGCCTGAGGGACTCGCCCTTTTTTGGAATAGAGGGGGTGAACTCGGCCACATCGGTGATGCTAAAGTTACGGCCCCCGGTATGGCGCCTATCAGACGTCATTGACGTCCACCGGGTATACTGCGCCTTTCCTATAAGAGTCTCTCCAATGACCGCAGACCGCATCGGCGAACGCCTGCGTCGCTATCGCCGCGCCGCCAAGAAAACCCTGCGCCAGATCGCCAGCGAATCCGGCCTGACCGCCAGTTTCCTCTCCCAGGCGGAACGCAATCTCACCGGCGTCTCGATCTCCTCCCTGGTCAACATTGCCAAGTCTCTGAACGTTCCGCTGAACGCCCTATTCGACCAGCCGACCCAGGCACAACCCGACTCCCACGACGGCAAGCGGGTGCGCTACACCATCGAAGGCCAGCCCCTGGCCTACGAGCGGCTGTCCAGTTCCTTTCCCGGCAACCTGATCAACGCGGTGAAGATGAACATACCGGTGGGCTACCAGTCGGAACTGATTTCCCATGATGGCGCCGAGTTCTCCTACGTTCTTTCGGGGCAAATTGTCTACACCATCGAGGGGCAGCAGTATCCCCTCGGCGCCGGCGACTCGGTGCACTTCGACTCGACCAAACCTCACTACCTGGCTAACGCCGGCAACGGCCCGGCAGAAGTATTGACCGTCACGACCATGGGCCTGTTCGACGACCATTCAGCGGCCTGAACCCGCCCCGTGGCCGCCTGCGCAACCTCACAGACACCCCGCGCGCAAGAGAAATGTTAGTCACGCTTAATTTTCGTTGACCACGATTTCAGCATGACTTAATTTCGGCATCGGCGAATCGTCAATCACCCCCACAACAAAGCGATCGCCATCGCCGCACAGGGTCCATGGGGCTGCATCCACTCCCCATAGAAGGCGAGTTGCCCCGGCCCACAAGGCCAATCCTCAGATACGCCCTAGAAAAAGAAAAAATGAGGTTTGCATGCGTAAGACCTTTCCGCTCCAGGTTTGGCAGACAGCGAGGCTGATCCTCGGCATCCCACTGTCGCACGCCACCCGCAACCTCCACAGTGACAACTTCACTGCGAGCCACAATGTCAACGCCGCCGACGATGTGCTGTGCACCCGCCATCGCCTGCAAGGTCCCGGGCATCCGTTCTCCACGGCCTCCCTCACCAAGCCGTCCTACTTCATCCGCTCAACCCAATGCGCCAAACACTTGCGCCAGGCAGGCAAGGACAGGCGGCTCAACCAGAAGCCGGTCGACACCCGCCCCAGCGACGCACCAAGCGGAGGCACGACTCGCTCCGGATGCCCCGCAAGAAGGCAACCCATGCACCAGAAAAAACCAGCGCACACGGTCAAATGCGCCAATATTTATACAAATGCGTCATTCCTGTACGTTCGTTCCACTCCTTGATACTTGTGACGGCCCCGCATCTTGCATTGGGTATGGGGCCTGCATAAGTATCGGCGGGTCGACTCATAAGGTCGCCCTCTACACCAAAAATGACAACAAATCATGAGGCAACCATGTTCAAACAAGCAGTCATTCCGCTTTTAGTCAGCGCCGGCTTGCTCGCCAGCGCACCCTTCGCCCAGGCGGCGACTAACCTGGTGTTCTGCTCCGAAGGGAGCCCGGCCGGTTTCGACCCAGGCCAGTACACCACCGGAACCGACTTCGACGCCTCAGCAGAAACCCTGTTCAACCGCCTCAGCCAGTTTGAGCGTGGCGGCACCGCCGTCATTCCTGGCCTGGCGACCAGTTGGGACATTTCCGACGATGGCCTGACCTACACCTTCCATCTGCGCGATGGGGTGAAGTTCCACACCACGCCGTATTTCAAGCCGACTCGTGATTTCAACGCCGACGACGTGCTCTTCACGTTCAACCGCATGCTCGACAAGGACATGCCGTTCCGCAAGGCGTACCCCACCGAATTCCCTTACTTCACCGACATGGGGATGGACACCAACATCACCAAGGTCGAGAAAGTCGACGACAAGACCGTCAAGTTCACCCTGAAAACCGTAGACGCCGCGTTCATCCAGAACCTGGCGATGAGCTTCGCCTCCATCCAGTCCGCCGAGTACGCCGACCAGTTGCTCAAGGAAGGCAAGCCGGGCGACATCAACCAGAAGCCGATCGGCACCGGGCCGTTCGTGTTCAAGAGCTACCAGAAAGACTCCAACATCCGTTACACCGGCAACAAGGAGTACTGGAAGCCTGAAGACGTGAAGATCGACAACCTGATCTTCGCCATCACCACCGACCCGTCGGTACGTATCCAGAAGCTGAAAAAGAACGAATGCCAGGTCACCCTGTTCCCGCGCCCGGCCGACCTCAAGGCCCTGGGCGAGGACAAGACCCTCAAGCTGCCGCAGCAAGCCGGCTTCAACCTCGGCTACATCGCCTACAACGTGATGCCTGTGCTCAAGGGCCGCACCGACGCCAACCCGCTGGCCGACCTCAAGGTCCGCCAGGCGCTGGACATGGCGGTGAACAAGCAGCAGATCATCGACTCGGTCTACCAGGGCGCGGGCCAGCTGGCGGTCAACGCCATGCCACCGACCCAGTGGTCCTATGACGACACCATCAAGGATGCCAAGTACGACCCCGAGAAAGCCAAGGCGCTGCTCAAGGAAGCCGGCATCAAGGAAGGCACCCAGATCACCCTGTGGGCCATGCCGGTGCAGCGTCCGTACAACCCGAACGCCAAGCTGATGGCTGAAATGCTGCAGTCCGACTGGGCGAAGATCGGCCTGAAGGTCAACATCGTCAGCTACGAATGGGGCGAATACATCAAGCGCTCCAAGGGTGGCGAGAACCAGGCGATGATCATCGGCTGGAGCGGCGACAATGGTGACCCGGACAACTGGCTCGGCACCCTGTTCGGCTGCGACGCCATGAACGGCAACAACTTCTCCAAATGGTGCGACAAGCCGTACGACGCACTGATCAAGCAAGCCAAGGCCACCCCGGACGTGGCCAAACGCACCGAGCTGTACAAGCAGGCGCAACACCTCCTCAAAGACCAGGTCCCGATGACACCTATCGCCCACTCGACGGTGTTCCAACCCATGCGCGCCAACGTGCAGGACTTCAAGATCAGCCCCTTTGGCCTGAACTCGTTCTACGGCGTCAGCATCAGCAAATAAGGGTCTGCAACGGCGACGTCAGCTGACGTCGCCGTTGCCTTACCTGCCAGGACTGCCGGAACTCGAACGCTCTTCCTCTTGCTGCGCCCCATCGTGGTGAGTACGGGCATTTCGGAAGTTCCTTACATGTCTTTCAGGCTCTTTGGCATTTACTACCCATGCGGCGACCCCTACCGTCAAAGCATGGAGTGGTGCATCCATTGCCCGGCATTTGCTGCAAGCGAGACTTGGGATCAATGACATGACCGCCTCCGGATGGGGTGACTGCTCATCGATCAAAACAATAAAAAGGAAGAGGGATCGTCATGCGTCATTCCCTGGTTTTATCCGCCCTGCTGGGCACCGGCCTGTTGACCGCAACCTCCGCCAGCCTGGCGGCCGGCAACAGCCTGGTGTTCTGCTCCGAAGGCAGCCCGGCCGGTTTCGACACCGCGCAATACACCACCGCCACCGACAACGACGCGGCAGAGCCGCTGTACAACCGCCTGGCGGAGTTCGAAAAAGGCGCGACCAATGTGGTGCCGGGCCTGGCCACCCGCTGGGATATTTCCGCGGACGGCCTGCAATACACTTTCCATCTGCGCGAAGGGGTGAAGTTCCATACCACGCCGTACTTCAAGCCGACGCGTGATTTCAACGCCGACGACGTGCTCTTCACCTTCAACCGCATGCTCGATCCCGAGCAGCCCTTCCGCAAGGCCTACCCCACCGAGTTTCCCTACTTCAACGGGATGAGCCTGAACAAGAACATCGCCAAGGTCGAGAAGACCGGGCCGTTGACCGTGGTGATGACCCTGAACTCGGTGGACGCCGCGTTCATCCAGAACATCGCCATGAGCTTCGCCGCGATTCTCTCGGCCGAATATGCCGACCAGTTGCTCAAGGCCGGCAAACCCAGCGACATCAACCAGAAGCCGATCGGCACCGGGCCGTTCGTGTTCAAGAGCTACCAGAAAGACTCGAACATCCGCTACACCGCCAACAAGCAGTACTGGGACCCGAGCCGGGTCAAGCTCGACCAGCTGATTTTCGCCATCAACACCGATGCCTCGGTGCGCGTGCAGAAGCTCAAGGCCGGCGAATGCCAGATCACCCTGCATCCGCGGCCGGCCGATGTCGAAGCGCTGAAAAAAGACCCGAAACTGCAACTGATCGAAAAGCCCGGCTTCAACCTCGGCTACATCGCCTACAACGTTCGCCACAAGCCCTTCGACCAGCTCGAAGTGCGCCAGGCGCTGGACATGGCGGTGAACAAGCAGGGCATCCTCAACGCCGTGTACCAGGGCGCCGGCCAGCTGGCGGTCAACGCCATGCCGCCGACCCAGTGGTCCTACGACACCAGCATCAAGGACGCCGCCTACAACCCGCAAAAGGCCCGTGAGCTGCTCAAGGCCGCCGGGGTCAAGGAAGGCACGGAAATCACCCTCTGGGCCATGCCCGTGCAACGTCCCTACAACCCCAACGCCAAGCTGATGGCCGAAATGCTCCAGTCCGACTGGGGCAAGATCGGCCTGAAAGTGAAGATCGTCAGCTACGAGTGGGGCGAGTACATCAAGCGCACCAAGAATGGCGAGCACGACATCAGCCTGATCGGCTGGACCGGCGACAACGGTGACCCGGACAACTGGCTCGGCACCCTGTACAGCTGCGACGCCATTGGCGGCAACAACTACTCCATGTGGTGCGACCCGCAGTACGACAAGCTGATCAAGCAGGCCAAGATCGTCACCGATCGCGAACAGCGCACGGTGCTCTACCAACAGGCCCAGCAGTTGCTCAAGCAGCAGGTACCGATCACCCCGGTCGCCCACTCGACGGTCAACCAGCCGTTGAGCGCCAAAGTCGAAGGATTCAAGGTCAGCCCCTTCGGCCGCAACGTGTTCTCGGGCGTCAGCATCGACCAATAAATGATTAGCCAGGCCGCTGGGGGCGATATTCGCCCCCACGCAAATCTGTTGCCTGAATTCGGCGATCAAGCCTCATGCAAACGTTTGCGATGCCTTGAATGAGTTGTAAAGCAAAAGCCGGTCAACCCAAAAAGACCGGCATAAAAATAAAGAAAGCAAAGGAGCTTCACCCATGAAACCGAGCAACACCGCGTTACTGGCCCTGGCCATCAGCAGCATCACGGCCATGGCCCATGCGGAAAGCGTGAGTCAGGAATTCGTTCCGACCGAACTGAACGGCACCAGCGCCCAGGCGGAGGCCAAGGGCTTCGTCGAAGGCCAGAGCCTGTCAGGCACGACCCGCAACTGGTACGCCAACGAGCTGAAGCGTCGTGACGACCGCTTCTCCTACAACCACAACGGCCAGCCGACTTCGACCCCACGCCGGATCAACTGGGTCCAGGGCACCATCCTCAACTACAGCTCGGGCTTCACCGAAGGTACTGTCGGGGTCAGCACCGAGGTGGCCGCCTACAACGCCATCGCGCTGGATCGTGACCGCAAGGACATCGCCGGCAAGAACAACCGTACCCTGACCCACTCCGACGGCGACGCTGTCGGCCAGTGGAGCAAACTGGGCCTGGCCAACGTCAAGTTCCGCGTCTCCAACACCACCCTGACCGCCGGTCGCCAGAACTTCAGCACGCCGATCGTCGACGTCATCGGCAACCGTGCCCTGCCTTCGAGTTTCGAAGGTGTGAGCCTGCACAGCGAAGAGTTCAACAACCTGTCGTTCGATCTGGCCGGTTTCGATCGCGTTTCGCCGCGTACCGAACAGAGCCTGTCGAAATTCCGCACCGAGTATTCCGCCACCGGCGTGGAAACCGACAAGGTCTACACCGCAGGTGTGAACTACCAGCCGTTCAAGAGCCTGAAAACCAGCCTGTATGGCGCCAATGTCAAAGACTTCTGGAACCAGTACTACTTCGGCGCCACCCACGAGCTGGGTGACAGCCAGGTATTGAGCCTGACCACCGGCCTGAACTACTACAAGACCGTCGACGAAGGTAAGAAGTTGATGGGCGAGATCGACAACGACACCTACTCGCTGTCGCTCGGCCTGACTCACCAGGCCCACAGCCTGACCTTCTCCTACCAGCAAGTGAACGGTAACGAGTACTTCGACTACCTGCATGAAACCAACGGTATCTACCTGGCCAACTCCCTGCTCTCGGACTTCAACGGCCCGAACGAGAAGTCCTTCCAGATCGCCTACGGTCTGAACATGGCCGAATACGGCGTGCCAGGCCTGAAGTTCAACATCTACTCGGCACGCGGCTGGGGCATCGACGGTACCCATTACCGCGGCACCGCCTACACCGATCCAGGCGCCCAGCGCGGCGACCTGAGCCTGATGGATGGCGAAACCCACTACGAATACGGTATTGGCGCGTCTTATGCAGTCCAGAGCGGTCCGCTGAAGGCAACCGCGATCCGGGCGACCTACACTACCCACCGCGCCAGCGAAAACCAGGCCGACGGCAACATCAACGAGTTCCGCCTGGTCACCACCATCCCGTTCAAGATTCTCTAAAAAACACATCGGCTGGTTGGCGAATTCATGACGAATTCGCCACTCCAGCTACTCTGGTTCAACCGATTGCAGAGGGTTCTAGATGAAAATGCTTCCCCTGAAAGCGGCTATCGCTGCCGCACTGCTGAGCGTCGCCGCAGGCGTCTCGGCCAAGCCCTTGGTGGTCTGTACCGAAGCCAGCCCGGAAGGCTTCGATATGGTCCAGTACACGACTGCAGTCACTGCCGACGCGGTGGCGGAAACCATCTTCAACCGCCTGGTGGACTTCAAGCCCGGCACCACGGACATCGAGCCGGCCCTGGCCGAGTCCTGGGAGATCAGCCCGGACGGCCTGATCTACACCTTCCACCTGCGCAAAGGCGTCAAGTTCCACAGCACCGATTACTTCAAGCCGACCCGCGAGATGAACGCCGACGACGTGCTCTGGAGCTTCCAGCGTCAGCTGGACCCGAAACACCCGTGGCATGACAAGTCCAGCGTGGGCTTCCCCTATTTCGAGAGCATGGGCTTCAAGGAGCTGCTCAAAAGCGTCGAGAAAACCGACGACCACACCGTGGTCTTCACCCTGACCCGGCGCGAAGCACCGTTCCTGGCCGACGTGGCCATGGCCTTCGCCTCGATCTTCCCGGCCGAATACGCCGACCAGTTGCTCAAGGCCGGCAAGCCCGGCGACCTCAACAGCAAGCCGATCGGCACCGGCCCGTTCGTCTTCCAGCGCTACGCCAAGGACGCCCAGGTGCGGTTCAAGGCCAACCCGGACTACTTCCGTGGCAAGCCGCCGGCCGACGCGCTGATCCTGGCGATCACCACTGATAACAACGTGCGCCTGCAGAAGCTCAAGGCCAATGAGTGCCAGGTCGCCCTGTATCCAAAACCCGACGACATCCCGAGCATCAAGGCCGACACCAACCTGAAGGTCGACGACCTGGCCGCCATGACCGTGGGCTACGTGGCCCTGAACACCACCAAGAAGTACATGAGCGACCCGCGTGTCCGTCAGGCCATCAACATCGCCTTCGACAAGGAAGCCTACGTCAACAGCCTGTACGGCAAGGGCAACGCGGTGGTCGGCACCGGCCCCTACCCGCCGACCCTGCTGGGCTTCAACACCAGCCTGGGCAACCCGGCCCGCGACCTGGACAAGGCCCGCGCCCTGATCAAGGAAGCCGGCGTGCCGGAAGGCACGGTCTTCACCCTGTTCACCCGCAACGGCGGTGGCCCGACCAACCCCAACCCGCTGCTCGGCGCACAGATGATGCAGTCCGACCTGGCGAAGATCGGCCTCAAGATCGATATCCGCGTCATGGAATGGGGCGAGATGCTCAAGCGCGCCAAGAACGGCGAGCACGACATGGTTTCCGCCGGCTGGGCGGGGGATAACGGGGACCCGGACAACTTCCTGACCCCCAACCTCAGTTGCGAGGCCGCCAAAAACGGCGAAAACTACGCTCGCTGGTGCAATAAAGCGTTCCAGAGCCTGATCGATCAGGCCCGCGCCGAATCCGAGCCGGCCAAACGGACCGCACTCTATGAACAGGCCCAGGATATTTTCGACAAGGAACAACCCTGGATCCCCATGGCCTATCCGAAAATGTTCACGGCAATGCGCAAGAACGTCGAGGGCTACCACCAGAGTCCCCTGACCACCAACAACTTCGCTACCACCCAGGTGAAGTAGATAAGAAACGCCCGGCATCCCTGACCCCAGGGATGCCGGACACGCCTAACCGGCTGATGAGGTACACCACAAGATGTTTAGTTTTATTGCCCGCCGTGTGGGGTTGTTGATTCCCACATTCTTCGGCATCACCTTGCTGACGTTCGCATTGATTCGCATGATTCCCGGCGATCCCGTGGAAGTCATGATGGGCGAGCGCCGGGTCGACCCTGAGATGCATGCCCAGGCAATGGAACGCCTTGGTCTGAACAAACCGCTGTATGCCCAGTACCTGGACTACATCGGCAAACTCGCCCAGGGCGACCTGGGTGAATCCCTGCGTACTCGCGAGAGTGTGTGGAGCGAGTTCACCTCCCTGTTCCCGGCAACCCTGGAACTGGCCTCGGCCGCGATGCTGTTCGCTGCCGTGATCGGCCTGCTGGCCGGGGTGATCGCCGCGCTGAAACGAGGATCCCTGTTCGACCACGGGGTGATGGGCATCTCCCTTGCCGGCTATTCGATGCCGATCTTCTGGTGGGGCCTGATCCTGATCATGTTCTTCTCCGTGAGCCTGGGCTGGACCCCGGTTTCCGGGCGGCTCGACCTGCTCTACGACATCGAGCCGAAAACCGGCTTCATGCTGATCGACACCCTGCTGGCCGATGACACCGGCGCCTTCTTCGATGCCCTGCACCACCTGATCCTGCCGGCCATCGTGCTTGGCACCATTCCGCTGGCGGTGATCGCGCGGATGACCCGTTCCTCGATGCTCGAAGTGCTGCGCGAAGACTACATCCGCACCGCCAAGGCCAAGGGCCTGTCGCCCGCCCGCGTAGTGTTCGTGCACGGCCTGCGCAACGCGCTGATCCCGGTGCTGACCGTGGTCGGCCTGCAAGTCGGCACCCTGCTGGCCGGCGCGGTCCTGACCGAAACCATCTTCTCCTGGCCCGGCATCGGCAAATGGCTGATCGAAGCCATCGGCGCCCGGGACTACCCCGTGGTGCAGAACGGCATCCTGTTGATCGCCTGCCTGGTGATCCTCGTCAACTTCGTGGTGGACATCCTCTACGGCTTTGCCAACCCACGCATTCGTCACCAGCGCTGAGGACAATACTCATGAGCACTCCAACCTCCTCAGTAGCCGTATCCGCCGTGGCCGTGGATCAAAGCCTGCTGTACCCGTCGCCGTACAAGGAATTCTGGCAGGCGTTCTCGCGCAACAAGGGCGCGGTGGCCGGCCTGCTGTTCATGCTGCTGGTGATTTTCTGCGCGATCTTCGCGCCCTGGGTCGCCCCGCATAACCCGAGCGAGCAATACCGCGACTTCCTGCTGACCCCGCCGGTCTGGCTCGAAGGCGGCCAATGGCAGTTCATCCTCGGCACCGACGAACTGGGCCGCGACCTGCTGTCGCGCCTGATCACCGGTTCGCGCCTGTCGCTGCTGATCGGCCTGTCGTCGGTGGTCATGTCGCTGATCCCGGGCATCCTCCTGGGCCTGTTCGCCGGCTTCTTCCCGCGCCTGCTCGGTCCGACCATCATGCGTCTGATGGACATCATGCTGGCCCTGCCGTCCCTGCTGCTGGCCGTGGCGATCGTCGCCATCCTCGGCCCAGGCCTGATCAACACCGTGATCGCCATCGCCGTGGTATCGCTGCCGTCCTACGTGCGCCTGACCCGCGCCGCGGTGATGGGCGAGCTCAACCGCGACTACGTGACCGCCGCGCGCCTGGCCGGTGCCGGCCTGCCGCGCCTGATGTTCATCACCGTGCTGCCCAACTGCATGGCGCCGCTGATCGTCCAGGCGACCCTGAGCTTCTCCTCGGCGATTCTCGATGCCGCGGCCCTGGGCTTCCTCGGCCTTGGCGTCCAGCCGCCCACCCCTGAGTGGGGCACCATGCTGGCCTCGGCCCGCGACTACATCGAACGCGCCTGGTGGGTGGTGAGCCTGCCCGGCCTGACCATTTTGCTCAGCGTGCTGGCAATCAACCTGATGGGCGACGGACTGCGCGATGCGCTGGACCCGAAACTCAAGAACGCCGCCTGAGGAGATTCCCATGTCACTGCTAGAAATCAAGAATCTCAACGTGCGCTTCGGCGACGCCCAGGCCGTTCCCGTGGTGGATGGCCTGGACCTGAACGTGGACAAGGGCGAAGTCCTGGCCATCGTTGGCGAATCCGGCTCCGGCAAGTCCGTGACCATGATGGCCCTGATGGGGCTGATCGAGCATCCCGGCATCGTCACCGCCGACGCCCTCAGCTTCGACGGCAAGGACATGCTCAAGCTCAGCGCCCGGCAACGCCGGCAGATCGTCGGCAAGGACCTGGCCATGGTGTTCCAGGACCCGATGACCGCGCTGAACCCGAGCTACACCGTGGGCTTCCAGATCGAGGAAGTGCTGCGCCTGCACCTGAAGATGTCCGGCAAGGCGGCCCGCAAGCGCGCCATCGAACTGCTGGAAAAAGTCGAGATCCCGGGCGCCGCCAGCCGCATGGACGCCTACCCGCACCAACTGTCCGGCGGCATGAGCCAACGCGTGGCGATTGCCATGGCGATTGCCGGCGAGCCGAAACTGCTGATCGCCGACGAACCGACCACCGCCCTGGACGTGACCATCCAGGCGCAGATCATGGAGCTGCTGCTCAACCTGCAACGCGAGCAGAACATGGGCCTGGTGCTGATCACCCATGACCTGGCGGTGGTCGCCGAGACCGCCCAGCGCGTGTGCGTGATGTACGCCGGGCAAGCGGTGGAAGTGGGCCAGGTGCCGGAGTTGTTCGACATCCCCGCCCATCCCTACACCGAAGCGCTGCTGGCAGCGATTCCCGAGCACAGCATGGGCGCCGCGCGCCTGTCGACGTTGCCGGGCATCGTTCCCGGTCGCTACGACCGTCCGCAAGGTTGCCTGCTCTCGCCGCGCTGCCCGTACGTGCAGGAAAACTGCCGCCAGCAGCGCCCAGGCCTCGATCCGAAAGCCGCCAGCCTCGCCCGCTGCTTCTACCCGCTGAATCAGGAGGTGGCGTAATGGCCGTCGTTCTTACCGCCCGCAACCTGACCCGTCACTACGAAGTGTCCCGCGGCCTGTTCAAGGGCCATGCGACCGTACGCGCCCTCAACGGCGTGTCGTTCGAGCTGGAAGCCGGCAAGACCCTCGCCGTGGTCGGCGAGTCCGGCTGCGGCAAATCCACCCTGGCCCGGGCCCTGACCCTGATCGAAGAACCGTCTTCCGGCTCCTTGAAAATCGCCGGCCAGGAAGTCGCCGGCGCCGACAAGGCCCAGCGCAAGCAACTGCGCAAAGACGTGCAGATGGTGTTCCAGAGCCCCTACGCCTCGCTCAACCCACGGCAGAAGATCGGCGATCAACTGGCCGAGCCGCTGCTGATCAACACCCAGCTGTCGGCCAGCGAGCGACGGGACAAGGTCCAGGCGATGATGAAGCAGGTGGGCCTGCGCCCCGAGCATTATCAGCGCTACCCGCACATGTTCTCCGGCGGCCAGCGCCAGCGTATCGCCCTGGCGCGGGCGATGATGCTGCAACCGAAAGTGCTGGTGGCGGACGAACCGACCTCGGCCCTCGACGTGTCGATCCAGGCCCAGGTGCTGAACCTGTTCATGGACCTGCAGCAGGAGTTCAACACCGCCTATGTGTTCATCTCCCACAACCTGGCGGTGGTGCGTCACGTCGCCGACCACGTGATGGTGATGTACCTCGGCCGGCCGGTGGAAATGGGCCCGAAAGAGGACATCTACACCCGTCCGCTGCACCCTTACACCCAGGCGTTGTTGTCGGCCACGCCGACCATTCACCCGGACCCGGACAAACCGAAGATCAAGATCGTCGGCGAATTGCCCAACCCGCTGAACCCGCCATCCGGCTGTGCGTTCCACAAGCGCTGCCCATACGCCACCGAGCGTTGCAGCAGCGAAGAGCCGGCCCTGCGCCTGCTCGACACCCGCCAGGTGGCCTGCCACTACGCCGAACAGTTCCTCGGCTGAGCCGGCAAAAAAAGGCGCCGCGGTGACCCGCGGCGCCTCATCTGTGTTGACCAAACCCCTCCTGCCGGATTGCGCATCAGTCCGGCAGGAGGGGTTTCTTTTTTCCGCCAGCCTGGCTCAGCCCTGGCTAGCCTCGTCGTCGCTGTCGGGGTCCGGCTCGTCGGTGGTCGAATCGTCATCGCCCTCGCTACCACCCTGTCCCTGATCGCCCGGCTCGGATTCCGACTTGGCGATCATCTGCACCCCGTTCTGCAAATGCCCCGGCCCCCAGACACCCGGCACCCGTGCGGCCTGGTCGCCGGCCCAGGCCGCGGACATGCCCAGCGACAACAGCACCAGCACCTTGAGCAACAGCACACCCCGTTGGAAGACATTCATGTTGATTCCGTCCCTTTATGTAGGTGAATCAATGATGGCCACAGGCCCTGACCTGCAAGGCGCGGCTTCGTATGAAACCTTGCCCCTGAAACCTAGCCCCGAAGCCGGCGCTTTTCCAGATAGGAAGCTAGCTATCCGCCCACTGGATAGACGGCTTTCTACTAGACCTTAAAACCTGCGGTTATGCCCATCCCACCACCTCTGTAGGAGCGAGCTTGCTCGCGATGGGCTGCGCAGCAGCCCCAAACCTGCCAACGCCGTTCTGCCGGGAGAAAGTCATTGCCCGAACCGGCGCTATCGCGGGCAAGCCTCGCTCCTACGGGAATAACGCAACGTCAAGACCTACACGCAGAGCGCCCTACACGCATATCAGATTCATCTTATTCATCGATATGCCCGGCATCGATAGCATTCCTCCCCCCGGCTGAAACTCACCCACAACACCATCGAACTCTATCGTTGGGCAGAACATGCAGCGCCATGGATGACGCGAACCTGCTTCTCAATGAACGGAAGGGAAAGCACTCCATCGCTCAATTTCGCGACCAGGCAGGTACCCCATGCTCTTCAAAAAAATATTATCGGCATTGACTCTGGTTACCACGCTAGCCGGAGCCCATTCGGCTTTTGCCGAATGTGACTGGGAGTATTTCCCGCCATCAGAAAGCACACTCACAATACCTCCGCTGGCAGGCACCACCAGCCTATCCCCAGCGCCAATCGGCCAAGTCATGGCGCGGCAGTCAATCAATTTTAACAATTGGAACTTCTCTCTCCGATGTAGCGAAAAATGGGGTATGACCTTGAATGTCACTGGTCTAGAGCCTGCTGGGCTGCCTAACGTATACAAAACCACTGTTGAAGGCGTCGGAGTCAGAATCGGTTTTGACAGACCGAACTGGGGAAGCGTCAAATATCCTCCATTTGAGAGCACATCATTATTTGCAATATCACTGCAAATGCCCACTCACGTGATCATAGACTTCATCCGCACCGGCGCCGCGGTAGGCAAGGGCCCGATCTCATTCGGCTTGAGCTCCGACCGCTGGGTAACCGGTGTAACCCCTACTATGAAGATTGTCGGTACCAACCTGACGACCAACGTGACCAACAGCATTTATTTCAGCGCCTGCGAAGCACAGGTCAAGAGCCTCATCGTCCCCATGGGGAAAGTCGCCGCCTCCAATATCCGTACAGGCAACACCCAGGCACATAACTTCAATTTGAACGTGTACTGCAAAGGCTTGCGCCCCACCCAGCCGGCACCGGTCAAGATCTATTTCCAAGGCGCCACCACCAGCGATGGCCTGCTCAAGTTCAACGATGCCGGGCAAAGCCATGTCGCCAGCGGCGCGGCCATCGAACTCACCAACGGCAAGGGTACCCGGCTGCCGTTCACCCCGAGCCAGGCCCTCAACCTTGACTGGCAGCAGAGCCAACCCGATGCCGAGGTCTACCATTTTGCTGGCCAGGCCCGTTACGTCCCGAGCGGTGGCGAGGTGAAAGCCGGTAAAGCCGATGCGGTGGTCAGTTACGTGCTGGTGTACAACTGAGCCTGATCCCGCCCTAGCGTGCGGGATTGGCTTCGCGCCTCACAGGCACGCCACATGCCGGTCGACGCTCGATTGCTCGCGATGGGCTGCGTAGCAGCCCCAAAACCTGCCACCGCGGTTCTGCCGGGAGAAGTTCATTGGCCGGGCGGACGTTATCGCGGGCAAGCCTCGCTCCTACGGGAATGGATAGGTTCTGGACATAAAAAAGCCCCGCGGTTTGGGCCGCGGGGCTTTTTGGTGAGGCGTCGCTCAGACCTTAGTGATGCTCGCGGGTCGCGCGGAATTTCACGTCGGGCCAGCGCTCTTCCATCAGCGCCAGGTTGACCCGGGTCGGGGCCAGGTAGGTCAGGTGACCGCCACCATCCAGTGCCAGGTTTTCCACGGCCTTGTTGGAGAATTCCTCGAGTTTCTTCTTGTCGCTGCAATCGATCCAGCGCGCGGACCACACGGTGATCGGCTCGTAGGAGCACTCGACCTTGTATTCCTCTTTCAGGCGGCTGGCGACCACATCGAACTGCAGCACACCGACGGCGCCGAGGATGATGTCGTTGCTGCGCTCGGGGAAGAACACCTGGGTCGCGCCTTCTTCGGCCAGCTGTTGCAGGCCCTGGCGCAGTTGCTTGGATTTCAGCGGGTCCTTCAGGCGCACGCGGCGGAACAGTTCCGGGGCGAAGTGCGGGATACCGGTGAAGCCCAGGGCTTCGCCTTCGGTGAAGGTGTCGCCGATCTGGATGGTGCCGTGGTTGTGCAAGCCGATGATGTCGCCGGCGTAGGCCTCTTCGAGCTGTTCACGCTCGGAGGAGAAGAAGGTCAGCGCATCGCCGATGCGCACGTCCTTGCCGGTACGCACGTGGCGCATCTTCATGCCTTTCTCGTACTTGCCCGAACAGATGCGCATGAAGGCGATACGGTCGCGGTGTTTCGGGTCCATGTTCGCCTGGATCTTGAACACGAAGCCTGTGAACTTCTCTTCCTGCGGCTCCACGGTGCGCTCGTTGGCCACGCGCGCCAGCGGCAGCGGCGCCCAGTCGACAACCGCGTCGAGCACGTGGTCGACCCCGAAGTTGCCCAGGGCGGTGCCGAAAAACACCGGGGTCAGCTGGCCGTCCATGAACGCCTGCTGGTCGAACTCATGGCAAGCGCCTTGCACCAGCTCCAGTTGCTCGATGAAGCGTTCGTACTCGTCGCCCAGGTGGGCGCGAGCTTCATCGGAATCGAGCTTCTCGATGATCTTGGTTTCGGTGCGCTCATGACCGTGGCCTGGGGTGTAGACGATGATGTAGTCGCCCGCCAGGTGGTACACACCCTTGAAGTCACGGTAGCAACCGATCGGCCAGGTGATGGGCGCCGCCTTGATCTTCAGGACCGCTTCGATTTCGTCGAGCAGTTCGATCGGGTCGCGGATGTCACGGTCGAGTTTGTTGATGAAGCTGACGATCGGCGTGTCACGCAGACGGCAGACATCCATCAGGGCAATGGTCCGTGGCTCTACGCCCTTACCGCCGTCGAGCACCATCAGCGCCGAGTCCACCGCGGTCAGGGTGCGGTAGGTGTCTTCCGAGAAGTCTTCGTGGCCCGGGGTGTCGAGCAGGTTGATCATGTGTTCGCGATAAGGGAACTGCATGACCGACGTGGTAATGGAAATACCGCGCTGCTTCTCCATCTCCATCCAGTCGGAAGTGGCGTGGCGGTCGGATTTGCGGGACTTCACCGTACCGGCAACGGCAATCGCCTTGCCCATCAGCAAGAGCTTCTCGGTGATGGTGGTTTTACCCGCATCCGGGTGGGAAATAATGGCGAAAGTGCGGCGTTTCGCGACTTCGGCGGCCTGTTTGGTCATGGGAAATCGCCTGGCAGGTGATTCAAAAAAAGGGCGGCGAGTATAGCGCAAAGCAAGCTCCACGGACCACCGTTCGGCCCTCGCCCCTGCAACCCTTGCCCCTGTGGCCGCTGCCGAGCAGCGCGAGGCAGCGATCAGGCTGGGCGGCATTGCGATGTTGCTCTGTCAGGTATGCCGAGGAGGCAGGTTCTGCGACGGCTGCGCCGCCGATCGCAGCCTCGCTGCGCTCGGCAGCGGCTACGGGCGGCCAGGTATCAGAGATATCGGAGTTATGGGATTGAGGGTGGCCAAACGCTGCCAAATATGGAACCTTTTAAAAGGTGGAGGCGTCCACTCCCCTGTTACGAGCTTTCGTCAGGGGTAGAAAAATCAGCAAGTTAGCCTGACGAGGCTATGCGTATGGCTCGGTCCCGCGCTGTTTCCAGCGCATCGACGAGCTGCTTCTCGCGACCGTTCTTTTGGCAGCCAGGTATGGCCTTGCCACACGAAAGAATGCTCGCCGACATGAAAAAGGAGTCCGCCTGTGGCTATTCGCTATGGCAAAGGGCTGATAGGAGGCGCGGCGGTCATCGCTCTCCTGGCCCTGCTGGTCCACTGGATCGGCATCAGTACGATCGAACACTACCGCGACGATCTGTTGTTTTACCTGCAAGCCCATCTGTACCTGGTACTCGCTTCAATGTTCGCCGCCCTCGTGGTGGGGATACCCGCCGGCATCTTCCTCAGCCGACCGCAGATGGTCGGGCGTGCCGAGCGCTTCATGCAGCTGTTCAACATCGGTAACACCGTCCCTCCCCTGGCCGTCCTGGCCATCGCTCTGGGGATCCTCGGCATCGGCAGCGGGCCGGCTATCTTCGCCTTGTTCCTCGCCTCCTTGCTGCCCATCGTGCGCAACACCTATGAAGGCCTGAAAAACGTCCAGGGTTCCCTCAAGGAAGCCGCCGTCGGCATCGGCATGACGCCGCGCCAGGTGCTGTGGAAAGTCGAGTTGCCCAACGCCGTGCCGATCATCATCGGTGGCGTGCGCGTGGCCCTGGCGATCAACGTCGGTACCGCGCCGCTGGCCTTCCTGATCGGCGCCAACAGCCTCGGCAGCCTGATCTTCCCCGGCATCGCCCTGAACAACCAGCCGCAACTGCTGCTCGGCGCGGCCTGCACCGCCTTGCTGGCGCTGCTGCTCGACGGCCTGGTGACACTGGCCAGCCGCCTCTGGCTGGAACGCGGCCTGCGCCCGTCTTAAGCCTGCGCGAAGGAATTCACATGAAAAAAATAGCTTTGATCATAGGCTGCGTCCTGCTGTGCGCAGGAATTGCCCAGGCCGCGCAAAAGCCGGTGATCCGCATCGGCGCCCGGGTCTTCACCGAGCAGACACTGCTGGCGGAAATCACCTCGCAGTACCTGCGCGGCAAGGGCTACGACACCCGGGTCACCGGTGGCCTGGGCAGCAACCTGGCGCGCAGCGCTCATGAAAGCGGGCAGCTGGACATGCTCTGGGAATACACCGGGGTGTCCCTGGTGGCCTACAACCACGTGACGGAAAAGCTCGACAGCCAACAGTCCTATGAGCGGGTCAAGGAACTCGACGGGAAAAAAGGCCTGGTCTGGCTGACCCCGTCGAAATTCAGCAATACCTACGCCCTGGCCCTGCCGAAAAACGTCGCGGACGCATACCCGCAGATCAACAGCGTCAGCGACCTGAAACACGTCCTCGACGCCGAACGCCAGGACCACCACCTGATCGCCCTGGACACCGAGTTCGCCAACCGCTCCGACGGCCTGCAAGGCATGGTCAAGCTGTACGGCATGGACCTGACCCGCAAGAACATCCGGCAGATGGACGCCGGGCTGGTCTACACCGCCCTGCGCAACGGCCAGGTGTTCGCCGGCCTGGTCTACACCACCGACGGCCGGCTCAATGCCTTCAAGCTGAAATTGCTCAACGACGACCTGCATTACTTCCCCGACTACACCGCGGCCCCCGTGGTGCGCCAGGCCTACCTCGACGCCCACCCGCAACTGGCCGCCGACCTCAAGCCGCTGGCCGAACTGTTCGACGACGAAACCATGCGCCAGCTCAACGCCCGGGTCGACGTCGACCATGAAAGCCCATCCGCCGTTGCCGCAGATTTCCTGCGCCAGCATCCACTGAATTGAGGGAGGAAAGAGCCATGGAATTTCTCAACGCCTTTTCCCATCTCGACTGGCAGCAAGTCATCCAGCTGACCTGGCAGCACATCACCCTGGTGGGCATCGCCGTGACCCTGGCGATCCTCTTCGGCGTGCCCCTGGGCATCCTGATGACCCGCTTCCCGACCCTGGCCGGCCCACTGCAAGCCAGCGCCACCGTGCTGCTGACCATCCCGTCGATCGCCCTGTTCGGCCTGCTGCTGCCGTTCTACTCCAGGTTCGGCCAGGGCCTGGGGCCGCTGCCGGCGATCACCGCGGTGTTTCTCTACTCCCTGTTGCCGATCATGCGTAACACCTACCTGGCGCTGACCGGCGTCGAGCCGGGGATTCGCGAAGCCGCCCGTGGCATCGGCATGACCTTCGGCCAGCGCCTGCGCATGGTCGAGCTGCCGATCGCCGTGCCGGTGATCCTCGCCGGCGTACGCACCGCCGTGGTGATGAACATCGGCGTCATGACCATCGCCGCCACCATCGGTGCCGGCGGCCTGGGTGTGCTCATTCTTGCTTCCATCAGCCGCAGCGACATGTCGATGCTGATCGTCGGCGCGGTGCTGGTCAGCCTCCTGGCGATCTTCGCCGACCTGCTTCTGCAATGGCTGCAACGCTCCTTGACTCCAAAAGGACTGCTCAAATGATCGAACTTCAAAACCTGACCAAGACCTTCCAAAGCAACGGCAAGACCATCACCGCCGTTGACTCCGTAAGCCTGACCGTCAATGAAGGCGAAATCTGTGTGTTCCTTGGGCCATCGGGCTGCGGCAAGAGCACCACGCTGAAGATGATCAACCGCCTGATCATGCCCACCTCGGGCAAGGTGCTGATCAATGGCGAAGACACCACCGGCCTCGACGAAGTGACCCTGCGCCGCAACATCGGCTACGTGATCCAGCAGATCGGCCTGTTCCCCAACATGACCATCGAGGAAAACATTGTGGTGGTGCCCAAGCTGCTGGGTTGGGACAAGCAGAAATGCCATGAGCGCGCCCGCGAGCTGATGAGCATGATCAAGCTCGAACCCAAGCAATATCTGCATCGCTACCCACGGGAACTGTCGGGAGGCCAGCAACAGCGGATCGGCGTGATCCGCGCGCTGGCGGCCGATGCGCCGTTGCTGCTGATGGACGAACCTTTTGGCGCGGTCGACCCGATCAACCGCGAGATGATCCAGAACGAGTTCTTCGAGATGCAGCGGGCGCTGAACAAGACCGTGATCATGGTCAGCCACGACATCGATGAAGCCATCAAGCTCGGCGACAAGATCGCCATCTTCCGCGCCGGCAAGCTGTTGCAGATCGACCATCCGGACACCCTGCTGGCCCATCCGGCGGACGAGTTCGTCAGCAACTTCGTCGGCCAGGACAGCACCCTCAAGCGCCTGCTGCTGGTGAAGGCCGAGGACGCCGCCGACAACGCGCCGTCGGTGAGCCCGGAAACCCCAGTGGCCGACGCCCTGGAACTGATGGACGAACACGACCGCCGCTACCTGGTGGTGACCTGCGCCGACAACAAGGCCCTGGGGTATGTGCGCCGCCGCGACCTGCACCGCCAGGCCGGCACCTGCGCCCAGTACCTGCGCGAATTCAACGCCACCGCCGCCTACGACGAACACCTGCGGATCCTGCTGTCGCGGATGTACGAGTTCAACCGTTCGTGGCTGCCGGTGCTGGATGCCGAGCGGGTGTTCCTCGGCGAAGTGACCCAGGAATCGATTGCCGCCTACCTCAGCTCCGGGCGCTCGCGCGGCATGAAGACCAACATCGTCTCGCCGGCCGAGACTGCATTGGCCTGACCTGCCGCATCGGTCCGATCTTGTAGCCGCTGCCGAAGAATGAGGCTGCGATCGGCCGCAAAGCGGCCGTGCCCCCTGCCCTCGGTGCCCTGATATACCGAGGTGCCGGGTCTGCGCCTGCTTCGCAGTCGATCGCAGCCTGGTGCCTCGGCAGCGGCTACAGTGCCTCGCGACACCTGCCCGCACTCGACCGGGAACCGGGCCCCTCACGCCACGGATTCCCCACCCTGGGGAACATCAGCCTGTCATCTGGGTCGGTTACATAAATGACTGGCTCGGGCCACGCGACGAACGCGTGCAAAAACGCGACATTTTTTGTTGATCTCAGGCCCCTCACGCCCTAAAGTTCGCGCCGAACGTCCATGCTGGAAACGATCCATCCGGCTCAAGTACTGACGACGAGACAGCAAGGCCATAGGGAAACCTTTTGCAGATCGTTTGAGAGCGTAGCGAGCGCAGGCAAGACAAGGCGGGAAGAGGCGAGGAAGCGGAGTTTACTGGTTGTAAATGAGCATTCCGAGCCTCTTCCCAACGCAGTATTGCTCGCGTAGCGCCGAAGGCGCACAGCACGCAGTAGCTCTCAAACGATCTGGGTGGCCTTTTTGCTTTCGGCGGCAATGCCTTGGGAAGTAGGCGAACCAAAGTGGGGATACGGAGGACGTTCATTTGCACCCATTGTTTTTACCCGTTTGCCATTAGGAGCTCCCAGGTATGTCGATTCAGGTCGAAGACTATTTCGCGCGCGAAACCTTTCAGAAAATGAAGGCGTTCGCCGACAAGCAAGAAACCCCGTTCGTGGTGATCGACACCCAGATGATCGCCCAGGCCTACGATGACCTGCGTGCCGGTTTCGAGTTCGCCAAGGTCTACTACGCGGTAAAGGCCAACCCGGCCGTCGAAATCATCGACCTGCTGCGGGAAAAAGGTTCGAACTTCGACATCGCCTCGATCTACGAGCTGGACAAGGTGCTGGGCCGCGGCGTCAGCCCGGACCAGATCAGCTACGGCAACACCATCAAGAAATCCAAGGACATCCGCTACTTCTACGAGAAGGGCGTGCGTCTGTATGCCACCGACTCCGAAGCCGACCTGCGCAACATCGCCAAGGCCGCGCCGGGCTCGAAAGTCTATGTGCGCATCCTCACCGAAGGCTCGACCACCGCTGACTGGCCGCTGTCGCGCAAGTTCGGCTGCCAGACCGACATGGCCATGGACCTGCTGATCCTCGCCCGCGACCTGGGCCTGGTGCCTTACGGCGTGTCGTTCCACGTGGGTTCGCAACAGCGCGACATCAGCGTCTGGGACGCAGCGATCGCCAAGGTCAAGGTGATCTTCGAACGCCTGAAGGAAGAAGACGGCATCCACCTCAAGCTGATCAACATGGGTGGCGGCTTCCCGGCCAACTACATCACCCGGACCAATAGCCTGGAAACCTACGCCGAGGAAATCATCCGCTTCCTCAAGGAAGACTTCGGCGACGAGCTGCCGGAAATCATCCTCGAGCCTGGCCGCTCGCTGATCGCCAACGCCGGCATCCTGGTCAGCGAAGTGGTGCTGGTGGCGCGTAAATCCCGGACCGCCGTGGAACGCTGGATCTACACCGACGTGGGCAAGTTCTCCGGCCTGATCGAAACCATGGACGAAGCCATCAAGTTCCCGATCTGGACCGAGAAGAAAGGCGAGACGGAAGAAGTGGTAATCGCCGGCCCGACCTGCGACAGCGCCGACATCATGTACGAGAACTACAAGTACGGCCTGCCGCTGAACCTGGCCATCGGCGACCGCCTGTACTGGCTGTCCACCGGTGCCTACACCACCAGCTACAGCGCTGTGGAATTCAACGGCTTCCCGCCCCTGAAATCCTTCTACGTGTAAGCGATACGCCGCAACGAAAAAGCCCATGACTGGTCATGGGCTTTTTTATGCCTGCGCGATAAACGCTGAAAAAATGCTTCTGTAGGAGCGAAGCTTGCTCGCGATAGGCCGAAGGCCGGTGGTGGCCTTGATGCCGCCTTCGCGGGCAAGCCTCGCTCCTACAGAAGCTACAGCCGGGCTAATGCCTCGCGATCGGTTTCATCCCCCAACTGCGCCGCGCGCTGGTGATACGCCAGGGCCAGGCCACGAATCTCTGGATGGGCAGCCTGCAACAAGGCGCCGCGGGCGACCCGCAGGAAATTCAGGTTGCCGCCAGCCAACGCCTGGTCCAGCCAGCCCAGCGCCTCGTCGATACGCCCGGCATCGGCCAGCACCGCGGCGTGGCTGAACTGCCCACGAAAATCCCCGCCCTCGGCGGAACGGCGATACCAGTCACAGGCCGCCGCGACATCCCTGGGGCAGTGATGCCCCTCCTCCAGATAACGGCCCAACAGGTTCATGGATTTGGCGTGGCCCATGGCGGCCGCCCGCTGGTAGCAGCTCAAGGCCAGGGCCTGGTTTTCAGCGACCCCGCGACCGGTGGCCAGCAGGTTGGCGTAGTTGTACAGCGCCCAGTCCAGCCCGGCTTCGGCGGCCTGGCGATAATGCCCGGCGGCGACCTGGGCATCGGCCTCGCAGCCCCAGCCATGCTCGTGGCAACGCCCCAGCATGTTGCGCGCCATCAGCTGCCCGCCCTTGGCGGCGATCGCAAACCAGCGCAGCGCCAGCGCCTGGTCGCGCTCGATGCCCAGGCCATCGAGCAGGATCTGCCCGAGCAGCGCCTGGGCATCCGGCACGTCCTGCCCGGCCGCCAGCAGGATCGCCTGGGCGGCCCGGGCCGGGCTCTGTTCGAGCATGGCGCGCAGTTGCTCGCCGTCGAGGACTTCCTCGCGGCGTAACTGGAAACTCACGGCTTACACCTCGACCCAGCGACGCAACAGGTTGTGGTAGGTGCCGGTCAGGCGGATCAACGACGGATGCTCCGGCATGTCGCGGGTCAGTTGCTGGATCGCCTCGTCCATCTCGAACAGCAGGGCGCGCTGGCTGTCTTCGCGCACCAGGCTCTGGGTCCAGAAGAACGACGCGTAACGGGTGCCGCGGGTGACCGCGTTGACCTTGTGCAGGCTGGTGCCCGGGTACAGCACCATGTCGCCGGCCGGCAGCTTCACCCGCTGGGTGCCGAAGGTGTCCTGGATTTCCAGCTCGCCGCCGTCGTAGTCCTCCGGGTCGCTGAAAAACAGGGTCGACGACAGGTCGGTCCGCACCCGCTCGACGCTGCCCTTGGGCTGGCGCACGGCGTTGTCGATATGAAAGTCGAAACTGCCACCGGCGGTGTAGCAGTTGAGCAGCGGCGGGAAAACCTTGTGCGGCAGCGCCGCCGACATGAAGCGCGGGTGCTGCCACAGGCGCTCGAGCATCGCCGCGCCAATCTCCTGGGCCAGCGGATGGCCTTCGGGCAGTTGCAGGTTGTGCTTGGCCTTGGCCGACTGGTAACCGGCAGTGATCTTGCCGTCGGCCCAGTCCGCCTGCTCCAGGGCCTCACGGATACGCAGCACTTCTTCACGGGAGAACAGGCCGGGAATATGCAGGAGCATGAGGCAATACCTGAAAGCAAAGGGGAGGTGCAAATGATATTTATTCTTATTGCAAATGTAAAATGCGCAGACGAATGAAAACGTAAAAACCGTAAAGCGAAATTGTAAAGAATGTAAATTCCGTGCGAATAGCAATATTTCGCAATTGATACATAGACTTGTTCGCCTTATATTCCGCCGCCTCAAATCCTTGGGGAGGGGAATCACCATGTCGCGCCAACCACCACAATTACCGCTCGGTTCACCACGCCTGCTGGCGTCTGCGATTGGCGTGGCGATCACCGCCGGCTCCGCAGCCCATATGGCTTTTGCCGCGGAAAACACCGAGAAGAAAGCCGCCGGCAATGCCATTTCCCTGGACGCCACCAGCATCACCGGTGAAGCTCAGGACCAGACGTCCTACCAGGTCGAAAAAGCCTCGTCGCAAAAGTACACCGCGCCGCTGGTCAACACGCCGCGCTCGGTCACCGTGGTGCCTCAACAAGTGCTCAAGGACACCGCCGCCACCTCGCTGCAGGATGCGCTGCGCACCGTGCCGGGCATTACTTTCGGCGCCGGCGAAGGCGGCAACCCGCAAGGCGACCGTCCGTTCATCCGTGGCTTCGATGCCCAGGGCGACACCTACCTCGATGGCGTGCGCGATACCGGCGGCCAGAGCCGCGAGATCTTCGACATCGAATCGATCGAAGTCAGCAAGGGGCCCAACTCCTCCTTCGGCGGTCGCGGCTCGGCCGGCGGCAGCCTCAACCTGGTGAGTAAGACGCCCAAGCAGCAAGACTTCCTCAACGGCGGCTTCACCTACGGTTCCGACCAGACCCGCCGTTATGTGCTGGACGTCAACCGCCAGTTCCTCGACAGCGCCGCCTTCCGCCTGAACCTGATGAGCCACGAGCAGAACGTGGCCGGTCGCGACGCCGTCAACTACGACCGCTGGGGCGTGGCACCGTCCCTGACCTTCGGCCTGGGCACCCCGACCCGGGTCAACTTCAGCTACTACCACATGGAAAGCGACGACCTGCCGGATTCGGGCATTCCCTACGGCTACAGCTCGGCCAGCGCCACCGCCCACAAGCACGACAAACCCACCGACGGCGGCGACAGCGACAACTTCTATGGCTTGAAGGATCGGGACTTCCGCAAGACACGCGCGGACATCAGCACCGTCTCCATCGAGCACGACCTGAACGACAACATGACGCTGAAAAACACCCTGCGTCATGGCAACACCGGCCAGGACTACATCCTCACCCAGCCGGACGACAGCAAGTTCAACGTCAACAAGTACGGCACCGTGTGGCGTCGCGCCAACTCGCGGGTGTCCACCACCGAAACCACCACCAACCAGACCGACCTGTTCGGCGAATTCCAGGCCTTGGGCTTCAAGCACAACTACTCCACGGGCCTTGAGTTCACTGGCGAAGAGACTCGCGTCAGCAGCTACAACATCGCCGGCAACACCGCCAAGGTCTGTAATCCGGGCAGCATCCCCAGCTGCACCTCGCTGAGCAATCCGAACCCGGACGATGCCTGGACCGGCGACATCAGCCGCAACTACTACGGCACCAACACCAAAGCCACCAGCCGCGCGGCCTATGTGTTCGACACCATCGAACTCGATCCGCAATGGCTGCTCAATGTCGGCCTGCGCTACGACACCTTCGACACCGTAGCCAATACCGACACCGCCACTGGGCGCACCAAGATCAAGGACGACAGCCAGTTCTGGAACTGGCAGGCCGGCCTGGTGTGGAAACCGACGGACAACGGCAGCGTCTACGCCTCCTACGCGACATCGGCCACACCACCGGGTGGCATGGTCGGTGAGGGCGCAGATCCCAACCCGCCAACTGCCGGCGCCAGCGTCAGCGATCTGCAACCGGAAGAAACCGTCAACTACGAGCTGGGCACCAAGTGGGACGTGTTCAACGATCGCCTGTCCCTGACCGCCGCGGTGTTCCGTACCGAGAAGAAAAACACCCGCATCCTGGTGGACGCCCTGACCTACCAGAACGCCGGTGAGTCCCGCGTCGACGGCCTGGAGCTGTCGGCCAGCGGCAAGATCACCGACAAGTGGCAAGTCTTCGCCGGCTACAGCTACCTGAAAAGCGAGCTGGTGGACGCCGGCCTCAACGGGCGTAACGGGGTCGTCAGCGCCGGTTCGAACAAAGGCAATGAAATGCCGAACACGCCGAAAAACAGCTTCAGCCTGTGGACCACTTATGAAGTGCTACCGAAGCTGACCGTAGGCGGCGGTGCGTTCTATGTCGACGAGGTGTATGGCGATGCCGGCAACACCGTGTATGTGCCGTCCTACACCCGCTACGACGCCATGGCCAGCTACAAGCTGAGCAAGAACGTCGACCTGCAGTTGAACGTGCAGAACCTGACCGACAAGACCTACTACGACAAAGCCTACTCGGCGCACTTTGCCAACCAGGCAGCCGGCCGTACCGCCTTGTTCACCACCAACTTCCACTTCTGACGAGGTGGAACGCGGCGGGTTTCACCTGTAGCCGCTGCCGCAGGCTGCGATCGGGGCGAAGCCCCGCAAAGCTGGCGCTGCGGTATGCCTGACCTGTACGGGCGTCGGGTTTGGCGACTGCTGCGTCGGAATGCCGCCCAAGCCGATCGCAGCCTCGCCAGGGCTCGGCAGCGGCTACACGGTGGACCTGTAGCCGCTGCCGCAGGGGAGCGCAGGATCTCAAGATCGCTGGAGGACCTGCGGTCCTATCGCAGCCTTCGGCAGCGGCTACAAACGCATGAGCCCCACCTGTTTCGGCAAGTGGGGCTTTTGTGCGTAAGAAAGAATGTTTCTCGACAACTCACGGCATAATGCGCGCCGTGGCACAGACTTAAGAACCAACGAGGCGGTCGATGTGTTGAAGAAAACCCTGTTCCAGTTGCACTGGTTTTTCGGCATCAGCGCCGGCCTGGTCCTGGCCTTGATGGGCATTACCGGAGCGACCGTGTCGTTCCAGGATGAAATCCTGCGTGCCCTCAACCCCTCCACACTGCAGGTGGAAAAGCAGCCGGCCGGGGTCCTGCCGCCCGCCGAGCTGGTGGAAAAAATCCAGGCGGCCTCGGGCAAGACCGTGTCGATGCTCACGGTAGAGGCCGACAGCGGCAACGCCGCACGCGTGTGGTTCACCCCGCCACCGGGCCAGCGCCGTGGCGAAATGCGTTATTTCGACCCCTACACCGGCGAATTCATGGGCGCCGCCCTGGGCCAGGACTTCTTCGGCCTGATGCTGCAACTGCACCGTTTCCTGGCCATGGGCGACAGCGGCCGGCAGATCACCGGCGCCTGCACCCTGATCCTGATTTTCTTCTGCCTGTCCGGCCTCTACCTGCGCTGGCCGCGCCAGGTGGCGAGCTGGCGCGCCTGGCTGACCCTGGACTGGGCGAAAAAAGGCCGCGGCTTCAACTGGGACCTGCACGCCGTGGCCGGGACCTGGTGCCTGCTGTTCTATCTACTGGCGGCGCTGACTGGCTTGTCCTGGTCCTACGAGTGGTACAACAAGGGCCTGAACAAGCTGCTGGCCGACTCGCCACAGAGCCAACGCATGAAGGGCGGCCGAGGCGCGCCGCCCCAGGGCCCGGCGCCGACCGCCGACTACAACGCCATGTGGCTGGGCATCTACAGCACCGCCGGCAAGGACCTGAGCTCCTACAACATCCGCATGCCGGCGGTGGCCGGCCAGCCGGCGACCGTGTTCTATCTGCTGAAGAGTTCGCCTCATGACCGGGCGCTGAACCAGATCACCATCGACCCCAACAGCGGCGTAGCCAGCCGCCATGACCGCTACAGCGACAAGAGCCTCAAGGCGCAGTTGCTGACCAGCATTTATGCCCTGCACGTGGGCAGCTACTTCGGCATTGTCGGGCGGATCCTGGTGACCATTGCTTCGCTGACCATGCCGCTGTTCTTTATCACCGGCTGGCTGCTGTACCTGGATCGCCGGCGCAAGAAACGCCAGATCAAGGACGCGCGCCAGGGCCTGAGCGCCGACACCGGCGATGCCTCGGCCTGGCTGATCGGCTTCGCCAGCCAGAGCGGTTTCGCCGAACAACTGGCCTGGCAGACCGCCGGGCAACTGCAGGCCGCCGGCGTACCGACCAAGGTCCAGCCGCTGGCCAGCGTCAGCGAGCAGGACCTGCTCAATACCCAGAACGCATTGTTCGTGGTCAGCACTTTCGGCGACGGCGAAGCGCCGGACAGCGCCCGGGGCTTCGAGCGCAAGGTATTGGGCCGCGCCCTGTCCCTGGACAACCTCAAGTACGCCGTACTGGGCCTGGGCGACCGGCAATACCCGCACTTCTGCGGTTTTGCCAAGCGCCTGCATGGCTGGCTGGCCGAACATGGCGGCAACACCCTGTTCGCCCCGGTGGAAGTCGACAGCGGCGACAGCTACGCCCTGCGCCACTGGCAGCAGCAACTGGGCCAGTTGATCGGCCAGGCGCCGGTGGACCTGTGGCAGGCGCCCGCCTACGACAACTGGACCCTGAACCAACGCGAGCTGTTAAACCCGGACAGCAGCGGTTCGGGCGTCTACCTGCTGGGCCTCACCCCACCGCAGCCAAACAGCTGGCTGGCCGGCGACCTGGTAGAAGTGCTGCCGCGCAATTGCGCGTGGGCCATCGAGTTCTTCCTCGACGGCCTCGGCCTGGACGGCAGCGCCACGGTGCAGCTCGACGGCCTGACGGAAACCCTGACCCAGGCCCTGGCCAGCCGCCAGCTCCCGGAAAACCGTGCCCACCTGGTGGGCCTGCATGCCCAGGCGCTGGTGGATGCCCTGGTGCCGCTGGCCATGCGCGAATACTCCATCGCCTCGATTGCCAGCGATGGCCAGCTGGAGTTGCTGGTGCGCCAGGAACGCCACCCCGACGGCAGCCTGGGCATCGGCTCCGGCTGGCTCACCGAGCATGCGCCGGTGGGTTCGGCCATCAGCCTGCGGGTGCGGCGCAACAGCGGCTTCCATCTGCCGGCCGAGCCTTGCCCGCTGATCCTTCTGGGCAACGGCACGGGCCTGGCCGGCTTGCGCAGCCTGCTCAAGGCGCGCATCGCCGACGGCCAGCAAGACAACTGGCTGATCTTCGGCGAGCGCAACGCCGAGCATGACTTCTATTGCAAGGACGAGTTGCAGGAATGGCTGACCGCCGGCGATCTGCGCCGCCTGGACCTGGCGTTCTCCCGCGACCAGGCCGAGAAAATCTACGTCCAGGATCGCCTGTACCAACAGGCCGAACGCCTCAAGCAATGGCTGGCCGACGGCGCCTCGATCTACATCTGCGGCAGCCTGCAAGGCATGGCCTCGGGCGTGGATCAGGTGCTCAACGAAGTGCTGGGGGCCGAGGTGGTCGAACAGCTGATCGAGCAAGGCCGCTATCGCCGCGACGTCTACTGACCCACTCCACGCTTCTGTAGGAGCGAAGCTTGCTCGCGATAGGCCAAAGGCCGGTAGCGGCCTTGATACCGCCATCGCGGGCAAGCCTCGCTCCTACATGACTACACCGGCTGCAACTTGCGCTCGAACACCGCCACCCCGTCCAGGTCCCGCAGGATCACCTTCAACTCCCCGCTCTGCCCTTCGATCTGCACTTCGCCGAAGAACTGGAACCCGGCGAACGGCGAGGTGTTCTGCGCCGGCGGCGCCTTCTGGAACACCACCTCCGGGCCGAAGGTCTGGTCCAGCACGTTGGGCCCGAAACTGCCGGCATTCAAAGGCCCGGCGACGAATTCCCAGAACGGTTCGAAATCCTGGAACGCCGCGCGGTCCGGGTGGTAATGGTGCGCCGCGCAGTAATGCACATCCGCCGTCAGCCACACATGGTTGCGCACCTTGTGCTTGCGCAGGGACGCCAGCAACTCGGCGATCTCCAGCTCGCGGCCCTGGGCCGGGCCCGGGTCGCCATTGGCGATCGCCTCCCAGCGCGGCACACCGGGGCTGACCTCGCCGTCCGGCACGCCAAGGCCGATGGGCATGTCGGCCGCCACCACCTTCCACTGCGCCTTGGAGTGCTTGAGCCCCTGCTTGAGCCAGTCCAGCTGCTCACGGCCAAGAAACGGCTTGGCCGCGCCAAGGTTGTCGTCGTTGCCTCCGCGATAGCTGCGCATGTCCAGCACGAACACATCCAGCAGCGGCCCGTAGCTCAGCTTGCGATAGATCCGCCCGCCCTGGTTGGCGCTCTGCAAGCGCATCGGCGCGTACTCCAGCCAAGCCTGCCGCGCGCGCCCCACCAGGGTGTGGATATCTTTGTTGGTGTAGCGCTCATCCAGCACCTTGCTCGGCGACCAGTTGTTGACCACCTCATGGTCGTCCCACTGCCAGATCTGCGGCACCTCGGCGTTGAAGCGCCGCACGTTCTCGTCCAGCAGGTTGTAGCGGTAGTTGCCGCGGTATTCGTCGAGGGTTTCGGCGACCTTGCTCTTGGCCTCGGTGGTGATATTGCGCCACACCCGGCCGTTCTCGGTGGTCAACTGCGCCGGCACCGGGCCGTCGGCGTAAATGGTGTCGCCGCTGTGGATAAAAAAGTCCGGCAGACGCCGGCGCATGGCCTCGTATATGCGCATGCCGCCAATGTCCGGGTTGATGCCAAAACCCTGGCCGACGGTATCGCCGCTCCACACAAAACGGATATCGCGGCGAGTCTGCGGCACGCTGCGCAGATGGCCGAACCAGGGCTTGCTGCGCACGCCGGTCTGCGCGTCCTCGAAATACACCCGATAAAAAATCGCCTGATCGGTGGGCAGCCCGCCCAACTCGACCCGCGCGGTGAAGTCGGTGCGGGCATCGACCAGGGGTGAGACAAACTTGCGCGGGTTGCTGAACCGGCTGCGGGTATCCCACTCCACCACCATCCGCGCCGGCCGGTCGGTACGGCTCCAGACCATCGCCCGGTCGCCGAGCAAGTCGCCGGACTGCACGCCATCGACCATCTTCGGCCGGTCCTTGGGCGAAGCGATCACCGCCGGCGCCAGCCCCGGCAGCAACAACCCCGCCCCCGCCACCTGAATCAAACGCCGCCGACCGAGAGTGAAATCGCTCATGGTTGCTCCCTGACCACCTGTCAAAAGGCAACCTTAGTAGGCGGCGATGAAGGGGATATGACAAGGGACGGGGCTGGCAAATGACATGGCTGCAAAAACGGGACGCGGTGTTATTCCCGGCACTGGCGGATGCTGGGGGATAGGCGTTGGGGCTGCCTGTACGGCAGTGAACGACGAAGCGGCGAACAACCTCAAAAACTGGATTTTCTGAGCTGCCTATACGGCAGTGAACGCCTGTTCCGCGAGTGCAGACATTCGTTCAGGCTCGATCATCTGTGGCGAGCGGCTCGTAATCGAATGCTACCTGCCCGCCGCAGCTGTCAGCGTGTGCTCATTCAGGGTGATTCAAGGACGGAAAGGATCAGGCCCGCCATTTACTGTGGAGCAGGACAGCTCTTGGCGGCGGCCTGGAGCGCCTTTGCGTAGTCCACGTAGGTTTCTAGATCGTAAGGTTCGGCGGTTATTTCAAAGCTCGACTCTCCGTCGTAGCCGATCTCCTGCCAGACTTCCAGGGCCCATTTCCGACCATTCTGCGATGCTACCAAGTCAAAAGTATGGCTATTCAGATCACTGCTTTCACCTAGAAAGGAGTAGCGATAATGCAGACTCTTGTACCAGTTAGGTATCGCCGTAATTGCTCTAATGGCGTTTTTTGCGAGTCCCTTATCGGTCTCATTCAACTCATACATTTTGCCAATGATGAGTTTTCCAGTTCGTTCTAGTTCTGCTATCGGTACAGGCAGCGGTTCTCGACTGATCAACCGAGAATACTGGCAGTCAAACACCCAGCGACCAGTCTTCACATAGTCGTCGGCGTAGATCACCACGCCGTTGCCCAAGTCCGTCTTGTATACGCTCGTCATTACTTTGAATCCGTAGTTGGCCGCAATCAGCAACAAAGGAGAAAAAATGCTAAAGGCTATCCAGAAGCCTTTACTTCGGTAAAAACTCAAAGTGGCCTCCCGGTACGCCAAGGGGTGTATCACCAGAAATCACGGGATTGATAGCGCCCATGGTCTGGTAAGTGAATTCGAGTAAACGATGGCTATTCTTTCGCTCCTTTTCCAGTGTTTCCCACTTCCTGCACCATTCTTTCCCAGGTGCTGCGTTGCCACTGATTCCGCAAAGATCGCCCATGCGGCGCTCCTCGAACGAACCCCAGGTGTTCTTGTAGTCCGAGCGTCGAATAAAGGCGTGCACCTTGATCTGCAGGTGATTGGCCAGCAACTGCGCCAGGCTCTCATTCGTCTGCGGAAAGAACTGAATGCCGTCTTCGACGGGGAAGTCCGAGCGATTACCCATGCCGGTCCTACAGGCGTAACTGTCGATCTGCGCCGAACTGGTAAACGCCGAAGGTAAAATTTTATCGTAGCTCAGTACATCCAAGGACATTTGGAAGTCCCCGGCAAGCTGATAGCCAAAGGCGATCCGATGCGGAACTCCGTGGCTGAATAGCGATAGGTATTCGATGGGGGATTGCTTGCGGTCCTTGCCTTGGTTCAGGTAGTCGATCAGCTCCTGGACGTTGGCCACGCCAATAAAGCCAGCATCATAGGCATCAGCGGATTCACGTGCCGCACTGAGCATTGCTTCGCTGTATGACGGGGTGAACACTACCAGCGTCCGCGCCAGGGCGGGCTTGCTGCGCTTGAATTCGGCCAGTTCGCGCACAGCCTGGCCGATGAACATCATTTGGTTGCCCGAGCTTGTGTCGTGCTGGCTGCCGGCGACTGCGATTAGCTCGGGAGTCAACGGCTCCTTCGGGGTTGTTAAGGACGAACTGCCAGGTTGCACCAGAGCGCCCGAGAGCAAGGCGCGCTGCTCCAGTTGTGGATCGGCCAACAGCTCAGACATCAGTTGATCGTTCACTGAGCCGTCCGGGCGCACGGCACCGAGCTTGGCGAAGTCAACGATAGCCTGGGTTGCTGCACCACCGAACTGGAAACCGCCGAAGGTATCGGGGCTGCCCGAGATGATCGTTCCGCCGTGACTGGTAGGGCTGCCCAGGTGAGCCACTGGGCGCCCGTTCAAGATGATCGAGGGAAACCCCGTGGTAATAACCGCACCACAACCGCAGATGTCACCGACTCGGACGGCCCCCATGAAGTTGATGTTTATGTCACCGGAAGCGGAGGTAACCGAGGTGGTGCCATGACCTCGAAGTGGGCAGACGTGTTTGTCGCCCAGGCGAGCAGAGGGGAGCATTTATCATCCTTGCGTTAACTGATCCGTGAGGGAGGCTCTGATTCTTTGCAACTCCCCGAACCTAGCAAGTGGCGAAAGGCAAGGCTGTAAGACGATTCTGAACTTTGATGACGTGGCTGTTTTGGTAGCTCGCCTCTTACGGGTCTACAGACAAAAAAACGCCCCGACCGGGATCAAGGCGAGCTCCCACTCTACCGACCATTAACGCCAGTCGTTAAAGCGAGTTGGGCCATACCTTCAATGCGTTTATCGCAGCTGCCTATTCGGCAGTGAACCCGTTCGCCCTGGGCGACGCGGTCAGCGGCCAGTTGTCGATCAGAGGCGATTACCGTCGAGCAAGGCGTCCACCACTCCGCGCGCCATCTCCACGGAATGCACCAACGACCAGATCAGGCCACGCTCGATACCGCTGGCGTGTTCGGTGATTTCGTCGGAAACCTCCTCGGCGGATTTGAGCAGCATAGAAACGTGAAGCAACGCCTCTTCGGCGCTGATGCCGGGACGGACGGTGAAGAGCGAATCGTTACCCGCAGGCCCCGCCGCGGTGGGTTTCAAGGCTGCGAGCAACGAGCCTTCCACAGGATGGTTGGCCAACGCCTGACGGACCTGCTCATTGGCCTGGTCGTGGTCTGGATTGCGGCGTGAGAACAGCAGGGAAACGGGTGGATCGGGGACGAGTTTTTTCATGGTGTAACTCCCGAGCAATGGAGCTTTCACCCGTCGCTGCTAAACGATTGAGGGTGGCAGCTGGACGCGGGTTAGCAGACCAGGGCTCAGGAACCCGGCGCACCCGAAGGTGCCCCACGTACAGCCGCCATAACAGACCAGCCAGAATAAAATCCGACCGGGAAGACATGGTGTCTTATACGCCTGAGACTTACCGAGCTGCTAAACCCGGCCACTGAAAAACCAGTGACAAACCCGAGGCTAGACAGTGCCCTTCCCAGACGCAAGCGGCCCGGAGTTTCTCGGAAAAGCCTTACAAAGGAAAGCGAAGTGCCTCACTTTCAGACAGCGTCTTACACGACAAACCTGTCAGCCGCGGGACCTGATCGCGAGCAAGCTCGCACCTACAAAAGGCTCCGATATAACCGCGCCCCCTGTAGCCGCTGCCGCAGGCTGCGATAGGACCGAAGGTCCTCCAGCGGGCTCAAGATCCTGCGCCTGCTGCGCAGTCGATCGCAGCCTCGCAAGCTCGGCAGCGGCTACAGGGTTTAACGTCGACCACCCGACCACCATCGAACCGCAACATCGCTTTTGCTTTGGCTTTGGCTTTTGATTCTGCTCTTGATCCACCCGCCCCATCGGGAGGCCGAGTGGAGGCGTTCATCAGGGGGATGGCGCGCAGCGCCCCTCGACGTAGTCGAGGACATCGTATGGAGGTCGAAGCGCAGCCGACCGGAGTCGATGCCCCCTGATGGACGCCGGAGCGAGGGAACCTGAGCGCAGCGAAGGCCGTACGCAGGGGCAAGCGTTTTTGCTTACTTTTTTGGCGTCTGAAAAAAGTGAGTCGCCGTAAGGGCGAAACCGCCAGCAGCCGTGACCGCAGAAACGGATATGTACCCCGTCCAAAAAATGCAGCGCCAGCGCGAACGCCATCGCAGGCAAGCCTCGCTCCTACGGAAGCTGACCAAATGTGAGTCCGAAACCATAAGCCGCCGTTACCGCAGGAATGGATATGTACACCGTCCAAAAAATGCAGCGCCAGCACGGACGCCATCGCGGGCAAGCCTCGCTCCTACGGAAACGAGGCAAGCCCGCCTGAGGCACTCAGGCCTTGACCGGCTCCAGCGCCAGCTCAGTCGCCTCCGGCCGCTTCACCAGCGCATACACCACCGCCGTCAACAAACTCCCCGCCACAATCGCCAGCAAATACAACAACGCATGGTTGATCGCATTCGGAATCAACATCACAAACAACCCACCATGGGGCGCCATCAGCTTGCAGCCGAAATACATCGACAGCGCCCCGGTCAGCGCGCCGCCGGCGATGCTCGCCGGGATCACCCGCAACGGGTCCTTGGCGGCGAACGGAATCGCCCCTTCGGAGATAAAGCACAGCCCCAGCACCAGCGCCGCCTTGCCGGCTTCCCGCTCGCTCTGGGCAAACTTGCGCCGGGCGATAAAGGTCGCGATGCCGAGGCCAATCGGCGGCACCATGCCGGCGGCCATGGTCGCCGCCATCGGTGCATAACTCTGCGACGCCAGCAGCCCCACGGAGAAGGCATAGGCCGCCTTGTTGATCGGCCCGCCAAGGTCGACGCACATCATGCCGCCGAGCAACACCCCCAGCAGGATCGCGTTGGTGGTACCCATGCTGTCGAGGAAGTGGGTCAGGCCGGCGAGCATTCCCGCCACCGGCTTGCCCACCACGTAGATCATCACCAGGCCGGTGAACAGGCTGGCCAGCAACGGGATGATCAGGATCGGCTTCAAGGCCTCCAGGCTCTGGGGCAAGCGCGCGTATTTACTGATGGCCTTGGCTGCATAGCCGGCGATGAAACCGGCAATGATCCCGCCGATAAAGCCCGCGCCCAAGGTGCTGGCGAGCATGCCGCCGATCATCCCCGGCGCCAGGCCCGGGCGGTCGGCGATGGAATAGGCGATGTAACCGGCCAGCAGCGGCACCATCAGCTTGAACGCGGTGTCGCCGCCGATCTGCATCAACGCCGCGGCCAGGGTCCCCTCCTCCTTGAACGCGGTGATGCCGAAGACGAAGGACAGGGCGATCATCAAGCCCCCCGCCACCACCATCGGCAGCATGAACGACACACCGGTCAGCAGGTGCTTGTAGACCCCGGTTTTCTCTTGCTTGGCCGGGGCCGCGCCAGCACCCGCCGCGGCCGACTCCACCTGGCCTTCGGCCAGGGCCTTGTTCAGGGTCGCCTCGGATTGCTTGAGGGCGATGCCGGTGCCGCAGCGGTAGATCTTCTTGCCGGCGAAGCGCTCGGTGGGCACTTCGATGTCCGCGGCCAGCAGCACCACATCCGCCGCGGCGATGGCCTCGGCGCTCAACGGGTTGCGTGCGCCCACCGAGCCCTGGGTTTCCACTTGCAGCTCGTACCCCAAGCGCTTGGCGGTCTGCTGCAAGGCCTCGGCCGCCATAAAGGTGTGGGCCACGCCGGTCGGGCAAGCGGTGACCGCCACCAGCCGTGGCGCATTCTTGCTGGCCGGCGCCGGCTCGGCCACGGCTTCGGCCGCGGCATACACCTGGGCCTCCTCGGCGCCACGGCGCAGCACTCCGTCGACGTCCTGCAGGGCCACGGAGGGCGAGCTCTGGAACACCCGCTTGCCGACAAAGCGCGACATATCCAAAGGCCCGGTGCTGACCACCAGCACCCACTCGGCCGCTTCGAGGGTGGCGGCCGACAATTGCCGCTCCAGGTGCGCCTCGTCATGCACTTCGACGCTGGTGCTCCAGCCCTGGCGCTGGGCCGCGGCGTCCAGCAACCGGGCGCACAGCACACTGGTGACCATGCCGTTCGGGCAGGCGGTAACAATGGCTAACTTCATGAGCAACCCTCTTATTGTTCTATGAGGGGATGAACGCGCACCCCCTGTTCAAGCTGTGCCAACTGCGCGGCATCGGTGATGCCGAAACCAATCTGGGTCACGGCCATGGCGGCGATGGCCGTGGCGGTGCGCAGGGTCTGTTCAAAAGCGTGGGCGCTGAGCAGGCCGTGGAGCATGCCGGCCAGCAACGAGTCGCCAGCGCCGACGGTGCTGGCCACGCTGACCTTCGGCGGTAACGCCTGCAGGGCCGGCGCGGCACTGAACCAGTTCACGCCTTCGGCGCCATGGGAAATCACCACATGCTCGACGCCCTGGGCGTGCAGGCGCCTGGCGGCTGCGGCCTGGGTCGCCAGCGACAGCAGCGGGCTGCCCAGGGCCTCGGCCAGTTCCTCGGTGTTCGGCTTGACCAGCCAGGGTCCGGCGGCCAGGCCGGCGCGCAGGGCTTCGCCGCTGGTGTCCAGCGCCACTTTCAACCCCAGTGCCTTGAGACGGGTCAGCAAGGCGTGCAGCCATTGCGGGCTGACGCCACGCGGCAGGCTGCCGGCCACCACCACCGCGTCATGCCCCGGGGCGATCTGTTCCAGGCGTTCGAGCAGCGCCTGCTGCGCCGCTTCGTCAACCTCCGGGCCGGGGCCGTTGAGGTCAGTGATGCGCCCATCCTGTTCGGCCAGCTTGATGTTGCTGCGGGTTTCCCCGGGCACGCGAATAAAGGCGTCGACAAAACCGCGCCGGGCGAACAACGCCTCGAAGGCCTGGGGATTGTCTGCACCAAGAAAGCCGCTGACAGTCAGTTGATGACCAAGGTCAGCCAGCACCTGGGCCACGTTCACGCCCTTGCCGGCGGCGTGGGTGTGCATGGCTTCGCTGCGGTTGACCTGCCCCGGTTCCAGGCGCGTCAGCTGGACGGTGAGGTCCAGCGCCGGGTTCAGGGTCAGGGTAAGAATCTTTGCCATTACATGGCCTCCACAAGGGCGCGCACATCGTTCGCGCTGCCGACGGCCAGGGCCTGTTCAGCAAGGGTTTGCGCCTGGGTCAGGCTGAGTTCGCGAATGCGTGCCTTGACCTCGGCGATGCTGCGTCCGGAGACGCTCAGTTCGTCCACACCCAGGCCGACCAGCACCGGCACCGCCAGCGGATCGGCCGCCAGCTCGCCGCACACGCCGACCCACTTGCCGTGGGCATGGGCCGCGCGCACGGTGATGTCGATCAGTTGCAGCACCGCCGGGTGCAGGCCATCGGCCTGGGCCGACAGGGTCGGGTGGCCACGGTCGATGGCCAGGGTGTATTGGGTCAGGTCGTTGGTGCCGACGCTGAAGAAGTCCACTTCCTTGGCCAGCACCGGCGCCAGCAAGGCGGCGGACGGCACTTCGATCATGATCCCCAGTTGCAGGTCGGCCACCGGGATCTCCAGGCGCAGGCGCTCGGTCATGTCGCGGGCGGCGCGCCATTCGTCGACGCTGCCGACCATGGGGAACATGATCCGCAGCGGGCGGTTGTCCGCCGAACGCAGCAGCGCACGCAGCTGGGCTTCCATGATCTGCGGGCGTTGCAGGGTCAGGCGGATGCCGCGCACGCCGAGGAAGGGGTTTTCTTCCTTGGCGATCGGCCAGTACGGCAGCGGTTTGTCGCCGCCGACATCCAGGGTGCGCACCACCAGCGGCCGCCCGGCCAGGCCATCGAGCACGCGGCGGTATTCGGCTTCCTGGGTGGCTTCGTCCGGCGCTTGCGGGTGGGCCATGAAAATCAGCTCGGTGCGCAGCAGGCCAATGCCTTCGGCGCCGTTTTCCACGGCACTGGTCACGCCCGCGCTTTCACCGATATTGGCGAAGACCTCGACGTGATGGCCGTCGGTGGTGTGCGCCAGTTGATGGCGCTGTTCGGCGGCGGCCTTGAGCCGTTGCTCGCGGGTATCACGCTCTTCGGTGGCCCGTTGCAGGGTGCCGGCATCGGCGTCCACATGCAGACGACCGCGCTGGCCATCGAGCAGCAGCGGCGTGCCCGGTTTGAGCAGCAGTACGCCGGCACCGGCACCGACCAGCGCCGGAATCCCCAGGGCGCGGGCGACGATCGCGCTGTGGGCGGTGGCGCCGCCACGGGCGGTAAGAATGCCGGCCACCCGCGCCGGATCGAGGCGCGCCACGTCCGACGGGCCAACCTCATCCATCACTAGGATGTAGGCTTCATCCGGCTCGACCGGGGTCTGCACGCCGCACAGCTGGGCCAGCACCCGGCGGCCGATATCCCGCAGGTCGGCGGCACGTTCGGCCAGCAGCGCATCGTGCAAGGCTTCCTGTTGCCGGGCGGCGGCTTCGATCACCGTCATCCAGGCCGCTGCGGCGCTTTCGCCCTGCTTGAGGCGGGTGTCGACTTCGTCGGTCAGTTCCGGGTCGTCGAGCATTTCCTGGTGGGTCACGAAAATCTCGCGAATCGCCTTGGCCTTGCTGCGCTGGATCAGGCCGTCGATGTCATGACGGACCTCGGCCAGGGCCTGTTGCAGGCGCTCGCGCTCGCTGGCGGTGGATTCGCCGCGCAACGGGTAGTCGAATGGCTGGATCACCTGGATATGCGCCGGGCCGATGGCGATGCCGGGCGCCGCCGGGATGGCCTGGACCAGGCTGCCGGAAGCCGGCGCGCTGATGGGCACCTCGATTTCTTCCGGCACTTCCTGGGGCGCACTGGCTTGCGCCACCGGCTCGACTTCTTCCCCCAGCCCTTCGGCGATGGCCGCCAGCAAGGCTGGCAGGGCGTCGGCGGCGATGTTCGGTTCGGCGATCAGCTCCAGGGTCTGGCCACGGCGGGCGCCGAGGCTCAGCAGCTTGCTCAGGCTCTTCACCGAGACGGCGGAGCCCGGTGTGTCGACGATGCGCACACGAACCTCGCCCTCGAAGCTTTTCGCCAGCTGCGCCAGGATCTTCGCCGGGCGCGCATGCAAGCCGTGGGCGTTGGCCAGCACGATGCGCGCGCTCGGCCAGTCGGCCGGCAGTTCGCCACCCAGTACTTCCAGCACCGCACGGCTGCTGGTGGCCCGGCCCAGTTCATGGCCACGGCCTTCGATCAGCAGCGCGCACAGGCGCTCGAGCAGGGCCTGGTGGGCCTCGCCCAGGCTGGCCAGGCAGAACAGCCCGGCCAGGGGTTGGCCGAGGTAACGAATCGGTTTGTCCGGGGTGACGAAGGCCAGGCCCGGGCGCTTGACGGTCTGCTCGCTGTGCAGCCACCACAGGCCATCGCCCAGGGGCAGCGCCTCGACCTGTTGCAGCACCGCGGCAAAACCGTTGCTGACGCAATCGGCCTGGCGCAGCAGACGGGCGCCGCGCCATACCAGTTCTTCGAAATCTTCGGCGGCCACGCCCAGGCCGATCATCTGCGCATCCAGCGCCAACTCCTGTGGCGCGCCTTGCAGCAGTTTCAGCAGGGCTTCGGGCGAGCTGGCGCGACGCAGGGCCTGGCCCAGGTCGGTTTCGCCGAGGGCGCGGGTCAAGAGTTGCAGCAGGCGCAGGTGTTCGTCGGATTTGGCGGCGATGCCGATCGCCAGATAGACGATCTGGCCATCGCCCCAGTCCACGCCCTCGGGAAATTGCAGCAGGCGCACGCCAGTGGCGAACACCTGGTCGCGGGTTTCCGGGGTGCCGTGGGGAATGGCAATACCTTGACCGAGAAAGGTCGAGCCCTGGGCTTCACGGGCCTGCAGGCCAGCCAGGTAACCTTCGGCGACCAGGCCGTCGGCCACCAGTTTGTCGGCGAGCAGGTGCAGTGCGGCGGACTTATCCACGGCCGACTGGCCCATGGATATCTGCTCAATAGTGAGCTCGAGCATGCTTTCTCCTATTTAGCGCTGGGGCGCTAGGTATTGTTTTGAGTGAATCAGTCAGGCGGCGTTAATGCCACAAACGGGACCGTCGGCTTGGCAAGGCCCTGTTTCCGTTTGCTCATATTCCTAGAAAATACGCGTGCTGAAACGTTTAATCTACAATGACGGGCACGTTACTCGATAATCAATCATCCTTGAAGTCCTACCTGTCGGCTGCACGTTCCGACATTGGTCGCCTGCCCATATCGGTTAGGATTGGCGAAAATGTCGGGGCAAGCTCCAGAAAACAAGGAAAACCCGGGTTGAAACTCAGCGATATCGCCAGACTGGCCGGTGTGTCCGTCACCACCGCCAGCTACGTCATCAACGGCAAGGCCGAACAGCAACGCATCAGCAACGCGACCGTCGAACGGGTCCGGGCGGTGGTCGAGGAGCATGGCTTCACGCCCAACCCTCAAGCCGCCGGGCTACGCAGCCGGCGGACCCGGACCCTGGGTTTCATCCTGCCGGACCTGGAAAACCCCAGTTACGCGCGCATTGCCAAGTTGCTCGAGCAAGGTGCCCGCGCCCGTGGCTACCAGCTGCTGATCGCCAGCTCCGACGATGCCCCGGACAGCGAGCGGCAGTTGCTGCAACTGTTCCGCGCGCGCCGCTGCGATGCGCTGTTCGTCGCCAGTTGCCTGCCGCCGGAGGATGACACCTATCGCCTGTTGCAGGCCCAGGGCCTGCCGATCATCGCCATCGACCGGGTGATGGAGCCGGAGTTTTTCTGCTCGGTGATCAGCGACGACCAGCAAGCCAGCCTGCAATTGACCCGCAGCCTGCTGCAGCCCCAGCCGCGGCAGATCGCCCTGATCGGCGCCCGCCCCGAGCTGGGCATCAGCCGCGAACGCACCGCCGGCTTCAAACAGGCGCTGGAAGGTTTCGACGGCCAGGTGCTGATCGAACAGGGCGAAGCCTTCAGCCGCGACTGCGGGCGCCAGTTGATGGTAGCGCTGCTGGAGCGCCTGGGCCATCTGCCGGATGCCCTGGTGACCACCTCCTATGTGTTGCTGCAAGGGGTGTTCGACGCGCTGCACGATTTCCCGCTCAAGTCGCGGCCGCTGCGCCTGGGCACCTTCGGCGATACCCAACTGCTGGACTTTTTGCCGCTGCCGGTCAATGCCATGGCCCAGCAGCACCAGCTGATTGCCGACAAGGCCCTGCAACTGGCCCTGGCCGCCATTGAAGAAGCCCATTACCAACCCGGCGTGAACGCCATCGCCCGAACCTTCAAGCAGCGCATTCACGAGGCTTGAACGTGGAACTGATCGACAGCCACACCCATCTGGATTTTCCGGATTTCGATGCGGATCGTCAGGCGCTGCTGGCGGCCAGCCGCGCCCTCGGCGTGCGGCGAATGGTGGTGCTGGGGGTTTATCAGCGCAATTGGCAGCGGCTCTGGGAGCTGGTGCAGAGCGATGCCAACCTGCACGCCGCCTTCGGCCTGCACCCGGTTTATCTCGACGAGCACAGCCCAGCCGACCTGATTGAGCTGGGCGACTGGCTGACCCGCCTGGCGGGCCACCCGCAGCTGTGCGCGGTGGGCGAGATCGGCCTGGATTATTTTCTCGAGCAACTGGATCGCCAGCGCCAGCAGCAACTGTTCGAAGCACAACTGCAACTGGCCGCGGACTTCCAGCTACCGGCCCTGCTCCACGTACGACGCAGCCATGCCGCGGTGATTGCCACCCTCAAGCGCTTCAAGCTCAAGCGCGCCGGCATCATCCACGCCTTCGCCGGCAGCCGCGAGGAAGCCCGCGAGTACCTCAAGCTGGGGTTCAAACTGGGCCTGGGGGGCGCCGCAACCTGGCCACAGGCTCTGCGCCTGCGCAAGGTCATCGCCGACTTGCCGCTGGACGCGGTGGTGCTGGAAACCGACTCGCCGGACATGGCGCCGGCCATGTACCCCGGCCAGCGCAACAGCCCGCAGCACCTGCCGGAGATCTGCGCGGCCCTGGCCGAAATCATGGCCATCAGCCCCGAACAACTGGCGGCGGCCAGTACCGCCAACGCTTGCGCGCTGTTCGGCTGGCCCCACAGCGCCTGAATCAGACCCGGAACGCGCTGATCAACTGCCTCAACTGCACCACCTGCGCGGACAACTGGCGGCTGGCGTTTTCAGTCTGGTACGCGCCTTCGGCGGTGCGCTCGCCGGCGCGGTTGATCTCGACGATGTTCTGATCGATGTCGTGGGCCACCGCGGTCTGCTGCTCCACCGCCGCGGCGATCTGCTGGTTCTGGTCGACGATCATGCCCACCGCCCCGAGGATGTTCTCCAGCGCCTGCTGGACCTTTTCCGACTGCCCGACCGTGCCATTGGCCATCTGGTGGCTGATGCCCATGGCCTTGACCGCAGCCCCCACGCCGCCGTGGAGCTTGACGATCATCTGCTCGATTTCCTCGGTCGATTGCTGGGTGCGCTTGGCCAGGGTCCGCACTTCGTCGGCCACCACTGCAAAGCCGCGGCCTTGCTCGCCAGCGCGGGCCGCTTCGATGGCGGCGTTGAGGGCCAGCAGGTTGGTCTGCTCGGCGATGCTCTTGATCACCTCCAGCACCCGGCTGATGGCCTGGCTGTCGCTGGCCAGTTGATTGATCACCAACACCGACTGGTCGATCTCGCTGGCCAACTGGGCAATGCTGCCTTGCTGGGATTCCACCAGCCCGCGCCCGCTGATGGTCTCGTCGTTGACGCTGTGGGCGCTGCTGACCGCGGCCGCGGCGCTGCGCGCGACTTCCTGGGAAGTGGCGGACATCTGGTTCATCGCCGTCGCCACCTGCTCGATCTGGCTGCGCTGCCCGGCCACCGCCTGGTTGCTCTGGGCCGACACGGCTTCCACCTGCCCGGCCTGGTGCTCGACTTCGCCGACGGTCTTGCCCACCAACTCGATCAGGTCGTGGATCTTCGCCACGGTGCCGTTGAACACAGTGCCCAGTTCCCCCAGTTCATCGCGGCTCTGGGCATCGAAGGTGACGGTCATGTCGCCGGCCGCCACCTTGTCCATCATCGCGCCCAGGCGCTTGAGGGTGGTGCGGGTCGAGACATAGAACGCGCCGTAGAGATAGAAGATCAGCAGGAACACCGCCGCCAGCGCCACCACCAGCAGCACCATGTGCGTGCGGTTCTGCCCCAGCCGTTGTTGCAGTTCCTCGCCGAGGAACTTCAGGGTCGCCTCGTTGAGCTGGTAGGTCTGCGCCATCAGCCCGCTGACCTGGTCGTAAAAACCCTGCCAGGGCGCATCCAGGGTATCGGCCATCACCACCTGCTCTTCGAACAGCTCGCTGGCTTGCTTGAGGCTGCCTTTACTGGCGCTGGCCTGGGCGTCCAGCGCGCCCTGGGCGGCCTTGCTCGATCCCAGCGCATCCTGCAGTTTCAGGCCGTATTCGGCCTGGAGCTTTTCGATCTGCACCAGCAACTCGTCGAAACGGGTGCTGGCGGATGAGTTGAGAAAGCCCTGGCCCAGGGAATACGCGCCCATCGCCCGCCCTTCGCCAAGGACCTGCGTGACCTGCGGCGTGACGCTGGTCAGCAGTTCACTCAACTGCCGCACATCGCTCTGGGTATCGCGGCTCAGGCCGGACTGGCTGGCGATGATCTGGCTGAAAATCTGCGCACTGCCCAAGAGCTTGCCGATCAGCGCACTTTTGCTTTGCAGCGAGCTTTCCGCTTGCTGCGCCTTGAAGGCGGCGATCATTTCATCGCGCTTGCCGTCGAACACGCCGATCTGCTCGGGGTCCACGGTGACCGCAGCCAAGCCCTGCAAGCGCTCAAGCACGGACTTTTCCAGGGTGCCTATCTTGCTCTCGATATCCCCGGCCTTGCCGGACTGCCCCAGGGTCGCGTTGATCTGCACCATGTTGTTCAGGGTTTCCAGGTCGCGGCGCAAGGTCAGGCTGCTGCCCAGCAGGTCCAGGCTTTGCAGCTCGACCTGGGTGCCCTGGAATTCACGGTAGGAATCGCGCACCAGATAAAAGTTGGTGACCAGCATCGGCAGGAAAAACAGCACGCTGATCAGGCTGAACTTCATGCCGAAGCTCAGGCGGTTCATCAGGGCAATGGCGGGATAGAGCAAGCTCTTCACAAGAAGTCTCCCTTTTTGCTTTTATTTTTATTGGCAGGTACGCGAAGACGGCAGATAGCCACTATTTGGCGCTGCTTCTGTATAGCTCAAATCGGCAAAAGGGTTTGTAACTTAAGGTTAACCGCGGGGACGGCGGACGGATGGAAGGCTTCAGTTGCGCTGGCGAGACCGGGGCTCGCCAGCGCTCACTCGCTGCTCGTCGTCAGGGCAGCACGGTCCACAGGGCGAAACCGGCGTACCAGAGCACCGCGGCCCGCAGCAACAGTTCCCAGATCCGGTCCAGGCTGAGAATGCCGTCCGGCCCGGTGATCGGCGCGGGGATTTCCGCGGCGACCAGGCCGACCTTTTCCACCAGCTGCGCGGCGCTGATGTTCCAGTTCAGCAGTTCGTGGAGCATCACGCGGCTGACCGCGACGAAGTTACCCACCAGGGCGAAGCTGGCCGCCAGCAGGCGTACCGGCAACCAGTCGAAGGCATGCCGCAGCTGCCCGGCGCGCTCGGCGACCGCCGGGTTCTTGCTGTGCTCGGCGGCCAGCGCCAGCAGGCGATAGCTCAATGCGGCCACCGGGCCCAGCAGGAAGTACCAGAAGATCACTGCGAAAAAGCTCTGGTAGGCCTGCCACAACAGGTGCCCCTGAACCTGCTCGAGCAACTGCTCGCCACTGTCGGCGCAGATATCCAGGTCACGCTTGGCGACATGCGCCGCGGCTTGCAGGTCCTCGCGGCGCCAGGCATCGCGAAACGGTCCGAGTTCGCCCAGCAGGTCGCCCCGCCCCAGGCTGTAGATCACCACCAGCAGATGCACCGGCAACGCCAGCAGGCCGTAGGCCAGCGGCTCCAGTACCAGCAACAGCAACCCCAGCAGCACTGCCGGCAGCAGCACCAGCAGCGCCAGCACCCACCAGGGACGCTTGGCCAGACGCAGGCTGGCCTCCTGCCCAAGCAGTTGGCGCAACCACGGCTCGTCATGCTGAACGCGCTGGCGCAAGGCCGAGAACTTCTCGATCCAGACCGCCAGCAACAACACCAGAAAACTCATTGTCCTTCCCCTTCGTTCAGGGCCGCGCGATAGCGTACCCAGTCGAATCCGGGCCCCGGATCGGTTTTGCGCCCCGGAGCGATATCGCTGTGCCCACAAATCCTCTGTGGGGTGATGGCCTTGAAGGCCTGCCGCAACTGCCGGGTCAAGGCAATCAGCGCGTTGTACTGGGCATCGGTGAACGGCAGCTCGTCGGTGCCTTCCAGTTCGATCCCCAGGGAAAAATCATTGCAGCTTTCGCGCCCGTCGAACCACGACACACCGGCGTGCCAGGCACGGTCCAGACAGGAGACAAACTGAGTCACGGTTCCGTCACGTTCGATCAAAAAATGCGCGGACACGCGCAGGTCGGCGATCCCGGCAAAATAGGGGTGCTCTGTGACATCAAGACGGTTCTGGAAGAATTCCTGCACTTTGCCCGTCGCGAACTGGGCCGGCGGCAGGCTGATGTTGTGGATCACCAGCAGGGAAATTTCATCCGCGGGGCGTGCGTTGAAATTGGGTGACGGGCAATGGCGAACGCCGTGACACCAGCCGCTTGCGGGGTCCAACTGCATACCGATTCCTTCAACGAAGCCTGTGACGGCTCAGTATGCCGCGTTCCACGCCCAGGTTGCGATCACTTGCCGCGATTGAGTCGCTGCAAACTGCCGATCACCGATTCCAGCGCCCGGTCGAACAGCAAGGTGTCGTCCAGCTCTCGCACGGCCCCGCGCTGAAACTCCAGGGCCAGGCCGACCCGGGTGCGCTCCAGGACCTTCATGCCGGTGCGGTTGACGAAGATGTACTTGTCGCCGGGTTGAACGATGGCCGTCAGCTTGCAGCGCACGCTGTTGTCCTCGTCCTCGAGGAATTCGACCCAGGCCCCCAGCCGCAGCTGTTCGACCCGCAGCAACCCGGGATCGTTGGCCGCCAGCGCCAGGGGCGCGGCCTCCAGCGGGCCCTCTTCGGCACAGGGCAGGATGATGTGCTCCTCGACCGCGACCATCGCCGGCTGCTCGTCCGCCACGCCCGGCCGATGCTGCCCGGCGTTCTGAGCAAAGTGCTCGAACGCCTGCAGGTGCAAGGCTTCCAGCTGGCTGAAGAATTCGCTGGTGGCGAACGGATCGAACGCCGCGCTGTTCAAGCCGTCGCGCAGCGCCTTGAGCAGGTCGGGCACCAGTGCCAGCAACTGCATGGCGGCATCCGGATCGGTGTGGCGCTGCACGCTCCAGATCAGTTGCTCCATGGTCTGCAGCCCCTGGCGCCATTCGCTGGACTGCTCGCCGTGCTTGAGACAGGTCAACAGCAAGACCTTGCTCCAGGCCTGTTGCACGAACTCTACGACTGTCAGCGGCAGGACCTTGCCCAGCAACCCTTCGTTCAACGCCTGCTCGACGCGACGGCGCGCCAGTTCGGCCTTGGCCCGGCCCTCTTCGGCGTCACGGGTGCGCTGCTCCAGCAGCTCGCTGCGGCGCCGCTCGTCACTGGTGAAGGCGAGAAACTCGGCGAGCAGCTCGGAAAAGATCGCCGGGTCGTCGACGAAGTCACTCAACAGCCGCTGCACCACCTGCTCGATACGCAGGTACAGGCTGTCGCGCTGATAATCGTCGCAACTACCCCAGCCCATGGCCGCCGCGGCAATTTCATTGAGCAGGCGGCGCGCGGGATGGCTGCTGCGGCTGAAGAAACTCTTGTCCAGCACCGCGACCTTGAGCATGGGGATCTGCAAGCGACCGATCAGGGTCTTCAAGGATTCCGGCAGGTTGCGATCGGCCAGGATGAATTCGAAGAGCATGGCCACCAGGTTGATCACGTCCTCGTCGGCCACCCCGACCACCCGCGACTTGCCGCTTTTCACGCTGACCCGGGTCAGCAGCTGTTCCAAGTGGTTGCGCAGGTCGAAATCGTCCTGGGTGCCCGCCGGCACGTAGTGCTGCAGGTGAGACAGCAGGCGCAGCAGGTCACGGGTGGAAATGGGCTGGGTTTCGGCGCTCGCCTCGAGGGTCGGCACCACGCTGCCGCGGACATGCGACAGCAGCTCCTGCAAGGCGGCGAACACTTGCTGAACGCTTTCGTCCATCTGCGCCTCGCCGGGCTCCGGCGTGGCCTGGATACTTGCGGCCGCCTGATCGATAGACCGGCGCGCCGGCGCGGGCTTGAGCTCCGGCAACACGCCCGTGGCGGCCAACAGCTGATTGGCTTCGGCGTACAGCTGGTCGGCTTCGCTGAGCACATAACGTTCGAACAGCTTGAGAATGATCAGCTTGACCTTGATCTCCACCCCCAGGCTGCGCCCAGACTCGAGGAAATACTCGCAGAGCATGGCCGGGCCCAAGGGGTTGCTGCGGTCATCCAGGCGCTTGCCCAGCAGCGCGCTCAGGCGCGCGGTGAGCTGGCCAAGGGCAAAGCCGTCACGGTTGCCGGCCTTGGCGACCATCGCCTCGAGGGCCACGGTGCGCTCCAGGTCATCCTGGCAGGTGTCAGCGGGTGGGACGTAGGCGACGGCCTGGGCGATCGCCGGCGCAGGGTCGTACTGGACCAGGCCGACAAAGGCCTCGAAGAGTTTTTCCAGGAAGCCGCGCTCGATGCTTTTGCGTTTCAGGCGCAGGTCGCGCATGGCTTCGAAAAAGGTGTTCTGGTCGACATTGTTCTGGGCCCGGTCGGCCATCTCGAACAAGGTGTCGTCGGCGTTATCGAACAGTTCCTGCAGGCCATGGCGCAGTTGCTGGGCGGCCTTGTCACGGACCTGAAGCAGAATCACAGGCAGGCGGGCGAGCGGCGAAGGGTTCGCCTGATCCGTAGCCACCTTGTGCAAAGGCACTACATTCCCGTCGTTGTGCATCCAAGCCTCCTGAAAGGTTTTCTCTGCCGCGCAATAAAAGGTCGGTCGACGCTCACAGTCGAGTCCCAGCGGGCATCGATACGCACCGCTGCAGTTCAAATATTGGGGAGCCAAGCAAACGTCAAAGCTATGACGTCAATTAGAAGTCGGATTATCTGGCAAAAGCCCCTTCTTGTGCCAGCAGACTCTGCGCGGGCTTTGAAATAGTGCTCATATAGCGACCGCCCTTTCTCGCAAACGGCTCAGGCCAGGCGACCAAATGCAGGTACTGGAGGGGCGCCGCCTTGGGTTCGCTTGCGCCATGGCCCTATAATCGGGCCACTTTGTTTGTGGAGCCTGCTATGCCGAATCTACGCCTCGCCGACCTGACCGCCGAAATCGAAGCCAACGTGCGCCGTGCGTTGCTGGAAGACATCGGTAGCGGCGATATCACCGCGCAACTGATCCCGGCCGAACGCCTGGCCAAAGCCACCATCATTACCCGCGAAGCGGCGATCATCAGTGGCACGGCCTGGGTCGACGCGGTGTTCCGCCAGCTCGACCCGCGGGTCGCCGTGCACTGGCAGGTGCGTGACGGCGAGCGCGTCAGCCCCAACCAGGCCCTGTTCCACCTCGAAGGTCCGGCCCGTTCGCTGCTCAGCGGCGAACGCTGCGCCCTGAACTTCCTGCAGCTGCTGTCCGGCGTGGCCACCCGCGCGCAGTATTACGCCGACTTCGTCGCCGATACCCAGGTCAAGTTGCTGGATACCCGCAAGACCCTGCCGGGGCTGCGCCTGGCGCAGAAGTACGCGGTGACCTGCGGTGGCTGCCACAACCACCGCATCGGCCTGTACGACGCCTTCCTGATCAAGGAAAACCATATTGCCGCGTGCGGCGGTATCGCCCAGGCGATCAGCGCCGCCCACAGGATCGCCCCGGGCAAGCCGGTGGAAGTCGAAGTGGAAAGCCTGGAAGAACTCAAGGAAGCCCTGGCGGCGGGCGCGGACATCATCATGCTCGACGAGTTGAGCCTGGACGATATGCGTGAAGCGGTTCGCCTGAATGCCGGCAAGGCCAAGCTGGAAGCCAGCGGCGGGATCAATGAAAGCACCTTGCGCCCGATCGCCGAGACCGGCGTCGATTACATTTCGATCGGGGCGATGACCAAGGATGTGAAGGCGGTCGACCTGTCGATGCGCTTGAGCCTCTGATTTTCAAAAGCCTGCGCGATACCCTCAAAGAAAAACGCCAGCCCCTGAAAGGCTGGCGTTTTTGCATCAGTCGTCGATTTCGTTGAGTTCCAGGTAGTCCTGAAGGTCCATGCCCAGGGCCTCGGCCACCTCCTGATGGACCTCCAGGCGCATGGCCTTGAGCTCCTCGGGCGACTCGGCCACCAACTCCAGCACAAGCTCCCACGGCTCGATGCCGCGCGACTCCGCTTCGTCCTCGAACGCCCACTGGGCCTGCTGCTTCTGCTCCTGCGGGCTCAGGGCGCTGATTTCTTCCTGCAAGGAAGGCGTGGCAGCCAGGTACTTTTCAAGGGCTACGTCAATTCTGGCTTCTTTAGGAATCATCTCGTTCTCTCTGATCATGGGAATGGAAGATGGATCTGGATCGTTGGGATCTCTTTGCCGCAAAAAAGCGCTGTGAAAGCCGATTTATCTGGCCGTGAACCATTCGGGATCATCTGAAAACCATTCAGACAGGCTGCGAATATAGGACCTTTGTCTGCGGATGCATACGAATCCTTACAGCGCACCGACAAAAAACCTGTCCGTTCGCTCAAGGCACTTTCACGAAAAATACGTTGTTACATTCCTCTCCCCGAGCCGCCTTCTTGCCCCTGGAACAAGAAGGCAAGGATGCAGTCATAGCGATGTGCCATATCGGCGCTTCACAAGGAAACCCAGTGATGTTCAGCCGCACTCAGCGTTCGTCCGCCTTCCTCGCCACCAGCCTCTCCACCCTGATCCTCAGCAGCCTGTCACTCTCCGCCCAGGCCGTCGAATTCAACTCCAGCAGCGCCTCGTACTCGGACAGGATCTCGGCCCTGCACCAGGAAGTAGACCTCAAGTACACCGTCCGCCCCAGCGGCTTCACCGTGGACGACCTGCAAAAGCTGCAGGACGGCCTCAAGAGCAGCAGCGCCGAACTGGAAAAGCTCAAGGACGTCGTCAACAGCCAAGCGCGCCTGATCGAAGAGCTCAAACGCAACACCGGCAGCAGCTCCAGCTCCACTGCCAGTGAAGTGAGCAACCTCAAGAAAACCACCGGCGAGCAAGCCAACCAGCTGAAAAAGCTGGAAACCCAGCTTGAAGAGTTCAAGCGCAACAGCGGCACAAGCTCCAGTTCGAGCACCAGTGAAGTGAACAGCCTCAAGCGCGTTACCAGCGACCAGGCCAGTGAACTGGACAAGCTCGGCAAGCAGATCGAGGAGCTCAAGCGTGGCAACAGCTCAAGCTCCAGTTCGAGCTCCAGCGAGCTGTCCAGCCTCAAGAGCACGGTCAGTAGTCAGGCCGGCACCCTGGATAAGCTGGCGAGTCAGATCGATGACCTCAAGCGTGGCAGCAGCTCAAGCTCCAGTTCGAGCTCCAGCGAGCTGTCCAGCCTCAAGAGCGAGGTCAGCAATCAGGGCCAGAACCTGGACCAACTCAAACGCAGCCTCGAGGACCTGAGAAGCAAGGTGAAGTGATTCAAAGCCAGTAAACACGACAAAGCCCGCTCGATGCGGGCTTTGTTGTGCATGAAGGATCGAGTCAGATCCGCTCCCCAGGTCTTACGCCCCCCCCCAAAGCCACCTCACACCCGTGGCAGATGCTTGCTCACGCAATGAATGCCGCCGCCACCCGCGGCGATCGGGTCGATATTGACCTGTTCCACCACCCGCCCCGGATAAAGCCTGGCCAGCAGGTCCTTGCAGTACTGGTCCGCCGCCGCGTCACCAAACTGCGGAGCGATCACCGCGCCGTTGATCGGCAGGAAGTTGATGTAACCCGGCGCGAAATCCGGGTTGTCGCGGGTATACAGGTTACTGCGCATCCTGGTCGGCGGCGGCAGGGTGTGGACCACCAGCTTGCGGCCATCGGCGTCGGTAGCGGCATTGAGGATTTCCAGGTGCCTGCGCGTCACGGCGTAGTCATAGGACCCGGGGTCATTGTCCAGGTTGGCGATGACCACGCCGGGCTTGACGAAGCGCGCATAAAAATCGACATGGGCATCGGTGATGTCCTTGTCCTTGATACCCGGCAACCAGATGATCTTGCGCAGGCCGAGGTTGGCCTTCAGCTCGGCTTCGATCTGCGCCTTGCCCAGCCCCGGGTTGCGGTTGTCGTTGATCCAGCAGCTCTCGGTGATGATCGCGGTGCCATGCCCGTCCACCTCGATGCCGCCGCCCTCGCCCACTAGCGCGCTACGAACGTAGTCGGCCTCCATCTCCTCGCTCAGGGTATCGGCCACGCGGGTGTCGTTGGCCGAGGTCTGCTTGTCGCCCCAGCCGTTGAAGTTGAAATCCACCAGGCCCAGGCCGCCCGCGCCGTCGACCACGAAGCAGCCGCCGTAGTCGCGCACCCAGACGTCGTCCAGCGACAAGGTCAGGAAGTCGATATTGCTGGTGCCACACTTGCTCTTGGCCAATGACAGCTGGTTGGTGCGACACAGCACGGTCACCGGTTGATACTTGGCGATGGTCCTGGCCAGCAGGGCGATGGTGTCGTTCACCGCGCCCGCCCAGTCCTCCCAGACCCGGGACGACGCGCCGAAGGCCAGGATCACCCGCTCCTGCGGGCCGTGCTCGTCGGGCATGTACCAGTTGCCGGCCGGGGCGGCGGCAATGCGCGGGGCGCCGAAGCCGAGGCCAAGGGAGGCGGCGGCACCGACTCCGCTGGCCGCCATCAGCTGCTTGATGAAGTCACGACGGGTAGACATGAGGTGTTCTCTGTTGAGTGAATCCCGAAGGGCGTGGCCACCCGGCTGCCGGGTGCCCGCCCTGCTCTGGCGGTTGCTGGCTTCAGTCGTGAAGGCCGGTCTTGAAGGTGGTCCAGGCGCGCATTCGCGCCCGCATGTCGCGCTGCGCAATGTCCTTGCCGGGGATCAGCCGCCCATAGGTGGCCTCGTCCACATAGATATCCGGATTATTGCGCATGTCAGCCGCCACCATCGGCCTGGCCTTGGCGCTGGAGGTGGGATAGCCGGTGGCGTTGCTGATCGCCGCCATGTTTTGCGGGCGCATGATGAAATTGATCAGCGCATAGGCGTATTCCGGGTGGCGGGCATCGGCCGGGATGGCCATGGTATCCATCCACACCGTGGTGCCCTCCCGCGGAATACGGTATTGGAAGCGCGTCCCCTTGCCGGCCTCGTCGGCGGTACGCTGGGCCTGGGTCATGTCGCCGCTGTAGCCGAGGGACAGGCAGATGTCGCCATTGACCAGCTGGGTCACCGGCTGCGACTGGAACTTGCGGATGTACGGCTTGATGCCCTTGAGCAACGCCAGCGCCTCGGCCAGTTCGTCCGGCTTGCTGCTGCGCGGGTCGCGGCCCAGGTAGTTGAGCACCACGGCCAGCACTTCGTCGGGCGAGTCGATCATGGAGATGCCGCAATCGGCGAACTTCGCCGCGACCTCGGGCTTGAAGATCATATCCAGGCTGTTCACTGGCGCATTATTCAGACGCTTGTCGATCATCGCCTGGTTCCAGGTCAGGCCGATGGTGCCCCAGGTGTAGGGCACGGTGGCATTCCGCGAGTGTGGATACCGGGCCTGCAACGTGCGCAAGCCGGGCTCGATGTCATCCAGGTGCTCGAGCTTGCCCTGGTCGAGCTTCTGCAGGGCACTGGCGCGCATCAGGCGTTCGGCCACGGTGTCGCCGGGAAAGATCAGGTCATAACCACTGTGGCCGGACATCATTTTGGCTTCCAGCGTCTCGCTGCTGTCCATCACGTCGTAGATGACCTGGATACCGGTCTCGTGAGTGAAGGCAGCCAGGGTCTGCGGGGCGAAGTAGTCCGCCCAGTTGTACAGGCGCAGGACCTTGTCCTCGGCCTGGACGGCGAACTGCGAACAACCCAGGCCAAGGCCCAATGCCAACATCGACAGTTTCTTGATGAGATTCATCTTCAGGCTCCCTGGCGCGACCAGTGTTCATGGGTTCGGCAACCGTCCAGGCCCAGCAGCGGGCCGTACATTTCCGGGCGGCGATCCCGGTAGATGCCCCAGCTCAGGCGTTCCTCGGCCATGGCCGCAAGATCCAGCCGCTGTACCAGCACGCCCGTAGTGTCAAGGTCTGCCTCGGCCAGCAGCTTGCCCTTGTGATCAGTGATGAAGGACGAGCCGTAGAAACTCATCCGCAACTGCGGATCGGTGGTTGCCGTCTCTTGCCCGACACGGTTGGCCGCTATCACCGGCAGGATGTTGGCGGCCGCGTGGCCACGCTGGGTCAGTTGCCAGTGGTCGCGCGAGTCCAGCCCGGCGGCGCCCGGCTCGGAGCCGATGGCCGTGGGATAGAGCAGCACCTCGGCGCCCATCAAGGCCAGGCAGCGGGCGGTCTCGGGGAACCACTGGTCCCAGCAGATGCCCACGCCTATGCGGCCGAAAGCGGTGTCCCAGACACGGAAGCCGGTATCGCCGGGGCTGAAGTACTCCTTCTCCTGGTAGCCGATGGCGTTGGGGATGTGGGTCTTGCGGTAGACGCCAAGCAGGCGGCCGTCGGCATCGGCCACCGCCAGCGAATTGAAGAAGGCATTGCCGGCACGCTCGAACCAGCTCAGCGGCAACACCACGCCCAGTTCCCGGGCGAGGTCGGCGAAGCGCCGGAGTACGGCACTTTTGCCATATTCCTGCGCCAGGGCCAGGTGCTTGTGGTCCTGCTCGATGCAGAAGTACGGGGTGGCGAACAGCTCCTGCAGGAGGATCAATTGCGCGCCCTTGGCGGCGGCTTCCCGCACCAGTTGCTCGGCCTGGTCGAGGTTGTCCTCCAGGTTCCAGCTGCAGGCGAACTGGGTGGTGGCGACGGTCAGATGAGTCATGGCATTACCCCTTCAGCGGCCAGGCCGGTTGCTGCTGGGTGATGCAATGCACGCCACCGCCGCCGTGGGCCAGCTGGTTGATCCGTACCGACACCACCTCACGCCCGGGGAAAGCCAGGCGCAGGGTCGCCGCGGCCTCGTCATCGGCTGCGATACCGTAGGCCGGCATGATGATCGCGCCATTGGCGATGTAGAAATTGGTGTAGGAGGCGCAGAACACCTCGGCCTCCTGGTCCACGGCATCGCTGGCTTCGAACAATTCGAGCATTTCGAAGCGGCGTCCCTGGGCATCGGTAGCCAGTTCCAGGGCGCGGCGGTTCTCGCGCACGACCTCGGCGTACACCGAAGATGAATCCCGGGTCGCGTCCACCAGCAGCACACCGGGCCGGGCGAAGGCGCAGACGCCGTCGACGTGGCCGTCGGTCATGTCGCCGGTCACGTAGTCGGGATCGCCGGGCAGCCAGATGGTTTTCTTCACGCCCAGCAGGCGCGCGAAGATCTCCTCCATCTCGGCCTTGCTCATGCCGGGATTGCGGTTGTCGTTGAGCAGTACCGATTCGGAGGTGATCAGGGTGCCCTGCCCGTCCACATGAATCGCGCCGCCTTCGTTGGTCAGCAATGTGTCGAAGCATTGCAGGCCGAGGTTGTCGAGGATGCGCCGCGCCAGGCTTTGGTCCAGGTCGCAGGCGGACTTGCCGCCCCAGGCGTTGAAGCGCCAGTTGACTCCGGCCGTGCCCAGGCGCGGATGGCAGACGAAACTCGGGCCGGAGTCGCGGCACCAGCTGTCGTTGATCGCCAGCTCAACCAGCTCGATATTCGCTCCACACAACTCACGGGCTCGCGCCACTGCGCAGGGGTCAACCACCATCTTCACCGGTTCGAAACGGGCGATAGCGTTGGCCACACGGGCAAAGTCGACCTGCACCTCGGCCAGGGTCACGCCCCAGCTGTTTTCCCACAGGGCCTGGTTATGGGGAAAAGCCATCCAGGTGGCGGCGTGCTGTACCCATTCGGCGGGCATGAACCAGCCGTTCTGCGCATCGTTGAATTGCATACAAGTGCCTTCAGTTAAGATTTTGTTATCACTGAAAGCCGCGACCGCGGCCATGACTTGTATGCTAGGCCTGTAAAAACGACCGAACAAACGATAGATTTTGTCGAATTCTGATTAGCTGGGCTTATCAATCATGCTTAAACACTGGCCACCCCTGAATGCCCTGCGCGGCTTCGAAGCCGCCGCCCGCCTAGGCAGCTTCCACAAGGCCGCCGAAGAGCTGCACCTCACCCAGTCGGCCATCAGCCAGCAGATTCGCAGCCTGGAAAGTTTCCTCGAACAGCCGCTGTTCTTCCGCAACGGCCGCAGCGTGGCCTTGACCGATGCCGGCTTCGACCTGCTCAGCACCACCCAGTCGCTGCTGCAACAACTGGCCGTGGGCATCCGCCGCCTGGACCAGTACCGCAAACCCAATCAACTGGTGGTCAACACCACCCCGGCCTTTGCCCGCCACTGGCTGGTGCCGCGCCTGGCGGACTTTCACCGACTTCATCCGCAGGTTGACCTGTGGCTGCTGACCACCGACGAAACACCCGACATGGCCACCCAGACCATCGACATCGCCGTGCGCGACGACCTCAGCGCCCAGGCCGAATGCAGCTTTCGCGTGTTGCTGGAAGACCGCCTGTACCCGGCCTGCCATCCCGCCTTGCTGGAACAGGCAGCGGACGCGCGCACCACCCTGCACGGCGAGCGCGAGATGGACTGGAGCCATTGGCAGGTACAGGGCGGCATCGACGTCGGCCAGCACAGCCAGGGGCTGAACTTCTCCGACCCCGGCCTGTTGCTGGACGCCGCCAGCCAAGGTTTGGGGATAGCCCTGGTCAGCCAACTGCTGGCCGGTCGCGCCCGGGATCAGGGGCTGCTGGTGGCGCTGGCGGAGCAGACCGTACGCGGCCCGAACTGGAGCTGGCTAGTGCACCGCGACAGCGAAGGCGATGCCCTCACCCGCAGCTTCTGCGACTGGCTGGCCGGGGCCCTTGGCAAGGCTTGAGCAGGTTTCCTGGCGGAGCCGGGACATCCATCAATCGCCCGGGCACACATCACGAACACCAGAAACGACAAAGCCCGCACTGGGCGGGCTTTGTAGGTATCTGACAGGCATTCATGGATTGTTTGAAACGGCTGACTGGTGCCCGAGACAGGAATCGAACCTGCGACCTTCGCGTTACGAGTGCGCTGCTCTACCGGCTGAGCTACACGGGCGCTGGGCTAAACCTAGCACCGGGACCGGGGTTTTGCCATATCACCCGCCCGACAGGGAGCAAGGCACAAACGGCAGATAGCAAAACGCCCCGAACCAGTCGGGGCGTTTGCTTGTTCAGCTTACAGCGTCAGGGGTCTTAAACGCCCGAAGCCTTGGCTGCTGCCACGTCTTTGATGGACAGCTTGATACGGCCGCGGTTGTCCACGTCCAGCACCAGCACTTCCACTTCCTGACCTTCTTTCAGGATGTCGGTCACTTTCTCGACGCGAGCATCGCTCAACATGGAGATGTGAACCAGACCGTCCTTGCCAGGCAGGATGTTGACGAATGCGCCGAAGTCGACGATGCGCTCAACCTTGCCAACGTAGATCTTGCCGATCTCGGCTTCCGCGGTGATACCCAGAACGCGCTGACGCGCAGCTTCTGCGGCTTCCTTGGTTTCGCCGAAGATCTTGATCGAGCCGTCGTCTTCGATGTCGATCGAAGCCTTGGTCTCTTCGCAGATCGCACGGATGGTCGCGCCGCCTTTACCGATGACATCACGGATTTTGTCGGTGTCGATCTTCATCGCGATCATGGTCGGAGCGTTGGCCGACAGTTCGGTACGCGACTGGCCAATGATCTGGTTCATCTGGCCGAGGATGTTCAGGCGAGCTTCCAGGGCCTGGCCCAGGGCGATCTCCATGATTTCTTCGGTGATGCCCTTGATCTTGATGTCCATCTGCAGCGCGGTGACGCCTTTGGCGGTACCGGCTACCTTGAAGTCCATGTCGCCCAGGTGGTCTTCGTCACCCAGGATGTCGGTCAGGACGGCGAATTTCTCGCCTTCCTTGACCAGGCCCATGGCGATACCGGCAACCGGTGCCTTCATCGGCACGCCAGCATCCATCAGTGCCAGGGAAGCACCGCACACGGAAGCCATGGAGCTGGAACCGTTGGACTCGGTGATTTCCGATACCACGCGGATGGTGTAGGGGAACACGTCGGCGGCTGGCAGCATGGCCTGAACCGAACGACGGGCCAGACGGCCGTGACCGATTTCACGACGACCAGCGCCCCCCATGCGACCACACTCGCCCACCGAGAACGGAGGGAAGTTGTAGTGCAGCATGAAGGGGTCTTTCTTCTCGCCTTCCAGGGTGTCCAGCAGCTGTGCGTCACGGGCAGTACCCAGGGTCGCGACGACCAGGGCCTGAGTCTCGCCACGGGTGAACAGGGCCGAACCGTGGGTCTTCGGCAGAACGCCGACTTCGATGTTCAGCGGACGTACGGTGCGGGTGTCGCGGCCGTCGATACGTGGCTTGCCGTTGACGATGTTTTCGCGAACGGTGCGGTATTCGATTTCACCGAAAGCGGCTTTGACGTCGCCGGCGGAAGGCTGGCCTTCTTCGCCGGACAGCTTGGCGACGACCTGGTCTTTCAGCTCGCCCAGGCGTGCATAACGGTCGGCCTTGACGGTGATGGTGTAAGCCTGGGAGATCGCTTCGCCGAACTCGGAGCGGATAGCGCCCAGCAGGTCGGTGGCTTCTGGAGCCGGAGCCCAGTCCCAGGTTGGCTTGGCGGCTTCGGCAGCCAGCTCTTTGACGGCCTGGATAACGGCCTGGAATTCGTCGTGGGCGAACAGTACGGCGCCCAGCATCTGGTCTTCGGTCAGCTCTTTGGCTTCCGATTCAACCATCAGTACCGCTTCTTCGGTACCGGCTACGACCATGTCCAGACTAGATGCCTGAAGCTGCTCGTAAGTCGGGTTCAGCAGGTAGCCGGTGCTTTCATGGAAAGCAACGCGGGCAGCACCGATCGGACCATCGAAAGGAATGCCGGAAATCGCCAGCGCAGCCGAGGTACCGATCATCGCAGCGATGTCCGGATCGGTCTTCTTGCTGGTGGAAACCACGGTGCAGACAACCTGCACTTCGTTCATGAAGCCTTCTGGGAACAGAGGGCGGATCGGGCGGTCGATCAGACGCGAGGTCAGGGTTTCTTTCTCGGAAGGACGGCCTTCACGCTTGAAGAAACCGCCAGGGATCTTACCGGCAGCATAAGTCTTTTCCTGGTAGTGAACAGACAGAGGGAAGAAACCCTTGCCTGGATCGGCTTGTTTGGCGCCAACCACGGTCACCAATACGCTGACGTCGTCGTCAACGGTGACCAATACTGCGCCGGAGGCCTGACGGGCGATACGGCCAGTCTCGAGGGTAACGGTCGACTGACCGAACTGGAATTTTTTGATTACCGGGTTCACGGTGTCCTACCTTCTTTGTGGCTCTTGGGGGAACTGGTTTCTTGCGAAATTCTTGGGCAATCCCGGGAATCGGCCCGGCCTTTATTGTCCAGGTAAAACTACGGTCCAGATAAAACTTGAGGCTGGGAGCCTGCCATGCGCCTGCGGGAAACCCACTGACGCACGGCAAACAACCAACCTCTAGCGCAATCGCTGATTAGCGACGCAGACCCAGGCGACCGATCAGAGCGCTGTAACGGCTCAGGTCTTTGCCTTTCAGGTAGTCCAGCAGCTTACGACGCTGGTTAACCATGCGGATCAGACCACGACGGGAGTGGTGGTCTTTACCGTTGGCCTTGAAGTGACCTTGCAGTTTGTTGATGTTGGCGGTCAGCAGTGCAACTTGCACTTCTGGCGAACCAGTGTCACCAACAGCTTGCTGGTAGTCGGTTACGATTTGAGCTTTTTCTTCAACGCTGAGTGCCATTTGGCTTTCCTCTCAAAAGGCAGCGCTCCGAGAAACGCCACCAACAGGCCAGGGACAAATCCCCGTATCTATAAATGAGCTGTGACCGTGCCTGTTAACAGCCACCCTCTCCAGCCTGCTGTTACACAGGCTGGTTCCGGTCATTCCGACCGAATCAGTCGACGCGGCGCAATGCGCCCGTCTTCGCTCACTTCACCGATACCGATAAAGCGACCGTTATGATCCTGTACCCGCACCATGCCGAACTTCGGTGCATCGGGAGCCCGTACCGGCTGGCCGTTGAGCCAGTAGAACGCGCTGTGCTCGGAGAACTGCAGCAGCGGCCAATCCAGCAGGCCGCTGTCCGATGGCATCAGGAAGCGATCCACTGCTTCGTTGCCGCCTTCGGCATGTACCGCTTCAAGCTCTTCCAGCGTGACGGTCTGGGCCAGACTGAAAGGGCCGGCCTGGGTGCGACGCAGTTCCGCGACGTATGCACCACAACCCAGCTTCTCACCGATATCCTCCACCAGGGTGCGGATATAGGTGCCCTTACTGCAGTCCACCGCTAGCCGCGCAGTATCGCCTTCAAAGGCCAGTAATTCCAAGCGCGCAATAGTAACAGAACGCGCTTCGCGCTCCACCACTTCGCCTGCACGGGCCAGCTTGTAAAGTGGCTGGCCATCACGCTTGAGGGCCGAGTACATCGGTGGTATCTGGCTGATTTGCCCACGAAATTCCGGCAGCACCGCTTCAATATCGGCGCGACCAACGGTCACTTCGCGAGTCTGCAGGACTTCACCCTCGGCATCGGCCGTGGTGGTGGTCTTGCCCAACTGCATCAGGGTTTCGTAACCCTTGTCGGAATCGAGCAGGTATTGCGAGAACTTGGTCGCCTCGCCAAAGCACAACGGCAACACACCGGTGGCCAGGGGATCGAGGCTGCCGGTATGCCCGGCCTTCTCGGCGTTGAGCAACCAGCGGACTTTCTGCAGCGCCGCGTTGGAGGTGAACCCCAGCGGCTTGTCGAGCAGGATGATACCGCTGACGTTACGACGGATACGCTTGACCTGAGCCACCGCTTACTCCTTGGCGTCTTCGGGTGTAGCGGCGTGCTGGCTGTCTTCGGCCACGGCGCGCTCGATCAGGGCCGACAGATGCGCACCCCGCACGACGCTTTCGTCGTAGTGGAAGTGCAGCTGTGGAACGCTGCGCAACTTCATCTCGCGAGCCAGCTGCATACGCAGGAAGCCGGCGGCCGAATTGAGCACCTTGATACTCTGAGCGATATCGTCAGCGTTGTCCTGGCCCATCACGGTGATGAAGATCTTGGCGTGACCGACGTCACGGCTGACTTCAACGGCGGTGATGGTGACCAGGCCGACGCGCGGATCTTTGACTTCACGACGGATCAGCTGAGCGAGCTCACGCTGCATCTGGTCGCCGATACGTTGGGTACGGCTGTATTCTTTTGCCATGTCTTGTTACCTGTTGCTGCCTCGCGGTGAAACCCGCAAGGTCTGAAAGCGGCAAACGCCCGGCCTGACAGAAGCCAGACCGGGCGTTGCGTTTAGAGTCCGGACGATGCGCCGTGCATTTGCATGCAACTGGCCATCATGGCTCTTGAAGTGCGCGAGTTAGAGGCTGCGAGCAACCTGAACCTTCTCGAAGACTTCGATCTTGTCGCCGACTTTGACGTCGTTGTAGCTCTTCACGCCGATACCGCATTCCATGCCGGCACGCACTTCGGAAGCGTCATCCTTGAAGCGGCGCAGGGATTCCAGCTCGCCTTCGAAGATAACGATGTCTTCACGCAGTACACGGATTGGACGGTTACGGTGAACGACACCCTCGATCACCATGCAACCGGCGATCGCGCCGAACTTCGGCGAACGGAACACGTCACGAACCTCGGCAACACCCAGGATGTTCTCCCGAACGTCGCTGCCCAGCATACCGGTCAGGGCTTTCTTGACGTCTTCGATGATGTCGTAGATCACGTTGTAATAACGCATATCCAGACCTTCCTGCTCGACGATCTTGCGAGCGCCGGCATCGGCACGCACGTTGAAGCCGAACAGTACAGCGTTGGAAGCTAGGGCCAGGTTGGCGTCGCTTTCGGTGATACCACCGACGCCGCCGCCGACTACGCGCACTTGCACTTCGTCGTTGCCCAGGCCGTTCAGAGCGCCTTGCAGAGCTTCCAGCGAACCACGGACGTCGGATTTGAGGACGATGTTGAGCGTCTTCTTCTCTTCCTGGCCCATGCTTTCGAAGATGTTTTCCAGCTTGCCGGCGTGAGCGCGAGCCAGTTTGACTTCGCGGAACTTGCCTTGACGGAACAGAGCCACTTCACGGGCTTTCTTCTCGTCGGCAACCACGCTCATCTCGTCGCCAGCGTCCGGGGTACCGTCCAGGCCGAGGATCTCGACCGGAATGGCCGGACCTGCTTCCTTGATCGGCTTGCCGTTCTCGTCGAGCATGGCGCGCACGCGGCCATAGTTCGAGCCGACCAGCACCATGTCGCCTTGACGCAGGGTACCGTCCTGAACCAGTACGGTCGCCACCGGGCCACGGCCCTTGTCGAGACGCGATTCAACCACGACACCACGGCCAGGAGCCGAAGGAGTGGCGGTCAGTTCGAGCACTTCGGCCTGCAGCAGTACGGCTTCGAGCAATTCGTCGACGCCGGTACCCATCTTCGCGGAAACCGGAACGAATGGGGTATCGCCACCCCAGTCTTCGGAAGTCACGCCATGAACCGACAGTTCGCTACGGATGCGATCGAGGTCGGCACCCGGCTTGTCGATCTTGTTCACCGCGACCACCAGAGGTACGCCAGCCGCCTGAGCGTGCTGAACGGCTTCAACGGTCTGCGGCATCACGCCGTCGTCCGCTGCAACCACCAGGATCACGATGTCGGTCGCCTTGGCACCACGAGCACGCATGGCGGTAAACGCGGCGTGACCCGGGGTATCGAGGAAGGTGACCATGCCGCGTTCGGTTTCAACGTGGTACGCACCGATGTGCTGGGTGATGCCGCCGGCTTCGCCAGCCGCTACCTTGGCACGACGGATGTAGTCGAGCAGCGAGGTCTTACCGTGGTCAACGTGACCCATTACGGTCACGACTGGCGCACGAGGAACCGCTTCACCTTCGAACTTCAGGGACTCGGCCAGGGAGTCTTCCAGGGCGGTGTCGCTGATCAAGGTCACTTTGTGGCCCAGTTCTTCAGCAACCAGCTGGGCAGTTTCCTGGTCCAGTACCTGGTTGATGGTGGCCGGGGTGCCCAGCTTGAACATGAACTTGATGATTTCGGCAGCCTTGACCGACATCTGCTGGGCGAGATCGCCAACAGTGATGGTTTCGCCGATCTTCACTTCACGCACGACCGGGCCGGTTGGGCTCTGGAAACCGTGAGCGTTGCGTTTCTTCAGCTTGGCCTTGCCGCGACCACCACGACGGAAGCCATCGCTTTCTTCGTCGGTGGTACGTGGGGCAACGCGTGGAGCCGGAGCTTTTTCCTTGACGGAAGCACGATGCGGAGCGTTTTTACGCTCGCCATCGCCACCACGACGATTGTCGTCGTTACGGCTCTTGTCAGGGCGACGCTGCTCGTCCTTCTTGCGCACTTCAGCGACCGGCGCTGGAGCGACAACAGGGACATCTTCAACAATCGGCTCGGCAACCACCGCAGGTGCGGCAACCGCTTCAACGGCAGCAGGTTGCGCAGCAGCAGGCTGGCGACGCGCTTCTTCTTCGGCGCGACGCTTGGCTTCTTCTTCAGCCTTCTGACGTGCAGCATTTTCTACTGCGCGACGCTCTTCCAGTTCACGCTGGCGCTCGGCTTCGATTTCTTCCGGGCTGCGCTGTACGAAGACTTTCTTCTTGCGTACTTCAACGCTGATGCTTTTGCTGCCGGCCACACGCAGGGTGCTGGTGGTTTTACGCTGCAACGTGATCTTGCGCGGTTCTTCCACTTTCGCCTTGTGGCTGCTCTTCAAGTGAGTCAGCAACGATTGCTTCTCACTGTCGGTCACATGTTCCTCGGCGGCGGTGTGCGGCAGACCTGCCTCACGCATCTGCTGCAACAGGCGCTCTACCGGTGTTTTGACCTCATCGGCCAGTTGTTTCACCGTGACTTGCGTCATGCACTTCTCTCCTCAGGCCGCGCCTATTACTCGAACCAATGGGCTCGGGCGGCCATGATCAACTTGCCGGCACGATCATCGTCAATGCCGTCGATGTCGAGCAGGTCGTCAATAGACTGCTCGGCCAGGTCTTCGCGGGTAATTACGCCGCGCACCGCCAGTTCCATCGCCAAATCCTTGTCCATACCCTCAAGCGAGAGCAGGTCTTCGGCCGGATGGGCGTCTGCCAGCTTTTCCTCAGTAGCGATGGCTTTAGTCAACAAGCGATCCTTGGCACGAGCGCGAAGCTCGTTGACGATGTCTTCGTCAAAGCCGTCGATGTTGAGCATTTCTTCCAACGGTACGTAGGCAATCTCTTCCAGGCTGGTGAAGCCTTCATCAACCAGCACCTGTGCCAGCTCTTCGTCGACTTCCAGCTCATCGATGAAGTTGCGCAGGATGTCGCCGGTTTCAGCTTGCTGCTTAGCCTGGATGTCCGATTCGGTCATCACGTTCAGGGTCCAGCCAGTCAACTGGCTAGCCAGACGCACGTTCTGACCACCGCGACCGATGGCCTGAGCCAGATTGTCTGCGCCAACGGCGATGTCCATGGCATGGGCATCTTCGTCGACGATAATTGCCGCGACTTCAGCCGGCGACATGGCGTTGATCACGAACTGCGCCGGGTTGTCGTCCCACAGGACGATATCCACACGCTCACCGCCCAACTCACCGGAAACGGCCTGGACGCGCGAACCGCGCATGCCAATGCACGCACCCTGAGGGTCAATGCGCTTGTCTTTGGAACGGACCGCAATCTTGGCGCGCGAACCCGGATCCCGGGAGGCAGCCATGACTTCGATCAGGCCTTCGGCGATTTCCGGCACTTCGATACGGAACAGCTCGATCAGCATTTCCGGCGCGGTGCGCGACAGGATCAGCTGCGGGCCGCGGTTCTCGGTGCGGATTTCCTTGAGCAGCGCACGAAGACGCACGCCAACACGGAAAGTCTCGCGAGAAATGATGTCTTCACGGGCCAACAGCGCTTCAGCGTTGTTACCCAGGTCGACGATCACGTTGTCGCGGGTCACTTTTTTCACGGTGCCGGAGATGATTTCACCCAAGCGCTCGCGGTAAGCGTCAACGACTTGAGCACGCTCGGCTTCGCGGACTTTCTGCACGATGACCTGTTTGGCGGTCTGCGCAGCAATGCGGCCGAATTCGATCGACTCGATCTTTTCCTCGACGACATCACCGACTTTCGCGCCCGGATGGGTTTCCTGGACCTTGCTCGGCCAGGTTTCCACAGCCGGATCGTCCAGATCGGCTTCCTCGACTACCGTCCAGCGACGGAAAGTCTCGTAAGCACCGGTGTGGCGATTGATTTCCACACGCAGATCAACTTCGTCCTCGAAACGCTTTTTGGTAGCAGTGGCCAGAGCCAGCTCCAGCGCTTCAAAAATTACGCTTGCCGGTACACCCTTTTCATTGGATACCGACTCAACAACCAGCAGTACTTCTTTGCTCATCGTACGCCTCGCCTTTCGCAAGCCATTGGATCCGCGGGATCCGCGTCTCAGTCAAAACTGGGAATTATGTGGGCCTTGTCGATCATGTCGATCGGCAACAGGAACTCGTGGTCTTCCACCTGCACCACGACGTCCTGCTCCTCCACCCCGCGGAGAAGGCCCTGAAAATTACGCCGACCTTCAAAAGGCGAGCGCAGCTTGATCTTCACTTGTTCACCGACATACTTGGCAAACTGTTCAAGGGTGAACAGCGGGCGTTCCATGCCAGGAGAGGAAACTTCAAGGGTGTATTCAACGGAGATCGGATCTTCGACATCCAGAACGCCGCTGATCTGACGGCTGACGATGGCACAGTCGTCCACCAGCACACCGCCTTCTTTATCGATATAAACGCGCAACAGTGAGTGGCGACCTTGAGCCGAAAACTCGATACCCCAGCATTCATAGCCAAGGGCCACGACCACCGGGGCCAACAAGGCCTGCAACTGTTCTAGCTTGCTCGACACCTGAACCCCCTCGTGCATGCTTGTGCAAATAAAAAATGGGCGAAGCGCCCATCCCGGAAACGCCGTTGAATAGCGGCGTTATAAAGTGTCCAGCTAACAAAAAGCCCCTGAAAAGGGGCTCCGCTAAAACTGGTTGCGGGGGCCGGATTTGAACCGACGACCTTCGGGTTATGAGCCCGACGAGCTACCAGACTGCTCCACCCCGCGACAAAGCTGGGGCGGAAGTATACGACCGATCCCTTTTTGGGTCAATGTAACCTTCCACCTACAAGAAAGCCCGCAACAGCGGGCTCTCCTGATAATTGGTACCGAGAAGGGGACTCGAACCCCTACACCCTATGGGCACAACCACCTCAAGGTTGCGTGTCTACCAATTCCACCACCTCGGCATAGACTACGTTACTGCGTGAAACTCTTCTTACTTCTGCTCTTGAGCTGGAGGTACGTCAGTCGCATTGGTTGCCGACTTTTGCTCTTGGAGCACCGGGACATCATCAGAAGCCGGTTTTTGCTTTGGCGCTTCAAGCACCGCTGGATCTGGCAGACCTACTTGAGTCAGCTCATGAGCTTTCTCTTTAGCAAAGTAACCTAACCCTAAGCTGGTTATGAAAAAACCTGCGGCAAGTATAGCAGTAAACTTACTAAGAAAGGTAGAGGAACCTTGGCTTCCGAACACAGTATTTGAAGCACCTGCTCCGAAAGACGCGCCAGCGTCCGCACCTTTACCCTGCTGCAGCAATACCAGAGCTACTACGCCCAGCGCACCCAGCAGATGAAAAACGACTACGACTGTTTCCAGCATTTTTTCAGTTTCCCGCGGCGCGACAAATCGCACCGAACTCATCTGCATTCAGGGAAGCTCCACCAATGAGCCCCCCATCGATATCCGGCATGCCGAACAGTTCGACCGCATTGGCCGCCTTCACGCTGCCGCCGTATAGAAGCCGCACACCTCGTGCCACTTCAGAATTCTCTGCCGCCAACTGCGCCCGAATGGCTGCGTGCACATCCTGGGCCTGTTGCGGCGAAGCAGTCAGCCCGGTACCAATGGCCCAGACCGGCTCGTAAGCGATAACGGCATTGGCAAACGCGCCAACACCCAACTCTTCGATGATGCTACCCAGCTGACGCCCGACAACTTCAAGAGTCTTCCCGGCCTCGCGCTGCTCGAGGGTTTCCCCTACACACAAGACCGGCTTCAAGCCACAAGCCTGTGCTGCTGCGAATTTGCGATTCAGCGTACCGTCACGCTCACCCATCATCAGGCGACGCTCGGAATGCCCAACCAATACCAGGGAACAACCTGCATCCACCAGCTGACTCGGAGCAATCTCCCCTGTCAGCGCACCTTGCATGGGCTCCACCGCAGAATTCTGCGCGCCGACCGAAATCGACTTGCCTTTCAAGCCATCAATCACCTGATTGATATACAAGCAAGGCGGGAATACCGCGACATCAACACCGCTAGGCAAGGCCAGATGACGCAGGCCATTGATCAGCTCAGCGACGCTGGCGCGGGTACCGTGCATTTTCCAGTTACCAGCTACCATAGGGCGACGCATGCTGTACCTCGTCGGTCAAAGTGGGCGCAGATGTTACCCAACCGCATCAACACTGGCAAGCCGAAATCAGGCAGAAACTTCCGCAACCAGTTTTGCCAGTTCGTCAGCATAGCCACGGACCTGGGCTTCATCATCACCTTCGACCATGACGCGAACCAAAGGCTCGGTGCCCGACTTGCGCAGCAACACCCGCCCACGCCCAGCCATCGCGGTAGTGACACGCGCGCATGCCTCTTTCACAGCCGGATGCTCGACAGGATTGGCTCCACCGCCAAAACGGACATTGACCAGAATCTGCGGACATTTGCGCAGCGCCTGACGCGACTGTGCCAAGCCTTCATCACGCCGTTTCAGTGCCATCAGCACCTGCAGGGCGGCAATGATCGCATCACCCGTGGTAGTGTGCTGGAAGCACACGATATGGCCGGAGTTTTCACCGCCTACCAGCCATTGGCGTTCAAGCAGCTCGGCAATGACATAACGGTCACCGACATTGGCGCGCACGAATGGAATACCCAGATCAGCCAAGGCCAGCTCGAGACCCAGATTGCTCATCAAGGTACCGACCACACCGCCCTGCAGCTTGTTACGCGCGTGCAAATCCCGGGCAATGATGAACAACAGTTCGTCACCATCGACAATGGCGCCTGTATGGTCGACCATCAACACCCGATCGCCATCACCATCGAAGGCGATACCCAGATCGGCGTGCTCGGCCAATACCGCAGCCTGTAACTGCCCCATGTGGGTCGAGCCACAATTGTCGTTGATGTTCAGACCGTTAGGCTGTGCGGAGAGCACCACCACTTCAGCGCCCAACTCACGAAAAACACTGGGCGCGACCTTGTAGGTCGCACCGTGGGCACAATCGACAACAATCTTCAGACCCGCAAAGCTGGTACTGGAAGGAACGCTGCTCTTACAGAATTCAATGTAACGGCCCGAGGCGTCATTGATGCGCGATACCTTACCCAGCTTGCTGGACTCCACCACAGTCATCGGCGCATCCAGCAGCTCTTCGATCATCAGCTCGACTTCATCCGGGAGCTTGGTACCTTCACCCGAGAAAAACTTGATCCCGTTGTCATCGTGAGGATTATGCGACGCGCTGATCACGATCCCCGCCTCGGCATGGAAAGTGCGGGTCAGGTAGGCGATGGCAGGAGTGGGCATCGGCCCCAGCAGCATTACATCCGCCCCAGCAGCGGACAGGCCCGCCTCAAGCGCAGACTCGAACATGTAACCGGAAATGCGCGTGTCTTTGCCCACCAACACACGACAGGCACCCATACTGCGAAAGGCCATACCCGCAGCCCAGCCCAGCTTGAGCATGAAATCGGGAGTAATAGGGTACACGCCCACACGACCGCGAATGCCGTCGGTGCCAAAGTATTTCTTGCTCATAAGTGCTCCATCATTCTTATTCGGCTGATTCCACAGCTGTAATCATCCGCACGACATCCACCGTCTCAGCCACATCATGGACCCGCAGGATCTTTGCCCCTTTGGACATTGCCAGAGCGGCAAGAGCCAATCCGCCATACAGCCGCTCGCCGACGGGGCGACTCAATGCCTGACCTATCATGCTCTTTCGTGAAACTCCGACCAGCAGAGGTCGACCAAGGGCATGCAGGGCATCCATATGCTTGAACAGGCTCAAGTTGTGCTGCAGGGTCTTCGCGAAGCCAAAACCCGGATCCAGAATGATCCGTTCCGATCCGATACCCACTGCTGCACACTGAGCCATACGGTCAGCCAGGAACTCCCCCACTTCCTTGGTTACATCCCGATACTGCGGATTGTCTTGCATATCGCCAGGCTCACCGAGCATATGCATAAGGCAGACCGGTAAACCTGTGGCCGCCGCAGCATCCAGCGCGCCATCCCGCCGCAACGAGCGGACATCATTGATCAACCCCGCACCCAGGCGCGCAGTTTCGCGCATGACAGCAGGCGTGGATGTATCGACCGAAATAATGACATCCAGTTCACGATGGATGCGCTCGACGATAGGTGCTACCCGCTCAAGCTCTTCAAGCGGCGATACCGCCCTTGCACCAGGACGAGTGGACTCGCCCCCCACATCGATGAGCGTCGCGCCCGCCAACACCATACTTTCGGCATGGCGCAAGGCAGCATCAAGCTGACTGAAACGGCCACCATCGGAGAAGGAGTCGGGAGTTACATTAAGAATGCCCATGACATGCGTATGGGCCAAATCAAGAACCCGGTTGCCGCAAGGCAACCGGGTCGAGGACGACATAGAAGTCATTTCAAACCTTAGTGGTCAGCAGCCGGGCCGCCGATCGGTGTCTCTGGACGTTCGTTCTGCACCACTGGAGGTGTGGTACCCGAGCCGCCCTCCCAATCGCGAGGCTCGCGAGGGGTACGACCAGCCATGATGTCGTCGATCTGCTCGGCATCGATGGTTTCATACTTCATCAAGGCATCGGCCATCGCATCCAGCTTGTCGCGGTTATCCGTGAGGATCTGCTTGGCGGTGCCATAGCACTGGTCGATGATGCTACGAACTTCGGAGTCGATCAGCTTGGCGGTTTCTGCAGACAGGCTTGCATGCTGGCTGCCAGCACTGCGCCCCAGAAAGACCTCGCCCTCTTCTTCGGCGTACATCAACGGACCCAGTTTTTCGGAAAGCCCCCATTTGGTCACCATGTTCCGCGCAATCTGGCTCGCGCGCATGATGTCGTTAGAAGCACCGGTAGTTACACCATCGAAGCCCAATGTCATTTCTTCAGCGATACGACCGCCGTACAGCGAGCAGATCTGACTGATCAGCGCACGCTTGGACAAGCTGTAGCGATCCTCTTCCGGCAGGAACATGGTTACACCCAGAGCCCGACCACGCGGGATGATCGAAACCTTGTAGACCGGATCATGCTCAGGCACTACGCGACCGACAATGGCGTGACCCGCTTCGTGATAAGCCGTGTTCTGCTTTTCCTTCTCGGACATGACCATGGATTTGCGCTCCGCGCCCATCATGATCTTGTCTTTTGCCAGCTCGAACTCTTTCATTTCGACGATGCGCTTGCCGCTACGGGCAGCGAAAAGCGACGCCTCGTTCACCAGGTTGGCCAGGTCGGCACCAGAGAAGCCGGGCGTACCACGGGCAATCACGGCCGGCGCGACATCTTCACCCATCGGCACTTTACGCATGTGAACTTTCAAAATCTGCTCACGGCCACGGATATCCGGCAAACCAACCACAACCTGACGGTCAAAGCGGCCTGGACGCAGCAGCGCCGGGTCCAGCACATCAGGACGGTTGGTGGCGGCAATAACAATGATGCCGTCGTTCATTTCAAAGCCATCCATCTCTACCAGCAGTTGGTTGAGAGTCTGCTCACGCTCATCATGACCACCACCCATGCCGGCACCACGATGGCGACCAACGGCATCGATCTCGTCGATGAAGATGATGCACGGGGCGTGTTTCTTGGCCTGTTCGAACATATCGCGAACGCGGCTGGCACCCACCCCAACGAACATTTCGACGAAGTCGGAACCGGAGATGGTGAAGAACGGAACCTTGGCTTCACCAGCAATGGCCTTGGCCAGCAAGGTCTTACCAGTACCCGGCGGGCCAACCATCAGCACGCCACGAGGAATACGACCGCCCAGGCGCTGGAACTTGCCCGGATCGCGGAGAAACTCAACCAGTTCACCCACTTCTTCCTTGGCCTCGTCGCAACCCGCGACATCCGCCAATGTGGTTTTCACTTGATCTTCGGACAACAGGCGCGCCTTGCTCTTACCGAAGCTCATCGGCCCGCCCTTGCCACCAGCACCACCCTGCATCTGCCGCATGAAGAACATGAAGACGGCGATGATCACCAGGATCGGGAAGCTGGCGACCAGCAGTTGGGTCCAGATGCTTTGCTGCTCAGGCTGCTTGCCTTCGACGACCACGTGGTTATCCACCAGGTCACCGATCAGGCCGTTGTCCTGAATCGCAGGACGAATGGTCTTGAAGCTATCGCCATCGTTGCGCTTGCCGGTAATCACATAACCATCAACGGCTACGCGCTCGACCTTGCCATCCTTAACTTGCTGGATAAAGTCGGAATAGTTGAGGGTCTGCGGCTCGTTAGGGCTGGAGAAGTTGTTCATCACCGTCACCAGGACAGCCGCGATGATCAACCACAGGATCAGATTCTTTGCCATATCGTTCAATTAACTACCCTCTGAAGCAAGCTCCGCTGCTGGCGCGCGCTTCGCATGATATTCACCGACCTAACTTACTACATTACCTACAGCTCTGGCAGGCGCTGTCTGTAACCCTTTGTGAAACCCAGATTACACAATATTCGCTTAAGCCCCCGGGGCGAAATACGAAAAAACTATCAACCCGGTCAAAAACAACCTTTACTCGATACGCCCGCGAAAGCCACGTCCCAGCAGATACTGCTCGCGAGAACGATCACGGGAAGAACTCGGTTTGCGCATCACCACCTTGTCGAACATCTTGCGAACGTTCTTGTGGTATTCGTCGAAACCTTCTCCCTGGAAAATCTTTATCAGGAAGTCGCCACCGGGACGCAGAACCCGCCCCGCCAAATCAAGTGCCAACTCGCACAGAAACATCGCCCGCGGCATATCTACGGCAGGCGTACCACTCATATTGGGGGCCATATCGGAAATCACAAGGTCCACCTGGGAATTTCCGACCGCCTCGAGGATTTGAGCCAACACTGCATCTTCGGTGAAGTCGCCCTGAATGAAGGTGACATCAGGGATGCTATCCATTTCCAGAATGTCGGAAGCGATCAGTCGCCCCTGCCCGCCGATCAGACGACTGGTCACCTGCGACCAGCCCCCTGGCGCCGCGCCCAGATCGATAACACTCATTCCAGGACGGATCAGGCGATCCTTTTCCTGGATTTCCAGCAGCTTGTAGCTGGCACGCGAACGGTACCCATCTTTTTGCGCCATTTTGACGAATGGGTCGTTGAAGTGCTCTTTCAGCCAGTTATGGCTTGTCTTGGAACGGGCCACGGGCCACCTCAAAAAATAAAACGGGTCGTGATTAACTGGGCGGTCCCGGACGCGCTCGGGTAAACTGGCCGCCGCTTTTTACAAGATCAGACGCAGGGGTCAGATTATGCCGCTCACTCAAGAGCAGAAGAAACAGTACAAATCCATTGGCCACCATCTGAAACCAGTATTGACTGTGGCTGACAACGGTTTGACCGAAGGTGTGTTGGCCGAACTTGAACGTGCCTTGAGCGATCATGAGCTGATCAAGATCAAGCTCAACATCCTCGAACGCGAGTCCCGCCTGGAAGCCATTGCAGAACTGTGCAAGGCCGGCAAAGCGGATCTGGTGCAGGTCATCGGCAAAATGGCGTTGATTTATCGCAAGAACGCCAAGGTAAACAAGCAACTGTCCAACGTCCATCGCTTCCACTGACGTCGACAGGGGTCAAGGGCGTGCTTCGCGCGCCCTGCCACTCCACCCAGGCACCGGCTGCAATACCAGCACCAGACCGGAAAAAGCCAAGACAAGATAGCTGAACAGCTGCCAGCGCTCGACATCCGACAGCCCGAGGCGCACCACGAAATACATCGTGCACGCACATAACGCCACCAACAGCAGCTGCCCTCGCATATCCCGCCACAGGCTCGCCAGCCCTTCAGCACGCACCAATACCAGCACCTGAAGAACGATGCATACCGCTGAAAAACCAACCAGCAGCGCACTCAGCGCATTACCGATCTCTTCGATCAGCAGCGGCGCCAGGCCAATCTGGCCCAGCACCGGCAACAAGCCGACATGCAACAACCACACACCACCGACCCACAACATCTGAGTCAGCTGCCAAAGCATGGCGCCTGCATTCAGCAGGCGCCCTCGTTCAGACGTGGCGGACTTCGACAATCTCATACTCGATCACGCCGCTAGGCGTTTTAACGGCAACCACATCACCCTCTTCCTTGGCGATCAAGGCACGGGCAATGGGCGAACCTACAGAGATCTTTCCGAGCTTGATATCAGCCTCATCCTCACCAACGATCTGGTAAGTGACGCTCTCATCGGTTTCGACGTTGGCGATTTCGACGGTAGTGCCGAAAATCACCTTGCCTGTATGAGGAATGCTCGTCACATCGATGACAACCGAGTTTTGCAGGCGGCCTTCAATATCACGGATGCGCGCTTCAACCATTCCCTGCTCCTCGCGGGCAGCATGGTATTCAGCGTTTTCCTTGAGGTCACCGAGTTCTCGAGCCTCACCGATGGCCTGGCTCAAGCGTGGCCGCTCGACCTTGCTTAGGAACGTCAACTCTTCTTCCAGGGCCTTGGAACCCTGGACGGTCATTGGGTATTTATTCATGCCTTCAATCCTGCATGTAGATCCTGCAAGCGACGCACGGTCTTTTCCGGACCGAACTTGAGCGCCTCACAGATGGCCTCGCCCGCAGCAATGGTGGTGGTGCAGTAGATCTTGTGCTGCAAGGCGTTACGACGAATGGAATAAGAGTCAGCGATCGACTGACGACCTTCGGTGGTGTTGATGATCAGCGTGACTTCGTCATTCTTGATCATGTCGACCACGTGCGGACGACCTTCAGTCACCTTGTTCACACGGCGCACCTTCAGGCCTGCCGCCTCGATCAGCTTGGCAGTACCGGCAGTAGCGACCACTTCGAAGCCCAAGTTGATCAGATCACGAGCCACACCCGCAACCAGCGGCTTGTCGTCGTCACGCACGCTGATGAACGCAGTACCACCAGTCGGCAGCACTTCGCTAGCGCCCATCTGGGCCTTGGCGAAGGCTTCGCCGAAGGTGTCACCGACACCCATCACTTCGCCGGTCGACTTCATCTCCGGGCCAAGGATCGGGTCGACACCCGGGAATTTGGCGAACGGGAACACCGCTTCCTTGACGCTGTAGAAGTTAGGAATGATTTCCTTGGTGAAGCCCAGCTCTTTCAGGGTCTTACCCGCCATGACGCGCGCGGCGATCATCGCCAGGGAGACACCGATGCACTTGGAAACGAACGGCACGGTACGGGAAGCACGCGGGTTCACTTCGATGACGTAGATCTGCTCGCCCTGCAAGGCCAACTGCACGTTCATCAGGCCGACCACGCCCAGCTCCAGGGCCATCTTCTTGACCTGTTCGCGCATCTCGTCCTGGATGTGCGCAGGCAGCGAGTACGGCGGCAGCGAGCAAGCGGAGTCACCGGAGTGCACGCCAGCCTGTTCGATGTGCTGCATGATCGCGCCGATCACCACATCCTTGCCGTCGCAGACCGCATCCACGTCCATCTCGATGGCGCAATTGAGGAAGTGGTCCAGCAGCACCGGACTGTCGTTGGACACTTGCACCGCTTCACGCAGGTAGCGCTTGAGCTCTTCTTCTTCGTAAACGATTTCCATCGCCCGGCCGCCCAGCACATAGGATGGACGCACCACCAGCGGGTAGCCGATCTTGGCCGCGGCACGAATCGCTTCGTCTTCGCTGCGCACGGTGGCGTTTGGTGGCTGACGCAGGTTCAGGCGCTCGACCATCTGCTGGAAGCGTTCGCGGTCTTCGGCACGGTCGATGGCGTCAGGGCTGGTACCGATGATCGGCACGCCGGCCGCTTCCAGGGCTCGCGCCAGTTTCAGCGGAGTCTGGCCGCCGTACTGGACAATCACGCCTTTTGGCTTCTCGACGCGGACGATTTCCAGCACGTCTTCCAGGGTCACTGGCTCGAAGTACAGGCGATCGGAGGTGTCGTAGTCAGTGGAAACGGTTTCCGGGTTGCAGTTGACCATGATGGTTTCGTAACCATCGTCACGCAGCGCCAGTGCCGCGTGCACGCAGCAGTAGTCGAACTCGATGCCCTGGCCGATACGGTTCGGACCGCCACCCAGGATCATGATCTTGTCGCGACCCGAAGGTGCAGCCTCGCACTCTTCCTCATAGGTCGAGTACAGGTAGGCGGTATCGGTGGCGAACTCGGCCGCGCAGGTGTCGACGCGCTTGTAGACCGGGAACACTTCCAGCTTGTGGCGGTGGGTACGCAGGTTCTTCTCGGTCACGCCCAGCAGCTTGGCCAGACGCTGGTCGGAGAAACCTTTGCGCTTGAGGCGGAACATCAGGTCGCGGTCAATGGCCGACAGACCCAGCGTCTTGACCCTCTCCTCTTCCTTGATCAGATCTTCGATCTGCACCAGGAACCAAGGGTCGATCATGTTCATGCCGAAGATCTGCTCGACGGTCATGCCGGCACGGAACGCATCAGCCACGTACCAGATACGCTCGGCGCCCGGCACAGTCAGCTCGCGCTTGAGCACGTTCATGCTTTCCGGGTTGCTCAGGTCGAGCTTCGGATCCAGACCGCAGACACCCACCTCCAGGCCACGCAGCGCTTTCTGCAGGGATTCCTGGAAGGTCCGGCCGATGGCCATCACCTCACCCACCGACTTCATCTGAGTGGTCAGGCGGGCATCGGCCTTGGCGAACTTCTCGAAGGCGAAGCGTGGCAGCTTGGTCACGACGTAGTCGATGGACGGTTCGAAGGACGCCGGGGTCTTGCCACCGGTGATGTCGTTCGACAGCTCGTCCAGGGTGTAACCCACGGCCAGCTTGGCGGCGACCTTGGCGATCGGGAAGCCGGTGGCTTTCGAAGCCAGGGCCGAAGAACGGGATACCCGCGGGTTCATCTCGATCACCACCATACGGCCAGTGTTCGGGCAGATGCCGAACTGGACGTTGGAGCCACCGGTTTCCACGCCAATCTCACGCAGTACCGCCAGGGAGGCGTTGCGCAGGATCTGGTATTCCTTGTCGGTCAGGGTCTGTGCCGGAGCCACGGTGATCGAGTCACCGGTGTGCACGCCCATCGGGTCGAAGTTTTCGATCGAGCAAACGATGATGCAGTTGTCCTTTTTATCGCGGACCACCTCCATCTCGTATTCTTTCCAGCCGATCAGCGATTCGTCGATCAGCAGTTCCTTGGTCGGCGACAGGTCCAGGCCACGGGCGCAGATTTCTTCGAACTCTTCACGGTTGTAGGCGATACCACCACCGGTGCCGCCCATGGTGAAGGACGGGCGGATGATGCACGGGAAGCCCAGCTTCTCGAGGACCGCATTGGCCTCGTCCATACTGTGGGCGATACCGGAGCGCGGGCACTCCAGGCCGATCGCCTTCATCGCGGTGTCGAAGCGCGAGCGGTCTTCGGCCTTGTCGATGGTGTCGGCATTGGCGCCGATCATTTCCACGCCGAACTTCTCCAGAACGCCTTCACGCTCCAGGTCCAGGGCGCAGTTCAACGCAGTCTGGCCACCCATGGTCGGCAGCAGAGCGTCCGGACGTTCTTTCTCGATGATCTTGGCAACGGTCTGCCACTTGATCGGCTCGATGTAGGTGGCGTCGGCCATGGCCGGGTCGGTCATGATGGTCGCCGGGTTGGAGTTCACCAGGATGACCCGGTAACCCTCTTCGCGCAGGGCCTTGCAGGCCTGGGCGCCGGAGTAGTCGAATTCGCAAGCCTGGCCGATCACGATCGGGCCAGCGCCGAGAATCAGGATGCTTTTAATGTCTGTACGTTTTGGCATGGGTTGTCACTCAAATCCGCAGGTCAGTCGGCAAGCCGTCTTGATCAAATCTCTGAAGCGCTGAAGGGGCCGCCGAGGCCGGGGCCACCTTCAGGGGCGAGCACTCAGCGTCGCTTGGCCATCTCGTTGATAAAACGATCGAACAGCGGCGCCACATCGTTCGGGCCCGGGCTCGCTTCAGGGTGACCCTGGAAGCTGAACGCGCTCTTGTCGGTACGTTCGATGCCTTGCAGGGTACCGTCGAACAGCGATTTGTGGATCGCCCGCACGTTGCCTGGCAGGGTGGCTTCGTCCACCGCAAAACCGTGGTTCTGGCTGGTGATCATCACTACACCGCTGTCCAGGTCCTGGACCGGGTGGTTGGCACCGTGGTGGCCGTGGCCCATCTTCACCGTCTTGGCGCCGGAGGCCAGTGCCAGCAGTTGGTGGCCCAGGCAGATACCGAAGACCGGGATCTCGGTTTCCAGCACGTCCTTGATCGCCTGGATGGCGTAATCGCAAGGCTCGGGGTCGCCAGGACCGTTGGACAGGAACACGCCGTCAGGCTTGAGTGCCAGGACGTCGCTGGCCGGAGTTTGCGCAGGCACTACGGTCACGCGGCAACCGCGCTCGACCAGCATGCGCAGGATGTTCAGCTTGACGCCGTAGTCGTAGGCAACCACGTGGTACGGCAGCTCGGAAGCCTCGATGGTCGGATGACTGTCGGTCTTCAGGCTCCAGACGCTGGAGCGCCACTCGTAGCTTTCCTTGGTGCTGACGACCTTCGCCAGATCCATGCCTTTCAGGCCAGGGAAGCCGCGCGCTGCGGCAATCGCCGCTTCGTCGGAGATATTGTCACCGGCCATGATGCAGCCGTTCTGCGCGCCTTTCTCACGCAGGATGCGCGTCAGGCGACGGGTGTCGATACCGGCGATCGCCACAACATTGTTGGCTTTCAGGTAATCGGACAGGGACAGGGTGTTACGCCAGTTGCTCGCAACCAGTGGCAGGTCGCGAATCACCAGACCGGCCGACCAGACACGATCGGACTCGGCGTCTTCCGGCGTGGTGCCGGTATTGCCGATATGCGGGTAAGTCAGGGTAACGATCTGTTGGGCGTAGGAAGGATCGGTAAGGATTTCCTGATAGCCGGTCATTGCGGTGTTAAACACCACCTCACCAACGGTTTGACCGTCGGCTCCAATGGCTTCGCCGCGAAAAATGCTGCCATCAGCAAGGGCGAGTATGGCTGGCTTAGTCAAGAAGACCTCCCGTAAATAAAGCCTGAAAGGGCGATCGCAGGTTGTAAAAAAGCGGAGTGACGTATGGACACGTCACCCCGCTTCTTCACCGAATTATTCTGCGCGCTTTTAGTGGACACACTAAAGCTGTAGCTTACAGAAAAAGGCCTTTTTGGTCCACCGCTAAAGAGCCTTAAAGGCAGAGGAATGCGACAGAACATCGCTTAGCGGGGTAAAACAGGGCTCAAGCGCGAAGCCTAGCCCTGTTTTGGATGCATCTCAACGCAGATCCAGCACATCCTGCATGTCATAAAGACCCGCCGGACGACCGTCCAGCCACAACGCAGCACGTACTGCACCCTTGGCGAAAGTCATGCGACTGGAAGCCTTATGGGTAATCTCCAGACGCTCGCCCTCAGCAGCGAACAACACCGTGTGATCGCCCACCACATCACCACCCCGGACCGTGGCGAAACCAATGGTTTCACGCTCACGAGCGCCGGTATGGCCTTCACGGCCATACACCGCGACCTTCTGCAGATCACGCCCCAGCGCATCGGCAATCACCTCGCCCATGCGCAGAGCCGTCCCCGAAGGCGCGTCGATCTTGTGCCGGTGATGCGCCTCGATGATTTCGATGTCTGCATCATCGCCCAGCACACGGGCTGCCATGTCGAGCAGCTTCAGCGACAGATTGACGCCAACGCTGAAGTTGGCGGCGAACACGATCGGAATATCCTTGCCTGCCTCGGCCAGCACCTGCTTTTCCTTGGCGCCCAAGCCCGTGGTACCGATCACCATGGCCTTGCCCGCCTTGCGGCAGAACGCCAGGTTCTTCAGCATCACTTCCGGCAGCGTGAAATCGATCAACACATCGAATTCATCGGCAACCTTTTCCAAGCTGTCGGACATCGGCACACCGATGCGCCCCAGCGATGCCAGCTCGCCAGCATCGGCACCGACCAACGAACTGCCAGGCCGCACGATCGCCGCGGTAAGTCCGGAGAGCGGCGAGCGCTGTTGCACGGCCTCCACCAGGTTCTTACCCATGCGCCCTGCGGCGCCCATCACAGCTATACGTCGCATGCTTCGCTCCTTACAGGTCGCCGAAGAAGCGCTTCACGCCTTCGAACCAGCCAGTGGTTTTCGGCGAGTGGGTATTGTCGTCCGCCAGGGAACCACGCAACTCTTCGAGCAATTCACGCTGACGACGACTCAGGTTCACCGGCGTTTCCACCGCAACCCGGCACATCAAGTCGCCAGCACCGCCGCCACGCACCGGAGCCACGCCCTTGCCACGCACACGGAACTGCTTGCCGGTCTGGGTGCCCTCAGGGATCTTCAGCTTGACCCGGCCATCCAGCGTCGGGATTTCCAGCTCGCCGCCCAGCGCCGCGTCAACGAAGCTGATAGGCACTTCACAGAACAGGTGCTTGCCGTCGCGCTGGAAGATCGAGTGCTCACGCACATTGATCACCACATACAGGTCGCCCGTAGGGCCGCCCTGGGTCCCCGCCTCTCCTTCTCCGGACAGACGAATGCGGTCGCCGGTATCGACGCCCGCCGGTACCTTAACCGACAGCGTCTTGTACTCTTCGACGCGACCTTCGCCATGACAGGAATCGCACGGATCGGAAATGATCTTGCCCTGGCCATGGCAACGCGGGCAGGTCTGCTGCACCGAGAAGAAGCCCTGTTGCATGCGCACCTGGCCGATACCGCCACAGGTCGGACAGGTAACAGGCGAGGAGCCTTTCTTGGCGCCCGAGCCGTCGCAAGGCTTGCAGTTGACCAGCGTCGGAACGCGGATATTCACGGTGGTGCCGCGCACCGCCTCTTCCAGGTTCAGCTCCAGGGTGTAGCGCAAGTCGCTGCCACGCTGAGCCCCGCCACGGGAGCCGCCACGACCGCCACCAAAGAAATCACTGAAGACATCGCCAAAGATGTCGGAGAAGTTCTGGCCACCAAAGCCGGCACCACCACCGCCCATGCTCGGATCGACACCGGCGTGACCGTACTGGTCATAAGCCGCGCGCTTGCTCGAGTCAGACAATACTTCATAGGCCTCGTTGGCCTCCTTGAACATATCTTCCGACGCTTTGTCGCCGGGATTACGGTCCGGGTGGTGCTTCATCGCCAGGCGGCGGTAAGCCTTTTTCAGGTCGGCTTCGCTCGAGCCTCGCTCCACACCCAATACTTCGTAATAGTCACGCTTTGCCATAAGTCTTCACACTCTTAAGGACGTTCGACAATGCTCTCCTGAGCCTCGCCAAACTCGTTGAGCCCCAATACAGGCCCGGACCCAACTCACGTCAATTCAACGATCCTGGTCTTGGATAGACGACCAACAGACTGGCCGACAACTGCGGTAATCCCGAACGGAAAGCAGGAGCATTTCCGACCGTACCGCCAGCGCGCGAAAAGAGCCGCACGCCGTAAAAAATTCGCTTGCTCCAGACACGCCAACGCGGGAGCAAGCTCCCGCGCGGCGACATCCTACCAGTCACCGCACAAAGGCAGTCAACCGGCCGACCAACAAGCAGTCTTACTTGTGGTCTTTTACTTCTTCGAACTCAGCGTCGACGACGTCGTCGGCTTTCTCGGCCGATTCACCCTGCGAAGCTGCGCCTTCTGCCGGCTGAGCCTGCTCGGCGTACATCTTCTGAGCGACCGGAGCGGACACTTTCGACAGCTCTTCGACCTTGGCGTCGATGGCAGCCTTGTCGTCGCCTTTGATAGCGGCTTCAAGGGCAACCACGGCAGCTTCGATCGCAGCCTTCTCTTCAGCAGTCACTTTGTCGCCCGCATCAGCGATCATCTTGCGAGTCGAGTGAACCAGGGCATCGCCTTGGTTGCGCGCGCTGGCCAGCTCTTCGAACTTGCGGTCTTCTTCGGCGTTGACTTCAGCATCACGAACCATCTGCTGAATTTCTTCCTCGGACAGACCGGAGTTGGCCTTGATCACGATCGACTGGGTCTTGCCGGTCGCCTTGTCTTTCGCGCCTACGTGCAGGATGCCGTTGGCGTCGATGTCGAAGGTCACTTCGATTTGCGGCACGCCACGTGGAGCTGGTGGAATCTCGGCCAGGTCGAACTTGCCCAGGGACTTGTTCTGCGCGGCTTGCTTACGCTCGCCCTGCAGCACGTGAATGGTCACTGCGCCCTGGTTGTCGTCGGCAGTCGAGAACACTTGCGATTTCTTGGTAGGAATCGTGGTGTTTTTCTCGATCAGCGCGGTCATCACGCCACCCATGGTTTCGATACCCAGGGTCAGCGGGCTGACGTCCAGCAGCAGTACGTCTTTCACGTCACCGGCCAGTACCGCGCCCTGGATGGCAGCACCCATGGCAACGGCTTCGTCCGGGTTCACGTCCTTACGTGCTTCTTTACCGAAGAAATCGGTGACCAGCTTCTGCACCAGCGGCATGCGGGTCTGACCGCCGACCAGGATCACGTCGTCGATCTTGCTGACGTCGATACCGGCGTCTTTCATGGCGATGCGGCAAGGCTCGATGGTGCGCTGAACCAGGTCTTCGACCAGCGACTCCAGCTTGGCGCGGGAAATCTTCACGTTCAGGTGCTTAGGACCAGTGGCATCTGCGGTGATGTACGGCAGGTTGACGTCGGTCTGCTGGCTCGAGGACAGCTCGATCTTGGCTTTTTCAGCGGCTTCTTTCAGGCGCTGCATGGCCAGCGGGTCACCCTTGAGGTTCATGCCGCTTTCTTTCTTGAACTCGTCCACGAGGTAGTCGATCAGACGGATGTCGAAGTCTTCACCACCGAGGAAGGTGTCACCGTTGGTTGCCAGTACTTCGAACTGGTGCTCGCCATCGACTTCAGCGATTTCGATCACGGATACGTCGAAGGTACCGCCACCCAAGTCATAAACGATCACGGTGTGATCGCCCTTGGCCTTGTCCATGCCGTAAGCCAGAGCGGCCGCGGTTGGTTCGTTGATGATACGTTTTACATCCAGGCCCGCGATGCGGCCGGCGTCTTTGGTCGCCTGGCGCTGACTGTCGTTGAAGTAGGCCGGAACGGTGATCACCGCTTCGGTCACGGCCTCGCCGAGGTAGTCTTCGGCGGTCTTCTTCATTTTCTTGAGGATTTCGGCCGAGATCTGTGGCGGAGCCATTTTCTGGCCGTTCACTTCAACCCAGGCGTCGTTGTTGTCAGCCTTGACGATCTTGTAAGGGACCATCTGGATGTCTTTCTGTACGACTTCTTCGTCGAAACGGCGACCGATCAGACGCTTCACCGCGTACAGGGTGTTGTGCGGGTTGGTCACGGCCTGACGCTTGGCCGACTGGCCAACCAGGATTTCGCCATCGTTGGCGTAAGCGATGATGGACGGCGTGGTACGCGCGCCTTCAGCGTTTTCGATAACTTTTACGTTGCCGTTTTCAAGAATGGAGACGCAGGAGTTGGTAGTCCCCAGGTCGATACCGATAATTTTGCCCATGTTAACTCTCCCGAAACTTTAGATTTTGTTGCCGCAGCAATGGTGGCCGACTGCGGTAGCACTTAAACGCTTGACCTATAAATGGGGCCCCTGCGCGCGATTTCAAGCCTTCTCGTCAATCGAAGGCGAAACCGGTGCGGGCGCCTTGCTGACCACGACCATGGCCGGGCGCAGCAGGCGACCGTTGAGCTGATAGCCCTTCTGGAACACCTTGAGAACGCTGTTCGGCTCGACGTCGGCACTTTCCTGCATGGCCATCGCCTGGTGCTGTTCAGCGTTGAATGGTTCGCCATGCGGATCGATCGCTTCCAACTGATAACGCTTCAGGGTGTCCTGGAACATCTTCAGGGTCAGTTCGATACCTTCACGCATCGGGCGAATGCTTTCGTCGTCCGGGCTGGACAACTCAAGACCGCGCTCGAGACTGTCGATCACTGGCAGCAGGTCGCCAGCAAAACGCTCGAGGGCGAATTTGTGAGCTTTTTCTACATCCTGCTCGGCACGGCGGCGGACGTTCTGCAGATCGGCCGCAACACGCAATGCCTGATCCTGAGCGCCAGCCAACTGCTCTTCGAGCACTTGCACACGAGCCGCCAGATCTTCGCCCGAGGCCTCGGGGGCCTGATTGGCGTCGAGATTTTGCGTATCCAGCGTCTGTTCGTCAGCCATAAAATTCTCCTTTCAATATCGTCCGCGAGCTCAACTCACGCTTCTGCCCCGGTATATGGGGTCGCATTTTCCAGGTTCAAGGGCCGCGCCCTCGGCAAAAATCATTGGACGACCCCAAACGCCGGTCACCAATTATTCCCGCACACGATAAAAAAATCCGTCAAGCAAGCGAATCGAGCTAAGGGCAGGCATTGTCAGCCGAAAACAAAACACTGTATAAATAACCAGACCTAAAGCTTGGGAGCGGCCTTTATGCTGGTGCACCTGTCCGTACACAACTACGCCATCGTTGAGCATCTCGATCTGGAACTGGATCGCGGGATGAGCGTCATCACGGGTGAAACCGGCGCCGGCAAATCGATCATGCTCGACGCCCTGGGGCTGACCCTGGGTGATCGCGCCGACAGTGGCGTAGTACGCCCAGGTGCCGACAAGGCCGACATTCTCGCCACCTTCGACCTGGAAGACATTCCCGAGGCCCGCACCTGGCTCGCCGAACGCGACCTGGACAACGACAGCCCATGCATCCTGCGCCGGGTCATCACCGCCGAAGGCCGTTCCCGTGGCTACATCAATGGCTCCCCGTGCCCGCTAGGCGACCTCAAGGCACTCGGCGAACTGCTGATCGACATCCACAGCCAGCATGAACACCAGTCGCTGCTGAAAACCGATACCCACCGCCGCCTGCTCGACGAATACGCTGGCGCCACCGACCTGGCTCGCCAGGTATCGCTGGCGGCCCAGCGCTGGCGCCAGACCCGCCAGGAATTGGAGCGCCTGTCCAACTCCGGGGACGAGCAGCGGGCGCGCCACCAGCTCCTCAGCTATCAGCTGGAGGAACTGGAGAACCTCGCCCTGGGCGAAAACGAACTCGAGCAACTGGAACTCGAACACAAGAACCTGACCAATGCCGAAAGCCTGCTGGGCATCTGCCGGCAAGTCGTCGAGCATTGCAGCGAAAGTGATTCGGGCAACGTCCTCAGCGCCCTCACAGCGAGCCTCAATCGCCTGTCGAGCATCGGCAACACCTCCGGCGCCCTGGCGGAAGCCACCAACCTGCTGGCCAGCGCGCAAATCCAGGTCGAAGAAGCCGTCGGCGAACTGAATCGCTTCGTCGACCATTTCGATGCGGACCCGGCGCGCCTGCAACAACTGGAGGAGCGGCTGGACGCCATCTATACCCTGGCCCGCAAACACCGGATCCAGCCCACCGAGGTGGCAGCCATGCAGCAGAAACTGCTGGAGGAAATCGAAACTCTGGATGCCAATGACGAATCCATTGAGCGCCTGGGCGATGAGCTGAAATCCTATGCCCGGCACTATCACAAAAAAGCCAGGGAGCTGAGCGAGCTGCGCCAGCAGGCCGCAACCAGCCTGGCCAGCGCCGTAGAACAGGAAATCCAGCGCCTGGGCATGCCTGGCGGCCGCTTCACCATCGAACTGCACGCCAACAGCGGCGATGAACTGCAGCCCAACGGCCTCGAGCAGGTCGAGCTGCTGGTCAGCGCCAACCCCGGCCAGCCGCTCAAGGCCCTGGCTAAAGTCGCATCCGGGGGCGAACTGTCGCGGATCAGCCTGGCAATCCAGGTGATTACCGCGCAGACCTCTCGTGTCCCGACCCTGGTATTCGACGAAGTGGACGTCGGCATCGGCGGCCCGACCGCGGAGATCGTCGGCCAACTGCTACGTCGCCTCGGTGAGCGCGGCCAGGTATTGACGGTCACCCACTTGCCGCAGGTGGCAGCCCAGGGCCATCAACATCTTTTTGTGCACAAGGTGCGCGGCAGCGATGCGACTCACACCGCGGTTTCCAAACTGGGCAAGACCGAGCGGATCGAAGAGGTAGCGCGGATGCTGGGCGGCATCGACCTGACCAAGGAGTCGCTGGCCCACGCGAAAAAAATGGTGGTTACCGCCAAGGCTTGAGTCCCTGCCACTTTAATAAAGAGCAGAAAGCACGAAGGCGACCCTTGGGTCGCCTTCGATCGTTTCGCGGACTATGTCCGCGCGACATGCTTATTTCTTCGTGCGTACGTACAGCACCAAGTTGTGATCCACCAACTCGAAGCCATGCTTCTCGACAATCGCCTTCTGAAGCTTCTCGATTTCTTCGTCGAAGAATTCGATCACCTCACCGGAATCCACGTTGACCATGTGGTCGTGGTGACCGCCGTCAGCCAGTTCGAATACCGCATGACCGCCATCAAAGTTGTGGCGTACCACAAGGCCTGCTGCTTCAAACTGGGTCAGAACACGGTAAACCGTGGCCAGACCGACATCCTCGCCAGCTTCCATCAGCGCCTTGTAAACATCCTCGGCGCTCATGTGTCGCTGCTCGGCGGAATCGAGCATTTGTAGAATTTTGACCCGTGGCAGAGTCACTTTAAGGCCGGCTTTACGTAGTTCGCTATTTTCAACCATGGTCAGCTTTCTCGCGGATGCTGCTTCGCAGCTTCTCTTAATGCGGGTATGATCGGGGTTTACGTTGTCCCAGCCAAGATAGTGGAAGTCGCCCACCGATGCAAAACACCAAGCTCTTGCTAACCAGTTTCACCTTCGTGGGACTGCTCGCACTCGCCGGTTGTTCATTCCCCGGGGTTTACAAAATCGACATCCAGCAGGGCAATGTCGTCACGCAGGACATGATAGACCAGTTACGCCCGGGAATGACCCGCCGGCAAGTACGGTTTATCATGGGCAACCCTCTGTTGACCGACACGTTCCACGCCGATCGCTGGGATTATCTGTACAGCCTGCAACCAGGTGGCGGTGAACGCCAGCAGGAGCGCGTCAGCGTTATCTTCAACGGTAACGACCAACTGGTCAGCCTTTCCGGTGACTTCATGCCTGGCGTAAGCCGCGACGAAGCCATCCTGGGCAAGTACAGCGGCACTACCGTGACCGCCCCTACTGAAAACGCCGAACAGCCAAAACCGGAAAAACCGGCCAAGCCTGGCTCTCTGCTCGATCAGATCCAGAAGGACGTCGACAACGTCGAGACCGTTCCGGTGCCAACGCCAGAACCTCTGGACACCTCGCCGCAATAATTTGTGGTGAAATAAAAAAGCCCGGCGAGTCCGGGCTTTTTGTTGCCTGTCGATTTGCTCAGGACTCTGAAGTACGAGCCCGGGCCTGCGCCGCCTTTGCCGCGCGCAGACGTCGGACCTCTTTAGGGTCAGCCAGCAGCGGGCGGTAGATTTCAATGCGGTCGTCCGCCCGAACCGGCTGCTTCCCCGGGTCCGCAACCGCTTTGCCAAAGATCCCCAGCGGACAATTGTCCAGATCCAATTCTGGAAATTGCGTGCCTATCCCACAGCCTTTCACTGCCGCACGAACAGTAGTCCCCGTTGGCACCGCAACACTGAGCAATACCTGCCGGTCGACCGCGGCATACACCACCTCGACTTCGATCATTGGCTCAAGCATGCAACTGCTTGGCCCGCTGACAAAACGCATCGACCAGGGTGTTGGCCGCCTGGTTGAACAAAGGCCCCAAGGTCGCGCGAACCAGTGGACCGGCGTAGTCGAACGACAAATCCAGGCTGATCTTGCAGGCCTTCTCGCCCAGCGGCTTGAAAATCCACACGCCGTGCAACTGGTTGAACGGCCCTTCCTCCAGGTTCATCTCGATCGACTGGCCCGGCACCAGGGTATTGCGCGTCACGAAATGCTGGCTGAGCCCGCCCTTGGCAACGGCCAGGCTGGCGCGCATCTGCACCTCACTGCTCTCCAGCACCTCGGCCGACGAGCACCAGGGTAAAAACTCCGGGTAGCGCGCCACGTCGTTGACCAGGTCGTACAAAAACTGCGCCGGATAAGGCAACAGGGCCGAGCGTTGAATATGTGTCGTCATGTCAGCGTCATTTCCACAACTGGGCGGCAAACACTATAAGAATGCCGATGGGCGCCACATAGCGCATCAAAAACAGGGTCAGGGCAAAAAGCAGCGGACTGCGGATCGACAGCTCATCACGAACCGCCTCGCGCCCCATTACCCAACCCGCGAACACCACAAAGCAGAGGCCACCCAAGGGCAACATGATCCGCGAGGTGAAGAAATCGATCACCCCGAAGAAATCCAGACCACCCGCCGCCCCCCATTGGTAGAGGTGGAAAGCCCCGCCTTCGTTCACGAAAAACTTGGCCTGCTGCCAGATATTGAAGGAGAACACCGTTCCCAATCCGACGAACCAGCAGGTAAACGCCAGCCAGAATGTCACCCAGCCGCGGCGGATTCGAGTCCGCTCCACCAGGTAAGCCACCATCGGCTCCAGCAGCGAGATCGCCGAGCTCCAGGCGGCAATGGCCACCAGGACAAAAAAAACCACGCCCATCAGCTGGCCGAACGCCACATTACCAAAGGCAAAAGGCAAACTGACAAACATCAGCCCTGGACCCTCACTCGGGTTCAACCCCGCGGCAAACACGATCGGGAACAGCGCCAGCCCCGCCAGCAGCGAAACGAAGGTATCCAGCAGCGCCACGCCGACAATAGTGCCGGAAATGGACGAATGCTTCGGCATGTAAGCGCCGTAGATCATGATGGAACCGACACCGACGCTCAGGGAAAAGAACGCATGCCCCATGGCCGGCAACAGGCCGTCGAGCAGCTTGTCGGTGCTGAAGTCGAACATGAAATGCACGCCTTCCATGAAATGCCCGGTGGTCAGGCTGTAACCCAGCAGGATCAGCAGCATCACGAACAACAGCGGCATCATGATCCGTAGGCTGCGCTCAAGCCCGGCCACCACGCCCTTGGCGATGACAGCCGCCGACAACAGCATGAACAGCGTGTGCCACAGCGTCAGCCGCCAGGGGTCGGCAATCACCGTGCCGAAATAGGTGCCGACCTGATCCGCCGTCACACCCTGGAAATCACCACGGCCCATATCGATGATGTAGTCCAGCGACCAACCACCAACGACGCTGTAGAAGGAAAGAATCAACAAGGCCGTGATCATCCCGGCGAACGCGCCCCAGGACCACTTGGCCGAATGCCCGGCCTCCAGGGCCAGCGCCTTCAAGGCATTGGCCGGGCTTTGCCGGGCGCGACGGCCGATCAGGGTTTCCGCCAGCATCACCGGCACACCGATCAGCGCAATGCAGGCGAGAAATACCAGGACAAAGGCGCCGCCACCGTAGACGCCGACCATATATGGGAATTTCCAGATACTTCCCAGGCCCACGGCAGAACCAGTCGCAGCGAGTATGAAAACCCAGCGACTGGCCCAGCCGCCGTGGACAGAAACCTTGTCCGTCGACATCAAAAACGCGCCCAACCGAGAAAAAAGAGGACGCATTGTCCGGGATTCACTCAACCTGCTCAAGCACGCAGCTTCACCGTAGCCGACACGCGTGCAACTGCCTATAATGCCGCCCCTATGGCTAAACAGAAGAAACACCCAACAGGGACCATCGCGCAAAATAAAAAGGCGCGTCACGATTACTTCATCGAACATCGGTTCGAGGCTGGCATGGTCCTGGCCGGCTGGGAAGTAAAGAGTCTGCGTGCGGGCAAGGCACAACTGGTCGACAGTTACGTGCTGCTCAAGGACGGCGAAGCCTGGCTGCTGGGCAGCCACTTCACGCCACTGACCACCGCCAGCACCCATGTGATCGCCGACCCCGTGCGCTCGCGCAAACTGCTGCTCAACAAGCGCGAGCTGGAGAAGCTGTTCGCTGCCGTGCAGCAGAAGGGTTATGCCTGCGTGTGCCTGTCGCTCTACTGGAGCAAGCACATGGTCAAGTGCGAGATCGCACTCGGCAAGGGCAAGAAGGAATACGACAAGCGTCATACCGAACGCGAGCGCGACTCCGATCGTGAGCTGCATCGCGCGGTGCGCAACAAGGGCAAGGAAGAGTAACGCCCTTCTGCCTTGATGCCATGATCACGAGCCAGCTCGTTCCTAGCAGGAGCGAGCTGGCCAGCGATGAATCTCCCAACTAAATCCCCTTGCGCCGCTCCGCCCGAGCCACGCGCTGCACTTCCTGACGCACCTCTTCCAGCACTTCCTGCACATACAGAATGTGCCGGCTGGAGACTTCGCGCGCCTGCTCGGCACGTCCTTCGATAATCGCCTGGTACAGATCGCGGTGCTGGCTGATCAGCATGTCGCGGGTTTCGGTGCGCTGCTTGTACATGCCGCCAATGTTGGTCACCACGTTGCGCTTGAGCAGATCGAACAGCCCGCGAATGGTGTGCAGCAAGACAGCGTTGTGACTGGCCTCGGCAATCGCCAGGTGGAATTGCGCGTCTGCCGCCCCCTCTTCCGCCCGGCTCACATCGCCGGCCCGGGAATAGCAATCCTGCAGTTCCTCGAAGGCCGCGGTGAGCCGTTCACGATCCACCTCGGTGGCACGCAATGCCGCGTAATAGGCGCATGAGGCTTCCAGGGTGTGGCGAAATTCCAGCAAGTCACGCTGGGCTTCAGGGTTGCTTTCCAACAACTGCAGCAGCGGATCGCTGAAGGTCGAGCCCAGCGACTCCACCACATAGTTACCGCCACCCTGGCGACTGACCAGCAAGCCCTTGGCCGTGAGTTTCTGGATCGCCTCGCGCAACGACGGTCGCGAGACACCGAACTGTTCCGCCAACGCACGCTCCGCCGGCAGGCGCTCACCGGACTTCAGCGTGCCCTCGAGGATCATCCCCTCGAGCCGCTCGACAATATCGTCAGACAAACGGCGCTGACGAATCTGATCAAACCCCATAACTCACTCTCCACGATCCCGACCGCGCGCCGGGCTCTCTATTCTGGCCTATCGGGGCCCCGCCAGCACCTATCAGAACGCACATCGGCGAGCGGATCAGATGCCATCTGCACCGCACCTTCGACAAAAGTTTTAGGGCGGCAAATTGACACACCGCTCACAAGGCTTTTACCCTAGCCAACAGCGATTGTAAATTGGTCTTACCAATTAACCAAATACGCTGACCAGTGCCTGACCAACAACAATTAGGGGCCACCCCATATGCAAACCTGGCAACAGCTTTACAGCCCGCTCGGCAGCCTCGGCCTGTCCGCCCTCGCCGCCGTCATCCCGATCGTCTTCTTCTTCCTGGCTCTGGCCGTGTTCCGCCTCAAAGGACACGTTGCCGGCAGCATCACCCTGGCGCTATCGATACTGGTGGCGATCTTCGCCTTCCAGATGCCCGCCGACATGGCGCTTGCCGCCGCTGGCTATGGATTTGCCTACGGTCTGTGGCCCATCGCCTGGATCATCGTCGCCGCCGTGTTCCTCTACAAACTGACGGTCAAGAGCGGCCAGTTCGAGGTCATCCGCAGCTCCGTGCTGTCGATCACCGACGACCAGCGCCTACAGGTGCTGCTGATCGGCTTCTGCTTCGGGGCCTTTCTCGAAGGTGCCGCCGGGTTCGGCGCGCCGGTCGCCATTACCGCCGCGCTGCTGGTGGGCCTGGGGTTCAATCCGCTGTACGCCGCCGGCCTGTGCCTGATCGCCAACACCGCCCCGGTGGCCTTTGGCGCCCTGGGCATCCCGATCATCGTGGCGGGCCAGGTAACCGGCATCGACGCGTTCAAGATCGGCGCCATGACCGGCCGCCAGCTGCCGCTGCTGTCGCTGTTCGTGCCGTTCTGGCTGGTGTTCATGATGGACGGCCTGCGTGGCGTCAAAGAGACCTGGCCCGCGGCGCTGGTGGCCGGCCTGAGCTTTGCCGTGACCCAGTACTTCACCTCGAACTTCATCGGCCCGGAACTGCCGGACATCACCTCGGCCCTGGCCAGCCTGGTTTCCCTGACGCTGTTCCTCAAGGTCTGGCAACCCAAGCGTTCGTTCGCCGCGGCCACCGCCAGCGTCGGCGCCGCTGCCGTGCGCAACGGCGGTTTCGGCCAGCCGCGCACCACCCAGCCTTCGCCCTACAGCTTCGGTGAAATCTTCAAGGCCTGGTCGCCATTCCTGATTCTCACCGTGCTGGTCACCATCTGGACCCTCAAGCCGTTCAAGGCGATGTTCGCCGCCGGCGGCTCGATGTACAGCTGGGTATTCAACTTCGCGATTCCGCACCTGGATCAGCTGGTGATCAAGAGCGCGCCAATCGTCGCCACTCCGACCGCGATTCCGGCGGTGTTCAAACTCGACCCGATTTCCGCCACCGGCACGGCGATTTTCTTCTCCGCGCTGATCTCGATGCTGGTGCTGAAGATCAATTTCAAAACTGGTCTGACCACTTTGAAAGAGACCTTCTACGAACTGCGCTGGCCGATCCTGTCCATCGGCATGGTGCTGGCCTTCGCCTTTGTCACCAACTACTCCGGCATGTCCTCGACCATGGCCCTAGTGCTGGCCGGCACCGGCGCGGCGTTCCCGTTCTTCTCGCCGTTCCTCGGCTGGCTGGGGGTGTTCCTGACCGGTTCGGACACTTCGTCCAACGCCCTGTTCAGCTCGCTGCAAGCCACCACCGCGCACCAGATCGGCGTCAACGACACCCTGCTGGTAGCGGCCAACACCAGCGGCGGCGTGACCGGCAAGATGATCTCGCCGCAATCGATCGCCGTGGCCTGCGCCGCCACCGGCCTGGTAGGCAAGGAATCGGACCTGTTCCGCTTCACCCTCAAGCACAGCCTATTCTTTGCCACCATCGTCGGCCTGATCACCCTGGCCCAGGCCTACTGGTTCACCGGCATGCTGGTGCACTGATCGCGACACCGAAAGAACCGGCGCCGGAGCACCCACCCGGCGCCTGCAACTCACAACCCGGTCTGCAAGGCTGCTGAAAGCTTGTCTCTCTATATTCAGCAACCGCCGCAGACGGATAACCGGGACCACCCGGAGACACGCCTGATGAGCGAGCTTTTTTACAACGCCGTGCCTAACGCGACCCGTGTCGCACCACCCTTGGCCGAACCGCGCCAGTACCCCAGCGAGAAACCGTCGCGGGTCTACCTGTTCGGCACCTGTGTGGTCGACCTGTTCTATCCCGAAGCCGGGATGGATGCGATTCACTTGCTCGAACGCGAAGGCATTCGCGTGGAGTACCCGCAAGGGCAAAGCTGCTGCGGACAACCGGCCTACACCTCGGGTTACACCGAGCAGGCGCGCACCGTGGCCCGCTCGCAACTGGCGCTGTTCGCCGGCGACTATCCGGTGGTGGTGCCATCGGGTTCCTGCGCGGGCATGCTGCGCGAGCACTACGCGGACTTGTTCAAGGACGAGCCGCAAACCTTGAAGCAGGTGCAGGCCCTGGCCGAACGCACCTACGAGCTGGCGGAGTTCCTGTTGCACGTATGCAAGGTGCAGCTCAAGGACAGTGGCGAGCCGATCAAGGTGGCGCTGCACACTTCCTGCTCGGCACGGCGCGAGATGAACACCCACCTGCACGGTCGTGAGCTGCTGGCACAACTGGGCAACGTGGAACGAGTAGAACACGACCACGAAAGCGAATGCTGTGGCTTTGGCGGGACTTTCAGCGTCCGAATGCCGGACATCTCCGGCGCGATGGTCGCGGACAAGACCCGCGCGCTGAAGGAATCCGGCGCCCACCAGGTGCTGAGCGCCGACTGCGGCTGCTTGATGAACATCAACGGTTCGCTGGAGAAACAACGGGAAGCGCTGCGCGGCCAACATCTGGCCAGCTTCCTCTGGCAGCGTACCGGAGGTGCCGCATGAGCGCCCCGGAGCTGATTCCGACCCTGACCGTGTCGGACGATTTTCGCACCCGGGCCCACCAGGCCCTGGGCGACCGACAACTGCGAAACAACTTTCGCAGCGCCATGGATTCCCTCATGGCCAAACGTGCGGCGTCGTTCAGCGATGCCCACGAGCGCGAACACCTGCGGGCCCTGGGCAATGCGATCAAGGCCCGTGCGTTATCCAAGCTGCCCGACCTGCTCGAGCAGCTTGAACAGAACCTGACCCGCAACGGTGTGACAGTGCACTGGGCGGAAACGGTGGACGAGGCCAATGGCATCGTCCTCTCGATCATCCGGGCTCACGAGGCGCGGCAAGTGATCAAGGGCAAATCGATGGTCAGCGAAGAGATGGAGATGAACCATGTCCTCGCTGAACAAGGCATTGAATGCCTTGAGTCGGACATGGGCGAGTTCATCGTCCAGCTCGACCACGAGAAGCCTTCACACATAATCATGCCGGCGATCCACAAGAACGCCGGTCAGGTCGCGTCCTTGTTCCACGACAAACTTGGTGTGGAGTACACCAAGGACGTTGACCAACTCATTCAGATCGGTCGCAGGGTCCTGCGGCAGAAATTCTTCGAAGCGGACATCGGCGTCTCCGGCGTCAACTTCGCCGTGGCCGAGACCGGCACCCTGCTGCTGGTGGAAAACGAAGGCAACGGCCGCATGTCGACCACGGTGCCGCCCGTGCACATCGCCGTCACCGGCATCGAGAAGGTCGTCGAGAACCTGCGCGACGTGGTGCCGCTGCTATCGCTGCTGACCCGCTCGGCGCTGGGCCAGCCGATCACCACCTACGTCAACATGATCTCCGGCCCGCGCAAGGAGCATGAGCTGGACGGCCCGCAGCAAGTGCACCTGGTGCTGCTCGACAACGGTCGCAGCCAGGCCTTCGCCGACAGCGAATTGCGCCAGACCCTGAACTGCATCCGCTGCGGCGCTTGCATGAACCATTGCCCGGTCTACACCCGCATCGGCGGCCACGCCTACGGCGAGGTCTACCCCGGCCCCATCGGCAAGATCATCACCCCGCACATGGTCGGCCTGGCCAAGGTGCCGGACCATCCGAGCGCGTCTTCGCTGTGTGGCGCCTGCGGCGAAGTGTGTCCGGTGAAGATCCCGATCCCGAGCCTGTTGCGTCGCCTGCGCGAAGAGAACGTCAAGGCTCCGGACAGCCCCCATCAGGTGATGCGCGGCCAGGGCAGCAAGTACTCGCGCAAGGAACGTTTTATCTGGAACGCCTGGGCCAGGCTCAACAGTTCGCCGACCTTGTATCGCCTGTTCAGCCTCGCGGCCACCCGCCTGCGCGCGCTGACCCCGAGCAACGTCGGCCCCTGGACGCAAAACCACAGCGCACCGAAACCCGCCGCCCGGTCTTTGCACGACCTGGCCCGCGAGCATCTGGCCAAACAGGGAGAACGTCGATGAGCGCCAAACAGAACATCCTCGGCAAGCTGCGCAGCAGCCTGAGCGGTACCACGCCGATTGTGGATAACTTCGATGAGGCCCTGGTCACCGAGCCTTACACCTACACACCGGAACAACGCATCCCGCAACTGCGCAAGCAGATGGAAGCGGTGCACACCGAGATTCATCAGACCACCGCCCAGGATTGGCCGGCGCTGCTCGCCCGCCTGCTGAGCGAACGCCAGTTGCCGAGCCTGCTGATCGCCCCGACCACGCCCCACGGCCAGCGCGTCAGCCAATACTGGGCCGAGCATCCCGGGTTGCCGACGTTGAAGGCCTATGATCGGCCCATCGAGGAATGGAAAGCCGAGCTGTTCAACGACACCCCGGCCAGCCTCACCACCACCCTCGGCGCCATCGCCGCCACCGGCAGCCTGATCCTCTGGCCTACCCGCGAAGAACCGCGGCTGATGAGCCTGGTGCCGCCGGTGCATTTCGCCCTGCTCAAGGCCAGCGAGATCCGCGACAACTTCTATCAAGTCCAGCAGGAATACGCCTGGGCCCAGGGCATGCCGACCAACGCGCTGCTGGTGTCCGGGCCGTCGAAGACCGCCGATATCGAGCAGGTCCTGGCCTACGGCGCCCACGGCCCGAAAGACCTGGTGGTGCTGATCCTGGAGGACCAATGAGTCTACCGACGGCTTTTCTGCGTGATGCCCAACAACTGATCCCCCAGGAGCGGCGTTTCGATGACCCGCTCTCCACCCTGGCCTTCGGCACCGATGCGAGTTTTTATCGGCTGATTCCGCAACTGGTGATCCGCGTCGAGTCCGAAGACGAAGTGGTGGCCCTGCTCAAGCTGGCCCAGCGCGACCGCGTACCGGTGACCTTTCGCGCCGCCGGCACCAGCCTGTCGGGACAGGCCATCAGCGATTCGGTGCTGCTGGTGCTCGGCGATAACTGGAATGCCCGCGAGATCCGCGACCAGGGCCAGCAGATCCGCCTGCAACCGGGGGTGATCGGCGCCCAGGCCAACGCCTGGCTGGCGCCGTTCGGACGCAAGATCGGCCCCGATCCGGCCTCGATCAACGCCTGCAAGATCGGCGGCATCGTCGCCAACAATGCCAGCGGCATGTGCTGCGGCACCGCGCAAAACACCTACCACACCCTGGCCGGCCTGCGCCTGGTGCTGGCCGACGGCACTCGCCTGGACACCGAAGACGCCGCCAGCGTCGCGACCTTTCGCAGCAGCCATGGCGATCTGCTGGAACGCCTGGCCAGCCTCGGCCGCGAGACCCGCGCCAACAGCGAACTGGCGGCGAAAATCCGCCACAAGTACCGGCTGAAAAACACCACCGGCCTGTCGCTCAATGCCTTGGTGGATTTCGATGAGCCGCTGGACATCCTCAGCCACCTGCTGGTGGGCTCCGAAGGCACCCTGGGTTTTATCAGCGCGGTGACCTACGACACGGTGATCGACCACCCGCACAAAGCCTCGGCGCTGATCGTCTTCCCGGATGTGGAAACCTGCTGCAACGCGGTAACCGTGCTGAAAAACCAGCCCGTTTCCGCCGTGGAACTGCTGGACCGCCGCAGCCTGCGTTCGGTGCAGGACAAACCCGGGATGCCGGCCTTCGTCCAGCAACTGTCCGCCAATGCCTGTGCGCTGCTGATCGAATCCCGCGCGGCATCTTGCGCGCTGCTCCAGGAACAACTGGCGCAGATCATGGCGTCGCTGGCGTCTTTCCCGGTGGAAAAACAGGTCGACTTCACCGAAGACCCGAAGGAAAACGCCAAGCTCTGGGCGATCCGCAAAGACACCTTCCCCGCCGTCGGCGCGGTGCGCAAGACCGGCACCACAGTAATCATCGAAGACGTGACCTTCCCGGTGGAGCAGCTGGCGATCGGCGTCAATCGCCTGATCGCGCTGTTCGACAAACACAACTACGACGAGGCGATCCTGTTCGGCCATGCGCTGGAGGGCAACCTGCATTTCGTCTTCACCCAGGGCTTCAACAGCGCCGAGGAAGTGGCGCGCTACCAGGCCTTCATGGATGACGTGGCACAACTGGTGGCGGTGGAGTTCGGCGGCTCGCTCAAGGCCGAGCACGGCACCGGGCGCAATATGGCGCCCTTCGTCGAACTGGAATGGGGCAGCGATGCCTACCAGTTGATGTGGCAACTCAAGCGCCTGCTCGACCCCAACGGCATCCTCAATCCGGACGTGGTGCTCAGCGAAGACCCGCAGATCCACCTCAAGCACCTCAAGCCGCTGCCGGCGGCCGACGAGATTGTGGATAAGTGCATCGAATGCGGCTTCTGCGAGCCGGTGTGCCCGTCCAAGGGGCTGACCCTGAGCCCGCGCCAGCGCATCGTGATCTGGCGCGATATCCAGGCCCGCAAGCGCGCCGGCGTCGACACCACGGAGCTGGAAGCGGCCTATCAATACCAGGGCATCGACACCTGCGCCGCCACCGGCCTGTGCGCCCAGCGTTGCCCGGTGGGCATCAATACCGGCGAGCTGGTGAAAAAGCTACGCAGCCAGCACGCCACTCACGCCAAGGCGGCCGATTGGCTTGGCTCGCATTTCGCCGCCACCTTGCAAGGCGCGCGGTTCACCCTGCACGTGGCCAACGGCGCGCGGATGCTGCTGGGGGCGCCACGCCTGGCCAGGGTTTCGGCGGCGCTGAGCAAACTATCCAAAGGCCAGGTGCCGCAATGGACCAGCGCCATGCCGCAGCCGGAACGGGCCATTCGGTTCAGCCCGGCCGTCAGCGACCAGCGGCCACGGGTGGTCTACCTGGCGGCCTGTGTGTCGCGGGTCATGGGCCCGGCGGCCGGGGACAAAGAGCAAAGCTCGCTCTACGACAAGACCCGCGGCCTGCTGGAAAAAGCCGGCTACCAGGTGGTGATCCCGGACAATGTCGAAAGCCTGTGCTGCGGCCAGCCGTTCGCCTCCAAGGGCTACGCGGAACAGGCCGAGCACAAGCGCCAGGAACTGATCGGCGCCCTGCTCCACGCCAGCCGCGGCGGCCTCGACCCGATCTACTGCGACACCAGCCCCTGCACCCTGCGTCTGGTGCAGGACCTGGGCGATGTGCGCCTGGACCTGTACGACCCGGTGCGCTTCATCCGCACCCACCTGATGGACAAGCTCGAGTTCACTCCCCAGGAAGCGCCGGTCGCCGTGCATGTCACCTGCAGCACCCAGCACCTGGGCGAAAGCCAGGCGCTGATCGACCTGGCGCGGCGTTGCAGCACCAATGTGGTGATCCCGGAAGGCATCCATTGCTGCGGCTTCGCCGGCGATAAAGGGTTCACCACACCAGAGCTCAACGCCCACTCCCTGCGTAGTCTCAAGGACGCGGTGCAGTACTGCAGCGAAGGCATCTCCACCAGCCGCACCTGTGAAATCGGCCTGAGCCAGCATGGCGGGATCGATTATCACGGGCTGGTCTATCTGGTGGACCGGGTGACCCAGTCCCGGCAAGCCTGATCGGTATGCGCCCACTGTAGGAGCGAAGCTTGCTCGCGATGAACTGGAGAGCACTGCGGTTAGCCAGTGAGTGGGCGATACCGTTAACGACCATGGCGAGCTCCTACAGGTTTCTTGCACCCGCAGGCTCAGTGGTCGCGACCCTGGGCAGAAAAATAGAACCCTGGCGAACCACCGCAGTCCACCGATCAAGCTCCCGAAAACGGGAGCTTCCTGAAATCTCGGCAGTTCGTACTGATGGCCAGCAGCGCCTGGCCCTTCAGTTCAAGGAGACGCCCATGAAACGCTCTGTACTGTTAGGCCTGTTCGTCACCGCTTCGGTCCTGGCTTCCCCCAGCTTCGCCGGGAACCAGGAAGACCTGTGCCAGGTGAACCTGCAAACCATCCGTGATGCACGGACCACCATCCAGGCCGCGGACCTGCAGGCCAACATCGACGCCACTGTGCAACAAGCCCAGGCGGCCCAGGCGAAAAACACCGAGGAAGGCACCAAGGAATGCATCGCCCTGACCACCCGCGCGATCCAGAGCATCCAGAACAGCGCCAAGGGTGAAGGCGGCGGCTAACGGGCCCCGCCTTCGGGATGGCCTTGCGGGCCATTTTGGCGTAGACTCTACAAACCTGCTGGTAATGCACAGCAGGTTCGGGGCCGTTTAGGATTCGACGCCGGTTGCGAAACTTTAGGTGCATGCCGAGTTGGTAACAGAACTCGTAAATCCACTGTTGCAACTTCCTATAGTTGCCAATGACGAAACCTACGGGGAATACGCTCTCGCTGCGTAAGCGGCGCTAGCCTTCCTTCTGGTACCTTCGGGTCCAGCAATCATCAGGGGATGTCTGTAAACCCGAAATGATTGTCATACAGAACAGAATCGCCGTGCAGTACGTTGTGGACGAAGCGGCTAAAACTTACACAACTCGCCCAAAGCACCCTGCCCGTCGGGTCGCTGAGGGTTAACTCAATAGACACGGCTACGCATGTAGTACCGACAGCGGAGTACTGGCGGACGGGGGTTCAAATCCCCCCGGCTCCACCAAACGAAGCACCAACAAAGCCCGCCTTGTGCGGGCTTTGTTGTTTCTGGCCTTAACGTTCCGCCACCATCGCCCACCGCCCCCTCCCCGCACTCACAGTGCCGAGCCTTCCTTCCCCTGAAGCAGCGTTAAGTCTCTTTCTATTGTGCGAATTTTCCTAGAAACTCCCAGCCGCTTGCGCCTACCGCCCTGCACTGGCTAGCCTCGATTCGTCACTGCAAATTCAGTGACCGGGTTTAGCAGCTCGACGTGTAACTAGGCGCATGGCGCCCCCATTACGCGGCGCTTTTTTTTGGCTCCGCTTTATGGCGGCCGTGCGCAGGGCACCTTCGGGTGCGCCGGGGTCCTAGTCACCGGTCTGCTAACCTGCGAACGGCCGCCACCCTATCGTTTAGCAGCGACGGTGATGGCTCCTATCTCTGTACTAGGAGTTACACCATGAAAAAGCTCGTCCCCGATCCGCCCCGCACTGCGACCCATCGCGTCAGGAACCTCGAACACGATCTGGCCAATCAGCACATCCGGCAAAAGCTTTCAGTTCAGCCTGCTGATGTGTCTCTGATTCAGTCGCTCAAAAAAACCGTCAGTATCCCGGTGAGCCGCGATTCCTTGTTCTCGGTCCGGGAAGGCATCAACGCCGAAGAAGCCCTGCTCCATGTCTCCCTGCTGCTGAAAAGCGCCGAGAAGGTTTCCGATGAAATCACTGAGCGCGGCAGTGGCATCGAGCGCGGTTTGATCTGGTCCCTGGTGCACTCGGTGGAGATGGCACGGGCCGTGGTAGACGCCTTGCTCGATGGCAGTCGCCACACGCCATCGCTGAAGTAGAACACCCCGCGAACGCACGGCGCGGCAGCATGACCTGCCGCGCTGTTCCTTAATGACATCACCTGCGCATGTGGAAAACAGACACGGCCTGAACGAGCCTGGAATGCTGGCCGCATTCGAATTCAACGCACCCGCCAAACACTCAAAAAAGCATCTCCAAATCCACCCCCTCCGCCATCGCCTTATTCCCCGCATCCCCCGGATGCAGGTGATCGCCCGAATCGATCAACGGCAACAACCGGGTCGGATGCTGTGGATCGCGGGTCAGTTGGTCAAAGTCGATCACCGCATCAAATGCCCGGCTGCTGTGAATCCACTGGTTGAGCGCCTGGCGCAGTTGTTCCTTTTGCGGGCTGTGGTAGTGCTCGATGATGCTGCCTTCCAGGGCGCCTTCGAAGGGCAGCAGCGTGGTGCCGATGATGCGCAGGTTGTGGCGGTGCGCCTGGTCGATCAGTTGTCGATAACCGGCGATTAGCTTGTCCAGTGCAGGCAAGGGTGCGTTGGGCGCGAAGGCGGTGCCGGGCCAGCTGATGTCGTTGATTCCCAGCATGACGACCACGCTTTTCACCCCGGGTTTGCTCAGCACGTCGCGCTCGAAACGTGCCCGTGCGCTGGCGCCCATGCCATTTTCGAGCAGGCGCGCGCCGGATATGCCGCCGTTGAGCACGGCGATGTTCTCGGCGGCCAGGCGCTGGGCGAGGAAGTCGGGCCAGCGGCGGTTGCTGTCCAGGGTCGAGCCGTTGCCGTCGGTAATGGAGTCGCCGAGCACCACCAGCGCCCGGCTGTCGGGCGCGGCGTCCACCAGGATGTCGCTGAGGAACAGCCGCGCTTGCACCTGCTCCTTGCCTTCCAGGCGCGGCGCATCAATCTGGTTGCCCGGGCTGATGAACGCGGTTTGCTTGCCGTCCCAGTGGAAGGTGGTCAACGGCGTGGGCTGTGGCAGGTACAGCGAAACCCGCAGCTCGCCGAGGGCCGGCACCGCCAGCGCGACCGGGTCGCTGGTGCGGGTTTCGCCCGGCGCGATGCTGACCTGCTCCTCGCCGCCAAACTTCAGGACTTGTCCGGAGCCTGCGCGAACGGACTCGCCCTCCTCCATGGCGGCGACCCACGCTGCGCCAATCAGCAGAGGCTGCTGGCCGTATTCGTTGGACACCACCACCCGCACCCGGCTGCCACCGACGCTGACGCGCAGCTTCTGCTGGATGGTGCTGTCGGCCAGGGTTTCGGGAATCCGCGTGGGCAGCGGCAGCTCGTTGCCCCAGGTTGGTTGCGGGCTGGCCATCCAGGTGGTGAGCCAGTTGTCCTGGGCCAGGGCAGGACCTGCGGTAAGCAGGGCCGTGACTATCAGCGGCAGGGAAAATCTTGAGTGCAGGGCTTTCATCCGGGTAGCTCCTTGAGGCCGTAAGGCTGAGGCGAGCCAGATTGCTCCATTCGAAATAACCGTGATAGAAGGCATAACTTCATACAACCCATTCCGATATCGAATACCCATGGACAGCCTCAAAGCGATGCATTGCTTCGTCCGCGCCGTCGAGCTGGGCAGCCTGTCGTCGGCCGCCCGGGAGCTGGGCAGCACCCAGCCCACCGTCAGCAAGCTGGTGGCTGCCCTGGAACAGCAGTTGGGCACCCGCCTGCTCATCCGCGGCACCAGCGGGCTGACGCCCACCGAACAGGGCAAGCGCTTCTACGAACGGGCGAAAGCCGTGCTGGAGGAATACAGCGAAGCGGTGGCCGAGGTGCGCGGCCTGACCGAGCGCCCCGAAGGCGTGCTGCGGGTTAACGTGCCAGTGAGCCTGGGGGTGTTACACCTCAATGCCTTGCTGCTGGCGTTCATGGCGCAATACCCGGACATCGAGGTGGAGCTGATCTTCAACGATCGCTTCGTCGACCTCACCGAGGAAAACGTCGACCTGGCCCTGCGCCTGGGCGGGGACCTGCCGCCCAACGCCATCGCCCGACGCATCGCGACGTCGCCGCGCTACCTGGTGGCGGCCCCGGAGTACCTGCGCCAGCATGCGCCCTTGAACAGCCCGGCCGACCTGGGCGAACACAACTTCCTGCGCTTCGCCTGGCTGGCGGCGGGCGACCGCCTGGAGCTGAGCGGCCCGAGCGGCGAGAAGGTCAGCGTCACCCCCAAAGGGCGCTACCGGAGCAACAGCTCGTTGGCCATCCGCGACGGCGTGCTGCAGGGCGCGGGGCTGTGTGTCACCCCGGCCTGGCTGGTCAGCGACCTGCTGGACAGCGGGCAACTGGTGCGGGTCCTGCCCGACTGGAGCGGGCCAGCCAACGAGGCGTTCCTGATCTACCCCGAGCGCCGCTACCGGCCCCTGCGCGTGCGTTTGCTCATGGACTACCTGGCCGAGCGAGTGGCGCGGTTGCCGGGCTTCATTCCCTGAACCCAGGGCCAGCGCGTTGCCTGCCATGGACACGATCAATGGCCATTACGATCCCCTTTTGGCCAACCCCGTGCTGTGAATCCCAGGGGCCGTCGGCAAGAATCGAACCCGGACCACTGACTCGGTGGCCCAGGCTGTCACCAGAACCGCCCTTGTGAACCTTGACCCTCTTTGTCCTTTGCCCTTTCAAGGACCGCCTGCCGCGTACAGAACATAAAAACCATCGCCACGCTGGGGAAACCATTCATGGCCACTATGAAACGCATACTGAGTGCAACCGTTTGTGGGCTGTCGCTGCTGGCCGGCGCGGCACAGGCCGAGCAGCGCGAGCTGCGGGTGTACAACTGGGCCGACTACATCCTGCCATCGGTGCCCAAGGACTTCGCCAAGAACAGCGGCATCAAGGTCACCTGGGACACCTTCGACACCAACGAATCCCTCGAAGCCAAGCTGCTGACCGGCAACTCGGGCTACGACCTGGTGGTGCCGTCGAACCAGTTTCTCGACACCCAGATCAAGGCCGGGGTGTTCCAGAAGCTCGACAAGTCCAAGCTGCCCAACTGGAAGCACCAGGACCCCGAGCTGCTCAAGCTGCTGGACCGCAACGACCCGGGCAACCAGTACGGCGTGCCCTACATGTACGGCACGGTGCTGATCGGCTTCAACCCTGCCAAGGTCAAGGCGGCGCTGGGCGACAACGCGCCGGTGGACAGCTGGGACCTGGTATTCAAGCCGGAGAACATGGAGAAGCTCAAATCCTGCGGCGTGGCCATGCTCGACTCGCCGTCGGAAATCCTGCCGCTGGCCCTGCATTACCTGGGGCTGGACCCCAACAGCCAGAACCCGCAGGACTATGAAAAAGCCAAGGATCTGATGCTGAAGATCCGCCCCTACGTCACCTACTTCAACTCGGCCAAATACATGACCGATATCGCCAATGGCGACATCTGCGTGGCCATCGGCTACTCCGGCAGCTTCTACCAGTTCGGCAATCGCGCCAAAGAGGCCGGCAACGGCGTGGTGGTGGACTGGCGCCTGCCCAAGGAAGGCGCGCCGATCTGGTTCGACACCTTCGCTATTCCCAAGAGCGCGAAGAATGTCGCCGAGGCCCATGAGTTCCTCAACACACTGCTGGACCCGAAAGTCATCGCGCCCATCAGTGATTTCCTCGGTTACCCCAACGCCAACAAGGATTCGATTGCGCTGATCAACAAGGAGATCACCGGCAATACCGACCTGACGCCAACCCCCGAAGCCCTGAAGAAGCTCTATGTGGTGCAGCCGCTGCCGCAAAAGCTGGAGCGCGTGCGGACCCGGGTCTGGACCAGTATCAAGTCGGATAAATAATCCGCCCTCAGGCAGCCCCGCCCTGGGGCTGCCTGGCCTTCACTTCAGCTCGAACACCAGGCAGGGATTGTCATTCAAGCGCCCCTCGAACACCGGGGTCGCCTGCTCCAGCGCAGTTCCCGCCAGCAATGCCCGATCCTTGCGCGCCAGGATCACCCAGGCCGGACGCGGCAACGACGCCAGCGGCGACAGATCGTCCTTGCCGATAAACCGCGGCTGCTCGTCGTGGTCCAGGTTCATCATGTAGCGCACCGCCCAGGTGTCTTTGCCCAGGTTGAGAAACACCAGGGTGCCGCGGTCCTCCCCACGCAGTTGCTCGACCTGCCCGACAAAACCCCGGGTGGCGAATTGCAGGTCCTTGGCCGGCTCGATCACCTTCACCAGCAGCCACCACTGCGCCGCCAGGGCCAACAGGCTGAGCAACACCAGGCGCCGCCCCGGCGCATTGCGAGTGGTTTGCCAGACATGCAGCGCCAGCACCTGCAGGCCGAAAAACACCGCCATCATCAGCGGCAACGACAGCGCCGGCCAATAATTGTGTTTCTGCCAGCTGTGCCGACAGACCAGCAACACCACGGCGCACAAGCCCGGCAACAGCATAACCAGGCCGAGATAAAACCAGCGCACCCTGAGCAGCCAGCGCTGCGGGTGGAGCAGGCCGTAAGCCGCGACTGCCGCGAACATCGGCACCATGGGCAGGATGTAATAGGCACGCTTGAAGTGCGGCACCGACAAGCCGAGCAGGATCATCAATCCACAGGCGCCCAGGCGCGCCAGCAGTTGCAGCTTGTCGTCGGCGTGCCGCGTGGACCATTGCCGACGCAGGACGAACAGCGTCGCCAGCGCCAGCGGCACCACCGGGAAGTACCGGTAGAGGCTGAGCTGAAAGTAGAAATACAGCGGCTCGCCGCTTTCATCGAGGCGCCCGCCCACCTGCATCTGGTAGACCTGCCGGGCGAAGGCTTCGCCGCCACTGAACTGCGCCAATTGCATCAACGCCCACCAGCAGGCAGCCAGCAGGATCAGGCCGACCAGCCCATGGACGAGTACCTTGCTCAGCCGCCGCCAGCCGTCGCCCGGTGCCCGGCAAGTACTCAATGCCCAGTAGGTACAGGCCACGCCGCAGACCTCGATCAGTCCCAGGGGGCCGCGGATGGCGAAGGCGATGACGAACAGCGGAAAAATTGCGTACTGGCGCCATTTAGAACCCAACTGCTCGCCGCTGTGCAGCAGGTAAAAACAGCCCAGGCACAGCAGCGAGACCATCTGGTCCAGGCATACCGAGCGCGACTTCTCCAGCCACTGGGTGGTCAGCGCCGTGAGCAGCACCGCCAGCAGCGCCCAGGTGCGGTCGAACGGCGCCAACAGGCGGTACAGCAGCGCCAGCACCCCGGCCGAGGCCAGCGCCGTGGGCAGGATATTGGCCAATTCGTTAGGGGCGCCGAACAGCTGGGCAAAGCCATAGCTGAACAAGGTGGCGGTGCCCGGATAGTCCGGGTAAGGCTCGCCATAGGTGGTGGGAAACAGGCTCGCGCCGTGGCGGAACATCTCCTGCAAGAACAACATCCAGCGCCCATCGAAGCCTTGCGCCGGCTGGTCCCAGATGCCCAGGGTGAACAGCATCAGGGCCAGCAGAAAAACGCCCAACATCTCGATGCGAATACGGTGGTGGTCCATGGATGATCCGTCAGAGGGTGCGCTGCCCGAAGGCTGGGGATGCCGGCTGCCATGTTGCAGCGCCAAGCCCTGAACCATCCCTGAACAGCCTGTAAAAAAATGCTGGCCTCCCATCAGCCCCACTCGCAAAGACAGGCTGGCGCCCCCTCCCCCCTGATCACTCAACTTGGCGTGTTCAGTCCTCCTGCCGAAGAAACGGCAACAGATGAGCAATAAAGGCCTCGGGTGCCTCTTCGGTAATGAAGTGGCCACACCCCGGCACTATCGCCCCCTGAAGTCTCAGGGCATTGCCCTTCATCGTCAGCAACGGCGCATCGTTGGTGGCGTGTTCGGCGCCAATCGCCAGGACCGGCATTGCCAGTGGGCAGCTGGCACGCTCGCGGTTCTGCCGGATGCTCTCGGGGATGGCCCGGTAATAGGCGAACCCGCCCCGCAGCCCACCGGGCACCGAGTAGGCTTTGACATAGGTCTGGACCGCGACCCGCTCCTGATGCACCGACCACTTTTCGAACATGTAAGCCAGGTACTGCGCCTCCCGCCCGGCGATCAGCATCTCCGGCAGGTCCTGCAACTGGTTGAACATGAAGTGCCAGAGAAAGATGTTCTGCCCCGCAGGCGCGAAGATCGTCGGCGCCTCGGCCAGGCCGGGAATCACCGCCTCCGTCAGGGCCAGTTTCTCCACCGCCTGCGGATAGTCGCTGGCCAGGGCGTAGGCCACCCACATGCCGACATCGTGCCCCACCACCGAGTACTGGCTGTAACCGAGCGCCAGCATCAAGGCCTGCAGGCGAGACGCCGTGGTGCCGGTGTCGTAGCCCTGCTCGGGGCGATCGGACAAGCCCATGCCGGGGAGGTCGACCGCGATCGCCCGGTAACCCTGCCCGGCCAGCGCCTGCATGACATGGCGCCAGGTGAACCAGGTCTGCGGCCACCCGGGGATCAACAGCACAGGCTTGCCCTGGCCCTCACTGACATAGTGAATGCGCCCGCCGTCCACCTGTACGTAGCCATGGCGGTAGTCACGCCCGGCAAAAGCCTGCTGCTCGAAAAGATCCATGCTCAGCGTCCTTGATGGGAGGGCTGGGCAATGCCCAGCAGTCGGTTGATCTGGGCCTGGTCCAGCGGCGCGCCGGCGAAGTCGTCAAAGACTTTGTCCGTCACCTGGATGATGTGCTCGTTGATAAAGGCCACGCCTTCGCGCGCGCCCTGCTCCTGGTCTTTCAGGCAGCACTCCCATTCCAGGGTCGCCCAGCCGGCATAGTCATAGAGCGCCAGCTTGGAAAAGATCCCCTTGAAATCCACCTGCCCGTCGCCCAGCGAACGGAACCGCCCGGCCCGTTCGGCCCAGGGCTGATAACCGCCGTAAATGCCCTGGCGGCCGGTGGGATTGAACTCGGCGTCCTTCACATGAAACATGCGAATGAACTCGTGGTAGATATCCAGGTAGTCCAGGTAATTGAGTTGCTGCAGGACGAAATGGCTGGGGTCGAAGAGCATCTTGCAGCGCGGGTGGTTGCCGACCCGCTCCAGGAACATCTCGAAGCTCACGCCGTCATGCAGGTCCTCGCCCGGGTGGATCTCGTAGCACAGGTTCACCCCCTGCTCGTCACAGGCGTCGAGAATCGGCAGCCAGCGCTTGGCCAGCTCATTGAACGCCGAGTCGACCAGGCCTTCCGGGCGTTGTGGAAAGGGAAAGAAATAGGGCCAGGCGAACGAGCCGGAAAAGGTCCCCATGTCGCTGAGCCCCAACCGACGCGAAGCCTTGGCCGACAGTTTCAGCTGTTCGAGGGCCCACTGGGTCCTGGCGCCACTGTCGCCCCGCAGAGCCGCCGGGGCGAAGCCATCGCACAGGCTGTCGTAGGCCGGATGCACGGCCACCAACTGGCCGAACAGGTGGGTGGTCAGTTCGCTGATCACCAGCCCATGTTCGGCCAGGGTGCCGCTGACCTCATCGCAATAATCCTGGCTGCTGGCCGCCAGGCGGACATCGAACAACCGCTCATCCCAGGCCGGTACTTGAAGCGCCTTGAACCCCAGCCCCGCCGCCCATGCGGCAATGGCGGGCAGGGTATTGAATGGCGGTGCCGCATCACTGAATTGAGCCAGGTGCAGGCTCGGTCCCTTGAGGGTTTTCATGGTTCACGCCCTATTATTTGTCGGTCGACAAACAATAGGGCTCCCCTCGACACCCCGTCAATACGATGGCTTGATTTTTTTGTCGATCGACCAATAATTGGCAGCACTCCCTTTGCATCGAGAACTGGACATGGCTGGCAGACCCCGCGAATTCGACCGAAAGCAGGCCCTGTACAAGGCGCGCGATGTGTTCTGGCAGCGCGGCTTCGAGGCCACGTCCATGTCCGATCTGGTGGACGCGCTGGGCATTGCCTCGGCGCGCATCTATGCGGCCTTTGGCTCCAAGGAAGCGTTGTTTCGCGAAGCCATCGAAGTCTACGAATCAGGCGACGGCGCCTTTGCCGACGCAGCCCTGGGCGACGACATCAGTGCCCGCGATGCCATCGAACGCATGCTCAGGGAAGCCGTCGAACTCTATACCCAGCCCGACCGGCCACTGGGCTGCATGGTGGTGTCCTCCGCCACCAATTGCTCGGCGGACAACGACGGCATCAGAGAATGGTTGGCCGAACACCGTCGCGACAGGACCCGCTCCATCATCGAGCGCCTGGAGCAGGCCGTGCGCGCTGGCGAGCTGCCCAAGCGCACCGACGTGATGTCCCTCGGGGACTGCTATGCCACGGTGCTGCATGGGCTGTCGGTGCAGGCCCGGGACGGCATCGGCAGGTCGCGCCTATTGGCGATGATTCCCATGGCCATGGCGGCCTTCGATGCGCAAACCGAAGCGGCCACTTAACACTTGCGAGCAGCCAATCGCGGACAAAAAAACGGCCCGGCGGGATCACCGCCAGGCCGTATTCGAGTCATTGCGCGATTTACAGAAAGACCGCCGAGAGCATGCCCAGCGCGCCCAGGCAACAGCCGATCAGCGTGCCGCGCCCCGGCACCTCACGGAACACCGACCAGATCACCAGCGGTTCGAGCAGCAACAGCGAGGTCACCGACACCACCGTGATCATCCAGATATCGCCGACCGCCAAATAGCCCAGCCAATAGGCGCCAATCAGGCAGATACCGGCGAAACACATGATCAGTACAGGCAACGCCAGGTCCGGCCATGACGTGTTGCCCGTATGCGCCAGGCGGGCGGCGACCACTTCGCTGTAGATCGCGCAGAACTCGCCCAGCACCATCAGCCCTACAGCAGAAACTCCGAGTAATTCTTTGGACATATGACAAACCCCTTGGTATTGAGAGCCAGATTTTTCAGCTCCCAGGCAGCAATGGCTCCGCTGACGGAGCCGCCATGACGATGCCGAGGGGTTTGCTCTAATTCAGTGGCCGTGAGGAACCTGAACATGTCCATCTCCTGCGTGGTGGGTGGTACGGGCGCCCGCGAACGCCATGGACGATTGCGGGCCGCTCTCTGTATAGGGTATTTCCGGGGTGGTCGACACGCGTTTTTTGTAGAGTTTGTGTGTGTTGTCGCGATGACACCCCGGCAAGCCTTTGTCCTCCTTATTCGAGATGCATCCATGGCCCTCCTTGAACTCCACAGCGCCCGCCTCGACCTGGTGGTGCTGGCCCCGGCCCAGGCCGAACTCGAAAGCGCCTACCACCTGGACAACCAGCAGCACCTGGCGCCCTGGTCGCCGTTACGACCTGCCCACTACTACAAGCCCGAACAGGTACGCCTGCGCCTGGAACAGCAGGCGGTCGCCTATGGTTTTGGCAATGCCGTGCATTTCGCCCTGCTGGAAAAGGCCAGCGGCCAGATGATCGGCACGTGCAATTTCACCGGGATCATGCGCGGGGCGTTCCAGGCCTGTTACCTGGGTTATTCCCTTGCCGCGGCCCATCAGGGCCGGGGCTTGATGCACGAGGCGCTGCAAACCGCCATCGGCCATATGTTCGACGAGCTGAAGCTGCACCGGATCATGGCCAACTACATCCCCGACAACCAGCGCAGTGCCGCGTTGCTGGAACGCCTGGGGTTCGAGCGCGAAGGTTATGCCAAGGCCTACCTGCAAATCGCCGGGCGCTGGCAGGATCATGTGCTCACCGCGCGGGTCAACGACGCCCTGGTGTGACTGGCGCTACTCGGCCCGGAAGTTCCAGACGATCTCCACCACCCGCACCGCCAATATCAGGTACACCAGGAACAGCGCGACCTGCAGCAGCCGGTGATAGGGCAGCCTGGCCAAGCGGCGTAGGCCGTCGCTGACATTGAGCAGCATCAGCAGCGCCGACACCCCGATCAGCCCCCAGCCGGTCAGGCCGGAGCCGAACAGGCCCAGGAACAGGTGGTGGTCGCTGTGCAGCGCATTGGTCCCGGCGGCGAACAGCAAGGCGCAGACCAGCAGGTTCTTGACGTTGTCGAAGACCCGCGTGTTCAGGTCGCCGTCCAGCAGGTCCAGATACTTTCGCCACAGTTTGCGCATGTTCAAGGCACCTGTTCAGCCGCAGGAAAGAAAGACGCCCAGGGCGTTTTCAAAGATCAATCACCCGCCGGGCGCACCTCCCAGCGTAGTGACGATTGCCACAACCTGCTTGCGGTCGTTCCCCCCTCAGACCCGCAGGCGCACGGTCTCGAACAAGGCCCGGTCCTCTTTGCGTGCCGAGCGCGCATGCCGGCGGATCACCTGCAGCAGGCAATCGGTGAAACACAGCGCCGGGTTGCTCAGGGCGACATTGCAGCGGGTGACGATGCTCAGGTGCCGGGGTTCGAACTGCTCCTCCAGTTGCAGCGACACCAGGCGCCCGAGGAACGGCGGGGCGGTGCTCATGATGGTCGGACCCCAGGTACACATGTCGGCGTGCTCGACCATCATTTGCAGGATCGCCAGGGAATGGGCGCGGACGATGCGGCGTTCGTCGATCTGCGCGCCGTGGCGCCAGAACAGGTCCTGCATCAGCGCGTCGTGGCCATCCGGGGCGTAGTTCAGGGTCCATTGCTGATCGAGCAGCTCATGGATCGAGCGGGCGTCCTGCCGGGCATGGCCCTGGCGCACCAATACCGAGGTCTGATAGTCCAGCAGGGTCTCGCAGGAAAAGTCCTGGGGCGCCTGGGACGGGTGCAACTGGCCGATGGCGAAGTCCATGCTACCGTCGCGCAGCAGCGGCTGGGCCACCGCCATCAGGCTTTCGAACAGCTCCAGGCGCACCTGCGGCATGCGCTGGAGAAACTCCAGTACCACCTCGGGCAGCAGGGTCAGGGCGATCCACGGCGTGACCCCGACACACAGGCGGCCGCTGTTCTTGCCGCGCAACTGGTCCAGCTCGGCCTGGGCATGCTCCAGTTGCTTGAGCACCAGCCGGGCGTGGGTCAGCAGCACCTTGCCGTACTCGGTGAAGTTCAGGCCGCTGGGGGTGCGGACGAACAGCGGCAGCTGCTGGGCGATTTCCAGCTCGCGCAGCGCCTTGGTCACGGCCGCCTGGGACAGGTTCAGCGAACGCGCGGCGCCGCGGATACTGCCGGTCTCGGCGCTGGCGATCAAGGCTTGGAGTTGGTGCAATTTCATCGGCGTGCCCAGGTGACAACTTCAGGTTGTCATCATAACCAAACTGAGCCTCCCCGACAGGCCGCCCGATGCCTAAGATCAGCCCGACAGCGCCTCGACGATTCGCCCGACGGGTCCGAGCTGGCGAGCGACCCTGGCCGAGGAGCCCCACCATGAACGCCCGTTACGTGCTACCCGAGATAGCCGAGCAGCAGAACGCGATGATCGCCCTGCGCCGCAGGATCCACGCCCATCCCGAACTGGGTTTCGAAGAGTTCGTCACCAGCGAACTGGTGGCCGGGCAACTGCGCGAATGGGGTTATGAAGTCAGCACCGGCGTCGGCCGCACCGGCGTGGTGGCCACCCTGAAGAATGGCCAGGGCCGAGCGCTCGGCCTGCGGGCCGACATGGACGCCCTGCCGATCCAGGAAACCAGCGGCGTGCCCCACGCCAGCCGGATCGACGGGGTGATGCATGCCTGCGGCCACGATGGCCATACCGCCACCCTGCTGGCGGCGGCGCACTACCTGGCGCGCTCGCGCAACTTCAAGGGCACCCTGCAGCTGATTTTCCAGCCCGCCGAAGAAGGCCTGGGCGGCGCCCGGGCGATGCTCGATGACGGCCTGTTCGAGCGTTTCCCCTGCGACGCGGTGTTCGCGATGCACAACGTGCCGGGCCATCCGACCGGGCACCTGGGCTTCTACAGCGGCCCGTTCATGGCCTCGGCCGACACCGTGACCGTCAAGATCATCGGCCACGGCGGCCACGGCGCGGTGCCGCACAAGGCGGTCGACCCAGTGCTGGTGTGCGCCTCGATCGTGGTCGCCCTGCAAAGCATCGTCGCGCGCAATATCAACCCCCAGGACACGGCCATCGTCAGCGTCGGCGCGATCCATTCCGGCACCGTCTCCAACGTGATCCCCGCTTCGGCCGACATGAGCATCAGCGTGCGCGCCCTGACGCCCGAGGTGCGCCAGTTGCTCGAACGACGCATCACCGAGCTGGTGCACGGCCAGGCCGCGAGTTTTGGCGCCCAGGCGCAGATCGACTATCAGCACTGCCATCCGGTGCTGATCAACCACCCCGAGGAAACCGCCCTGGCCCGGGAAGTGGCCCGCGAGTGGCTGGGCGACGAACAGTTGATCCACGACCTCAAGCCGTTCACCGCCAGCGAAGACTTCGCCTTCATGCTCGAACGCTGCCCCGGCAGCTACCTGGTGATCGGCAATGGCCAGGGCGAAGGCAGCTGCCTGCTACACAACCCGGGTTACGACTTCAACGACCACTGCCTGCCCATCGGCGCGACCTATTGGGTCAAGCTGGCCGAGCGTTTTCTTGGCTGAGTGGGCAGGTAGCGACAAAAGGCTGTAGCAGTGTCATCACTGACGTAGCCGGCGATTAACCGAGGAAAAAACAATGAAAAAAACGATCGCTGCGGTTTCATGGGTGCTGTTGTCGGTGTCGGCCAGTGCCGGCGCGGCCGACTGGTCGGGCAAGGTGCTGAAGCTGGGCGTGGACCCGACCTACCCGCCCCTGGAATACAAAGACCCCGACGGCAAGCTGAGCGGCTTTGGCATCGACATCGCCGAAGCCCTGTGCGCCGAGCTGAAGGCCCGCTGTGTGTGGGTCGAAAGCAGCTGGGACGGGATGATCCCCGCCCTGCTGGCGCGCAAGTTCGACGCCATCGCCTCGTCGATGACCGTCACCCCCAAGCGCATGACCCGCATCGCCTTCACCGACAAGATCTCCAACGCCCCCGCGCGGCTGATCGCCAAGCGCGGCGCGGGCCTGGTGCCGACCCTCGATTCGCTCAAGGGCAAGCGGGTCGGCGTCGAACAGGGCTCGGCCCAAGAGGCCTACGCCAAGGCCAAGTGGGGCGCCCAAGGGGTACAGATCCTCTCCTACCAGAGCCAGGACCAGGTGTACGCCGACCTGATCGTCGGGCGCCTCGACGCCTCGTTGCAGTCGTCGATCCAGGCCAGCTACGGCTTCCTGTCCAAACCCATGGGCAAGGATTTCGAGTTCGCCGGCGACACCCTCAGCGACCCGGGCTTTTTCGGTGTCGGCGACGGCATCGGCCTGCGCAAGGACGATGTGGAACTGCGCGAGGACCTGAACAAGGCGCTGGCGACCATCCTGGCCAACGGCACCTACGCCAGGATCAACCGCAAATACTTCGACTTCGACATCTACGGCGGGCCCTGACCGCGACCGCGCAACGCCAGGCGCGACGCCCGCCGCCACGGCCGCGTCGCCGCCTTTTTCAGCTCACTCTAATAACAACAAGGGGCGTGAAATGCTTCTGGAAGGTTTTGGCCCGCAGATTCTGCAGGGCACCCTGACCACCCTCAAACTGGCCCTGTCGTCACTGCTGCTGGCGGTGCTCCTGGGGCTGCTCGGCGCCAGCGCCAAGGCCTCTGGCAACCGTGGCCTGCAAGCGCTCGCCGGCGGCTACACCACGCTGATCCGCAGCATGCCCGACCTGGTGATCATGCTGCTGTTGTTCTTCAGCCTGCAAATGCTGCTCAACCAGTTAACCGACTGGCTGCAGATGGCGCAGATCGACATCGACCCGTTCCTCGCCGGGGTGCTGACCCTGGCCTTCATCTACGGTGCCTACTTCACCGAAACCTTTCGCGGCGCGTTCCAGGCGGTGCCCCGGGGCCAGCAGGAAGCGGCCAGGGCCTACGGCATGAGCCGCGCCCAGACCTTTCGCAAAGTGCTGTTCCCGCAGATGTTGCGCCATGCCTTGCCGGGTATCGGCAACAACTGGCTGGTGCTGATCAAGTCCACGGCGCTGGTGTCGATCATCGGCTTGAGCGACGTGGTCAAGGCCACCCAGGACGCCGGCAAGGGCTCGATGCAGTTCTTTTACTTCACCCTGGTCGGCGGCCTGATCTACCTGGCCATCACCAGTCTTTCCAACCTGGTGCTGATCTGGCTGAGCCAGCGTTACTCGGTCGGTGTGAAGAGGGCCGCGCTATGACCGATATTCTCCAGGAGTACTGGCAGGCCTACCTGTGGAGCGATGCCGCGCAGCTGTCCGGGCTGGCCATGACCCTGTGGTTGCTGGTGCTGTCGGTGATGGTCGGCTTCACCCTGGCGGTGCCCTTGTCCCTGGCCCGGGTCAGCCGCAACCCACTGCTGCGCACCCCGGTGTGGCTCTACACCTATGTGTTTCGCGGCACGCCGCTGTACATCCAGCTGCTGTTCTTCTACGCCGGGGTCTACAGCCTGAGCGTGGTGCGCGCCCAGGACTTTCTCGACGCGTTCTTTCGCGACGGCTTCAACTGCACGGTGCTGGCGTTCGGGCTCAACACCTGCGCCTACATGACGGAGATTTTCGCCGGCTCCATCCGCTCCATCGCCCACGGTGAGGTGGAAGCGGCCAAGGCCTATGGCATGAACCGCTTCACCTTCTACCGGCGCATCCTCCTGCCGTCGGCCTTGCGCCGGGCGCTGCCGTCCTTCAGCAACGAAGTGATCCTGATGCTGCACTCCACCTCCGTGGCCTTTACCGCCACGGTGCCGGACCTGCTCAAGGTCGCCCGCGACGTCAACTCGGCCACCTACGCCTCCTTCAGCGCCTTCGGCATTGCCGGCGTGCTCTACGCCTGCAGCGCCTTTGTCCTGATCTGGCTGTTCCGCCGCGCCGAACTGCGCTGGCTGGCCTACCTCAAGCCACAGACTCACTGATCCCTTACGGGAGAGGCTCGCATGTACAAATTGATCGTCGAAGACCTGCACAAGAACTACGGCAGCCACGAGGTGCTCAAGGGTGTGTCGCTCAAGGCCAAGGCCGGCGATGTGATCAGCATCATCGGCTCCTCCGGCTCCGGCAAAAGCACCTTCCTGCGCTGCATCAACTACCTTGAACAACCGTCCGGCGGACGCATCGTGGTCAACGCCGAAGAGCTGCGCACCCGCAAGAACCGCCTGGGCGAGCTGTGCGCGGCCGACCCGAAGCAGCTGCAAGCGATGCGCAGCAAGCTGGCGATGGTGTTCCAGCACTTCAACCTGTGGAGCCACATGACAGTGCTGGAAAACATCATCGAATGCCCGATGAATGTGCTGGGCATCGCCCGTGACGAGGCCATCGAGCGGGCCCGCAAGTACCTGGACAAAGTCGGCCTGCCGGCCAAGGTCGAGGCCCAGTACCCGTCCTACCTGTCCGGCGGCCAGCAACAGCGCGTGGCCATCGCCCGGGCGCTGGCCATGGAGCCACAGGTAATGCTGTTCGACGAGCCGACCTCGGCCCTCGACCCGGAGCTGGTGTCGGAGGTGCTGCGGGTCATGCAGCAACTGGCCGAGGAAGGCCGGACCATGGTGGTGGTTACCCACGAGATGGCCTTCGCCCGCGAAGTCTCCAACCACGTCATGTTCCTGCACCAGGGCCGGGTGGAAGAGGAAGGACCGCCCGAGCGCGTACTGGAAACCCCCAGCAGCGAGCGCTTGAAGCAGTTTCTTTGCGGCAGCCTCAAATAGAGTCCTGAGCAAGGCCGTCGGGTGTGGCCCCTTACGCCCGGCGGCGGGGCCGCGTTCGGGCGCCAGGACCAGGGATTGGCCTGGCGCCCGGGAGCGCGGTACTTCGCCACCGCCCCGGATAAACCGCCAGCCGCCAGCGTCGCCGCCCAATCCCTCCCTCGTTCACGATTTGTTAAGAATCGCCTCCGTATACTCGGAGCGCCTGATCCTCCCCGGCGCAATCTCTTCGGCAGTCTCCTCATGTCGCGACCCGCACCGCTGTTGCTTCTGCTTGCCGCCCTGCTGTTCTTCTTCGCCCTGGGCAACCACCAGTTGCAAGGCTCCACCGAAGCCCGGGTCGCCGGGATCGCCATGCAGATGCACCTGGACGATGACTGGGTGACGCCGCGCCTGTTCGGCCAGCCCTTCCTGGAAAAACCGCCGCTGAGCCTGTGGCTCGATGCCAGCGCCATCCGCGTATTCGGTGGCACGCCGTGGGCGGTGCGCCTGGCCTCGGCCTTCGCCGGGCTGTTCAGCGTAATGCTGCTGTACACCATGCTGCGCCGCTTCGGCCGCCCGCCAGCGGTGGCCTGGGTCGCCGGCGCCATGCTGGCGACCATGGCCAGTTACTGGGGCAATGTGCGCGGGGTCGGTGAAGACGCCCTGCTCAGCCTCGGCGTGACCCTGGCGCTGCTGGCGTTTTTCCACACCCAACGGCGCCAGGCCGAACGCCAGCCGGCCACTCTGGGCTGGCTGCTGTTCGCCCTCGGCATCGCCATCGCCACCCTGAGCAAGGGCGTGCTGGGCCTGGCGATGCCGGGTGTGGTGATCTTCGCCTGGCTGCTGGCCGACAGCCTGATCGAAAAGCGCTTCGCCCTCGGCCACTGGCTCACACCCGCCCTGCTGACCCTGCTCGGCCTGGTGCCGCTGCTGATCTGGTTGTATTTCCTGTACCAGCGCGGGGGCCTGCAAGCCCTGGGCGAAGTGCTGTGGACCAACAGCGTCGGGCGCTTCGATGGCTCCTTTGTCGAGGCCGGGCACTACGAGCCCTTCTATTACTACCTGGCCAAGCTGCCGCAAGCCTTCCTGCCGTGGAACATCCTGGTCTACCTGGGCCTGTGGCACTTTCGCAAAAGCCTGGTGAAAAACCGCTACCTGCTGTTTTTCAGCCTGTGGCTCGTAGCCCAGTTCACCCTGCTGTGCCTGGCGTCGAGCAAGCGCACCGTGTACCTGATGTCGCTGACCCCGGCCGCGGCGGTGCTGGCGGCCGAATACGCGGCAGTGCTGTACGAACGCCTGCGCCAACGCGCCGCGGGCGATGGGTTCTGGAGCGTCGTGGGGCGTCGGCGCCGCGGCCTGGCCATAGGCGTGCTGACGCTGGTGGTGTGCAGTTACCTGGTGGCCGCGCAGTGGGCCGCGCCACGCGCCGATCGCAAGCTGTCCTTTGTGCCGCTGATCAGCGAGATCCAGACGCTACAGGCCGCCGGGAAACAGGTGGCGCTGTATCAGGCCAACGAACGCGCGGCCGGCGCCAGCGTGTTCTACACCCAGAGCCTGCTCAAGGACGTGCAGACCGAGGCCCAGCTGAATGAGTTTCTCGGCACCTCGCCGAACAACGTGGCGGTCATGGCCCTGGAGGAAGACCCCAAGCCACCGCTCAAGGTACTGAAGAAGGTCACGGTCAGTCGCCAGGCCTACTACTTTGTCGGCCACTGACCGGCACAGTGAGCGCCCATAAAAAAGGCACCCTCATGGGTGCCTTTTTTATCTCGTCGCCAGGCTTTCGCGCCGGCGCCGGCATGGCTCACTGAACGGTTTTCAGCTTGACCACATCGCCGGAGACCTTGGTGGTGTAACCGCTCAGGACCCAGGCCCAGAACCAGTTTTCCTGGATCTGGGTGTTGATCATTGCGTCACCGCCCTTGGCCTGGATGGCGGCGGTCTGGGCGCGAACGAAGCGGTTGTTCTGCCGGATTGGAATGACCCCGAACAGCATGATGCCGGTAGCCGTTGCTTCGCTGTGACCGACCACGGTGTACTGGCTACTATCCAGTTGCTGAGTTTTCATCGCAGTGCCGGTGCAGCCGGCCAGGGCCAGGACAACCAGCGCAGAGGCGACGATTTTGCTCAAGTGTTTCATGCATGACTCCATAAACCAGGAACCCGGGAACTCTTTTCTCCGGGGCGCGCACCCTAACAGTTCTGGTCACCCAAAAAACATCGGCAAGCGCCAAAAATTGCGCCGGGGCCCTCTCCCGCCAGGCGCCTGGCACCGACGATTCAGTCAGCTACTGAAGCACCGTTATCGGTCCGCCGCCGCGATCGGCACCGCGGACTGCTCGGCCCCCGGTTCGCTGTGCGCCAGCACCGGCTGCTCCAGGCGCGCGCGGCCATAAAACAGCAGCGCCGTCAGCAGGCAGGTGAGCCACACCACGATTCCCGCCCAGAAGGTATGGGACATGTAATGCCAGCCCTGCAGCACCCGGGTGGTGCCATAGACGAAGCCCAGCAGCAGCGAGCCGTACAGCAGCGCCTTGGCGTGGCGCCAGCGATAACGCCGGGCCACGAAGTACAGCGCCAGCAGGGTGAAACCGCCCGAGGCATGGCCGCCCGGCCAGCAGCGGCCGTCACCGGCGGTCTTCAACAGCTCGAAGTTCTCATACCATTCCTTGTGCTCGATCTTGCCGGCGTACTGGGTGGTTTCCACCGGGCAGTACACGCTGGTGTGGCCCTTGAGGTAGTGAATCGCCCCGGTGCAGAGGGCGAAGGCCACCACCACGAACAGCAGGTCCCGGCGATGGCGCGCGGTAAAACGCAATACCGGCGCCACGCGGAGCTTCTCCAGCAAGGCCTTGCCGCGGCCAAACCTTGCGCCCTTGAACAGCGGCCAGACAAACGACAGCAGCAGCCCGATCAGCGCCAGCTCGCCGGTCCAGTTGGGGATGATCCGCGCCCACTTGTGGGTGATCTTCTCGAACAGATGGGAGTGATCCAGCGGGAAGGTCTGGCTCAGCGGATCGAAGAACAGGTCGCTGAAGGCGATGTCGATCCGGGTCATGTCGAACATCAGGAACACCAGCGCCGCGCACAGCAGCGGCAGGCCGAGGTTCCATTTATAAAAGCTCCAGGCCGTAAAGCGGGAACGGGAAAACGCCGGCATATTCAGAGTCTCGGGCAAGGGACGGTCAGGGGCGGTTGAAGGCGACGGAACGCCAGTCGCTGGCTTCGATGAAGCCGAGCATGTGCGGACGCCCGTCGAGGGTATCGGTGGAGACGAACAACGAGGCGCCGTAGCCCAGGGTCGAAGACGGCAGCTTCAGCGCCTTCTCCAGCGCGGCCATGCATTCGCTGTGGGTCACCAGCACCAGGTTGCGCCCGGCCACCTTGTGCGCCAGGGCATCGCGCAACATGCTGCGTTTGCAGTCGAACAGCCAGTCTTCGCCACTGCCGGCCTTGCTGAACATATAACCCGAGGTCTGTACCGCACGGGTCAGCGGGCTGTGGTAGATGTCGGCCTTGTCCAGCCCCAGGTGCTCGAACTGCGCGCCGACCCCCACCGCCACGTCACGGGCACGGTCGGTGATGCCGTCGGGCACGTTCAGGCAGGCGACCCTGGAATGGTCGCAACGCTCCACATGACGAATCAGCACAATCATCTGGCCCTTGGCCCAGCCGGCGCTCAAGGCCCTGGCGCCGGCCAGGTTGCCGTGGGCCAGGTCCGGCACCGCCGCGGGCTTGAGCACAAAGAACACCAGCGGCAGCACCAGCAAGGCCACCAGGGCGATCACCAGGGTATTGCGATAACGGGCAAAACGGCTCGCGACGAGCGCGGGCTTTGCCACCGGAAGACTGAGTCCTGACGCCACGTGCGAGCCGCCCCTATATGACCACCAGACATTGAGTTGAGCAGCGCAGCAGACGCTAACCGCCGCTCATGACAAATCGAGTGCGTAGCACCCGATCGAAGGTCGGACTTTAGGCAGCGAGGCGTGGCCGCCCAGTGAAACGGATGTGAAAAAAAGCTCAATCGGCCAGGCGGTTTCTGGAGCGAAATCAGGCCCTTGGAAAGCCCCAAAATGGTGCAAGAAACTAATGCGACGAAATCGTTTCAGCTATTGCCCTTGCCGCCGATACACACCTGCGAACAAATCCTTGCTGGCCACCAATAACAACAATCTTCCAGCGATACACGATCAAGCAGCACAACGTTCCTGGAGGAATTGCATGAATAGCTGGTTCGGCAACATCAGCGTCAACCTCAAGTTAGGCCTGGGCTTCGGCCTGGTCCTGGCCCTGACTACCATCCTCGCCATCACGGGCTGGACCAGCCTGGGCGGTCTGATCGACCGCAGCAACTGGATGAGCGACATCACCCAACTGAACGCCGGGCTGACCAAGCTGCGCGTGACCCGCCTGCAATACATGCTGACCAACGGCGACGAAACCGCCGCGCAGAATGTGCAGGCCTCCCTGGACGACTTCTCGGCCCAGCAACAGAAGCTGCAGAACAGCTTCAAGAACCCGGCCAACATCAAGCTGCTCAAGGAACAGGGCACCACCATCAGCGCCTACCAGGCGTCCCTGAACAAGATGCGCAACGCCTACCGCAACGCCAATGCCGCCCGCGCGGTGATGAACGGCAACTCGGAAACGGCGCGCAACCTGATCAACAGCATCACCACGCGCGTTCAGCAAATGCCCCTGAGCGACCAGCGCTTCGAACAGTTCCAGGCCATCACCAAGGCCCGTGAGGAGTTCCTGCTGGCGCGCTTCGAAGTCCGTGAATACATCTACAACAGCACCGCGGACGCCGAACGCAATGCCGCCGCCCAGATCAACGCGGCGATTGCCGCGCTGGGTGGCCTGGACAGCCATTTCAGCAGCACCCAGGGCGATGCCCTGCGCCAGTTGAAAACCGCGCTGGATGACTACCGCACCTCCCTGCTGACCTTCAAGGCCGCGGTCAGCGAAGCCGGCCAGGCGCGCAAGGAAATGACCGAACAGGGCGCCCTGATCGTCAGCCAGAGCGAAGAGCTGTACCAGTTCCAGCTCGACCGCCGCGACGAAGAAAGCGTCCAGGCCCGCAGCCTGCAACTGATCAGCACCCTGCTGGCGCTGCTGGTGGGCATCCTGGCCGCGGTGATCATCACCCGCCAGATCACCCGTCCACTGCGTGAAACCATGACCGTGGTCGAGCGCATCGCGTCCGGCGACCTGACCCAGGACGTGCGCGTCACCCGCCGCGACGAACTCGGCGTGCTGCAACAAGGCATCGGCCGCATGGGCGTGACCCTGCGCGAACTGATCGGTGGCATCCGCGACGGCGTGACCCAGATCGCCAGCGCCGCCGAGGAACTGTCGGCGGTGACCGAGGAAACCAGCGCCGGGGTCAACAGCCAGAAGGTCGAGACCGACCAGGTGGCCACCGCCATGCACGAGATGACCGCCACCGTGCAGGAAGTCGCGCGCAACGCCGAAGAAGCCTCGCAAGCCGCGGCCGCCGCCGACGGCGAAGCCCGCGAAGGCGACAAGGTGGTGGCCGAAGCCATCGCCCAGATCGAACGCCTGGCCAGCGAAGTGGTGCGTTCCACCGACGCGATGAGCGTGCTGCAACAGGAAAGCCAGAAGATCGGCAGCGTCATGGACGTGATCAAGGCCGTGGCCGAACAGACCAACCTGCTGGCGCTGAACGCCGCCATCGAAGCCGCCCGCGCCGGTGAAGCCGGCCGCGGTTTCGCCGTGGTCGCCGACGAAGTCCGCGCCCTGGCGCAACGCACGCAGAAATCCACCGAGGAAATCGAAGGCCTGGTGGCCGGCCTGCAGAACGGCACCCAGCAAGTGGCCAACGTGATGAACAACAGCCGCAGCCTGACCGACAGCAGCGTCGACCTGACCCGCAAGGCCGGCGTCTCCCTGGAGAACATCACCCGCACGGTGTCGAACATCCAGTCGATGAACCAGCAGATCGCCGCCGCTGCCGAACAGCAGAGCGCCGTGGCCGAGGAAATCAGCCGCAGCATCATCAACGTGCGCGACGTCTCGGAACAGACCGCCGCCGCCAGCGATGAAACCGCCGCCTCCAGCGTCGAACTGGCGCGCCTGGGCAACCAGCTGCAAATGATGGTCAGCCACTTCCGCGTCTGACCCTCAAGGCCCTATCGCGAGCACACTCGCTCGCGATAGGCCGCCCACCCAACCCAAACCCAGT